>JAUSAO010000108.1 GCA_030652475.1 Gallionella sp. | reverse complement strand
TCACGAAAGAAAACAATCGACTACATAAATTGAGCAACGCACCCAACGGGTGATGCAACAAATCAGGATATGCATTTGAATTTGTTCGTGTTTTTTGCGAGCATCCGCTTTGCGGATTGCCTGCTAAAACCGTTTCGTGGGTTTCGTGGATAACAGCTTTTTCTAGGTTGATCTAACGCAGTTTTTACTTCAGATTAAATTCTGGTGCCGTTCCTGCTATTTTGTCTGGAACACAAACACACCATCCCAGTCTGCGGCAGGCGGATTCTTGCGAAAATGGGCGATACGCTCGGCATAGATGCCGTACAACCGGGTGTCGGGCGACAGGCTTTGCAGATTCATCAACTGCAACTCGGCCTGATCCCATTCCTGCGCACAATACAGACGCCGCATTTCATGAAACAACGCCACTTCATCCTGCATACTCTGAGGCACTTCACTGATCAGTCCTATCGGTTCGTATATCGCCACCGGTTCGTTTTTCCCTCTTACCCGCACATGGTCAAGCTCGCGATAAACAAAGTCTGTTACGGCATTCCGGGTATGTTCACCGACAACGATACCCACGCCATACTGTTTGGTGATGCCTTCCAGTCGCGATGCCAGATTTACCTCGTCACCCATCACGGTATAGGCGACACGCACCTCTGAGCCCATATTGCCGACACTGACTTTGCCGGTATTGATACCAACACCGACATGAATTGCCGGCCAGCCGCGTTCCTTGAAATGAGGTTGCAAAGTATCCAGCGTCGCCTGCATCTCGATGCCGGCCAGTATGGCATCACGCGCATGGTGTGTATCCAGCAAGGGCGCACCCCAGAATGCCATGATGCAGTCGCCCATGTACTTGTCTATCGTGCCGTGGTGTTTGTAAACAACGCGCGACAAGGGCGTCAAAAACTCGTTCATCAACTCCGTCAATTCTTCTGGACCCAGCCCCTCCGATATCGTGGTGAAACCGCGTACATCCGAGAATAATATCGTCATCTCACGGCTTTCCCCTTTCATGGAGACACTCTCGGGATGATGGCTCATTTCCTCCACCACTTCGCTGGGCACATATTGCCCGAACAGTCCGGTAATCTGACGTTTGGTGCGCGCTTCGACGAAATAACCATAGGACATATCCAGCGCGAACAACAGGGTAATCATTACCAGACTGTTCGCCATCGGCATCAGCAAATCGCCGTATTGCCAGAGGGATAAACTCACGCCTACCGTAGTGGAAAACATAAAGAGTGAGACCAGCATCGCATTGGCGGGACTAAGCCTCGGCAGTAATAAACTCAGGACAATACCCGTCAGCAGCAACCACATCACTTCAACACCCAGCATGTAAGCCGGGTGCTGCTTCAGATTCTGATCAAGAATACCGGCAACCATATTGGCGTGTATTTCCACCCCGGGGAAAGTCTCGGACACCGGGGTAGCCCGATTATCCAGCAGCCCTATCGCACTCGTGCCGATCAGCACGATCTTGTTGTTGAGTTGTTCGGGCTTGACACGATCATGCAGCACATCCGTAGCAGAAATATAGCGGAAGCTGCCCTGCTTGCCACGATAAGGCACAAATGTTGCCACATTGCTGTCCACCGGGATTTTCAGCGTACCGCCAACAGCGGCCAGTCCCAGCCATTCCAGTCCCGCATAATCGTTGTCGCCGTTGTCAGAAAAATGAACCGACACATTTGTGTTGCCTATCAGGGTACGCACCACCGCCATGGAAAGCGACTCGTAATACGCACCGTTATATTCAGCCAGCATAGGCACACGCCGGACCGCGCCGTCTGCATCTATTATGGGGTTGAAGTGTCCTGCGCTGGCAGCAGCCTGCTGCAATTCAGGCAGATTGGCGCCATAGCCATTCCACGAAATAAACGCGATGGGCCTATCCTTGAAAGAACCGGCCTGAAATACCGGGTCAGGCAGCATGCCGGAGAGACTTTTTTCCTGCTGATTGCTCAGGTAATATCCCAGCACCACCTTGCGGTTTTTGATTTTATTAGCAAACAGCGTGTCATATTCGAGTTGTGGCTGTATGTGTGTCAAAACACTCTGATATTCCGTATTGCCCTTAAGCTGATTTTGTCCCAGCCGCCGCAATACCTTAAGCCCGGAACTCTCATCCTTTTCGGCAAACACCACATCAAATCCGGCCACTGCAATACCGTAGTTATCGAATAACTTATCCACCAGCAGCGCCAGGCGATCACGGCTCCACGGCCAGCGACCTTCTTCCTGCAGGCTTTTTTCGTCAATATCGAGGATGACAATACGCTCATCCAGTGTATCCGGCATGGTTAGCTGCAAACTGTAGTCATACAAGACAGCAGACAGTTGATCGATAAAATTCAGCCGGTAGAAGCGCTCGCTAGCATTGCCGACAAAAATCAGCACAATCAACAGTCCAAGGCCGATCAATATTGCGTTTTTTTTCATGCTGCCTCCCCGGAACAATTAAACAGAAATATCAGTGACCGTACCTTCATCCGGGAAAACATTATCCCTGTCTGTTGCCGCTTACGACACGCTGCAACAGATCATTCGCCGGACGTTCGCGCTATCCGAATTATGCCTTACCACTCATCCGCGCAGCACGTGGCGCTACTCGTCCCCGTCGCCTGGCAAGGGTGCCAGCAAGGCAGCGATGTCGGCTTCGCCAAACTTGGTCAGACCTGCACTATCTTCGGACAGGATGCCGGCAGCGAGTTCGGCCTTTTTCTCTTGCAGTGCCAGGATTTTTTCTTCAATGCTGCCTGCCACCACCAGTTTATAGACGAACACATTCTTGGTTTGTCCCAGTCGGTGAGCGCGATCCGTGGCCTGATTTTCGACAGCGGGATTCCACCACGGATCATAGTGGATCACGGTATCGGCCGTGGTCAGATTCAGCCCCACGCCGCCCGCCTTGAGGCTGATGAGGAAAATCGGCACTTCGCCATCCTGAAAACGGCACACCACGGCTTCGCGGTTTTGCGTATCGCCGGTGAGTTTCACATACGCCAGCTTTTCTTTCGTCAACTCCAGTTCAATCAATTCCAGCATTGAGGTGAATTGCGAAAACACCAGAATACGCCGGCCTTCGTCCACCAGCTCCGGCAACATTTCCATCAGCAAATCAAGTTTGGCGCGTTCCTTGACTTTTTTGGCGCTGGTCAGTTTCAGCAGACGCGGATCGCAACACACCTGACGCAACTTGAGCAAGGCATCGAGCAGGATGATGTGGCTGCGCGCAAAGCCTTTTTCGGCGATTTCCTCGCGCACACGCTGATCCATCGCGATGCGTACTGTTTCGTAAAGATCACGCTGCCCGCCCGACAATTCGACGGTGCGCACGATCAATGTCTTGGGGGGCAACTCCGTGGCCACATCTTCCTTGCGGCGCCGCATGATGAAAGGCCGTACGCGCTGAGCCAGCAGGTCGCGGCGCAATCGGTTGCCCTGTTTTTCAATCGGTGTGCGCCAGGTTTTGGTAAAACTCCTGGCATCACCCAGCAAACCCGGCAGCAAGAAGTCGAACTGCGCCCACAACTCGCCCAGATGATTTTCCAGCGGTGTTCCGGTGAGACACAGTCGATGGCGCGCATTCAGCTTACGCACCACTTGTGCAGCCTGACTGGAGACGTTCTTTACTGTTTGCGCTTCATCCAGGATCAACAGATGATAATCGTGTTCCAGCAAAGCCGCTTCATCCCGCCACAACAAGGGATAGGTGGTGAGAATGACATCGTATTCGGCAATCAACGGGAAATGCTCGGCTCTTTCCTTGCCATGCAAGGATAACAGTCTGAGCTGGGGCGCGAATCGTTCCGCCTCACGTTTCCAGTTAAAAATCAAAGATGTAGGCAATACAACCAGCGAGGGCCTGTCCATTCGTCCCGACTGTTTCTCAAGCAGCAGATGCGCCAGAGCCTGGGCGGTTTTACCCAGACCCATGTCATCCGCGAGTATGCCGGCCAGCCCCTGTTCACGCAGAAACTGCAACCAGGCCAGCCCTTCCAGCTGATACTGGCGCAGTTGCAACGCAAAGCCTTCGGGAGGCTGCACAGCCTGAATACCCGTGGTATTTTTGAGTTTCGCGGCAAGACTTGCGACTGCATCTATCCCCTTGAACTGCCAGCGTCCCATCCCAGCCAGCGCATCGATGCGCGCCACATCATAACGGGACAGGCGAATTTCCTCACTACCCATCTTGCCGTCGAACAATTCGATCAGTGTGCGCGCCAGCGGCTTGATGCGTTCGGCCATCACCTTCACGCGTCCACCCTCGGGTAATTGCAACTCGATGGCCTCGTCATCCCGCATTCTTTCCAGCAGAATCGCATCCAGCCAGCGCGGATCGACCTTGAACAATTCGTGCAACAACGGCGCCAGCGCCAGCCGCTGACCATTGACCACAATACCCATGTTCAGGCTGAACCAGCCATCTTCCTTTTCGTCGAACTCGCCTACCCAGGCTTCCACTTCCAGCATGTGATGACGAAATCCCTGCGGAATGACGATCTGCCATCCCGCCGCCTGCATCTGCGGGATGACGTGCTGCATGAACTGCGGCCAGGCCTTTTCACTTTCCAGCACATACACGGGCTGATCAAGCGTCACCCCGGACAAACCAAAGCGCGGCATTTCTTCCAGGCCGTAGTCGCGCAACGACTTGAGAAAACGCTGCTCCAGGTTCTGATCGCGCTGCACGCGCACGGTTTCGCCATTTGCCAGCGAGACAAACTCACCCGGATGATCGATAGCCATGAGCGCATCGCCATAACGAAAGTTTATGCGTATCCAGTCACGCACCTGAGTTCCGAAGCCATAACCGCGAAATCGCCCCATATAGGCCGGAACAGAGGTTTCCAGCAACAGCGTGGGCGCGAGCGGTGCTTCGAGGGTACGTAGCCTGCTGGTATTGGGTGCAGGCAAATCGGGAACCATCTCACGCAGCACCTCTGACACCACCGAAACATCAATTTCCCTGAGCGGCGGCATACTCAACAACTGCGCGATTTGCGACGGCGTCTGCGCCAGTTTCAACAAACCGATTTCGCCCGATTTTGCATCCAGATACCAGGTTGCATCCTGCAAAGGCAATACCGCTACTGCCGCGCCGCTGCGGATGATTTTTGGAACCATGCGCCCGGACTCGTCCGCCCCCCAATCCAGCCTGGCCTCGCGCACCTCACCCTGCCTGAGACGTATCGGGGCGGACAAGACATAACGATTACCGGCGATTCGTTCCATACAGAAAAATCGTCCCGACTCCAGCAAGCCGAGCAGAATCTCATTACCCTGCTTGCCCATGACGATATTGCCGTCATATTTATCACGCTGTCTCAGCAACAATCGCAAAATGGGCAAATCTTCGTCCGTGACAAACTGGGGCGGCTTGATCAGCGCGCGCTCCACGTTACTCCATTCTTCGAGTTGCCCCTGCAACTGCCCGTCAGCCGACATTTTCGCCTTATAAATCCCGACGATATAACTATCTGAATTAATAGACTTCATCAACACATAGCATAAACGTTCGGTGCGCAACGCCGGCTTGGCCTTTTTCCTGACTGGCACGGCCTGCGCCTTGCGGAACGCCTCTACCCATTCCAGCAAAGCCGGATTCACCGTCGGCGTGCGCGGCAGGGACAGCGCCGACAACAGCACCGCCGCCGTGTGCTTGCATTTGTATCCGACCGGGCAGCTGCACATCGGTTTGATGCCTTGCGCACCGACCATATCTTCTTCAAAGAAAATTTCCACGGCATAAGGATGCTTGGCCGTGCCTTTCACCTGCGCCGTAATCTTCCCAGACTGCACGGACAGTTGCGTGATCGAATTCAGATAGGCCTTGGCCTTGTGCAACTCAGGCATGGAGTACCAGCGGGTTACATCGGCGAGGGTATAAGTCTTGGCAAGTGACATGGCGTAATGGCTTTATCCGGAACGGATGGACGAAAGGCGGATTATAACGCGCCGCATGAGACACGATAGAACTAAGAAAAATATACTGCGCAAGCGAAGCTGTGCAGGACAGTCACACAGCGGAAAACATAGGCCAAATAGTCGCCGTCAGGCAGCTATGTGTCACTGACTGAGTGTTTTTTGCCCAGATCATCCATAAAAAACACAAGAGAGTAGAAAACAGTGTGCTGCATGAGATATGATCTACCCATGGGCTGCATCGGATTTGCCCTATGCAGGACGTTAGAACACGAAAGTGGCAAATGAAAAAAATTAAAGCGATGATACTGGCTGCAGGCGATGGTTTGCGTATTCGTCCGCTCACGCAGGATTTGCCCAAACCGATGATTCCTATTCTGGGCAAACCGGTAATGGAATATCTGGTTGAAATACTTGCCAAACATGGCATCGAAGACATCATGGTCAACGTCGGCTATAAACACTGGCGGATCGAAAATCACTTTGGCAACGGACGTCTCTGGAATGTCAATATCGGTTACTCATACGAGGGCGTGTATGAGTATGGCGAAATCGTCCCGCGTGCGCTGGGTTCGGCTGGCGGCATGCGCAAGATACAGGATTTTGGTGGCTTTTTTGATACCACGACCATCGTGCTCTGCGGCGATGCACTGATTGATCTCGACCTCACCGCGGCCGTACTGGAGCACAAGCGCAAAAAGGCGTTGGCCAGCGTGATAACACTTGAAGTCCCTCGCAGCGCAGTCGTTGATTATGGTGTGGTAGAAACCGACGATCAGGGGCTGATTATTTCCTTTCAGGAAAAGCCGCTTCCGGAACACGCACGCTCCAATTTTGCCAGCACCGGCATCTACATTTTCGAACCAGAAGTCCTGCAGTACATCCCCACCGATACGGAATTCGATATCGGCAGCCAGCTATTCCCCTTACTGGTGGAAAAAGGCTTGCCCTTCTACGCACAGAAGCATTCATTTAACTGGATAGACATCGGTCATGTCCCCGGATACTGGAACGTACTGCAACGCGTATTGCAGGGCGAAGTAGAACAAACACGCATGCCCGGCAAACAGGTACGCCCCGGCGTATGGGTTGGCATCAACACCCGCATCGACTGGGACAATGTCAAGATCGAAGGCCCTGTCTATATTGATTCTGGCGTCTGCCTCGAAGCCGGCGTCGAAATCATCGGTCCTACCTGGATATCCTGGGGATCATACATTTGCCGCAATTCAAAGATCATCCGCAGCGTCCTGTTCGAATACACCCACATCCCTGCCGACATGGTATTCAATGAAACTATCGTCTCGCCCACCTACTGTGTCATGCATCAAAGCGGCGTAACCTATTACACCGGCGATGACCGATGCGAATTACGCTGGAGCGATGCCAGGGGGCGCTGATGCCATTCAGGACGCTTATCCTTGTTACGACTTACGTGCGCACTACCCCGACACCCCCGCCAGAACATGCTGAATCTCGGCAAACAAGGGTCGCGCTTCAATCTGGTCCTGGCCGCAACGGCGTTGCAATTCCCACAACGCCTCTATGCTAGCCAGCGATGGCGCAGTGCAGCGCTGTAACAACTCCTCCAGCAAACATGAAAAGGCACGCACTTCGATGCGCTGGAGTAACAGCCCCTGACGTTCATCCGAAATAAAGGAAGCTGCGCCAAAATCACCTAGCAGGCAATCGCCCTGCCCGTTCCACAGCATATTGTGCGCGTACAAATCGCCGTGCAGTATGCCACGGCTGTGCAAATGTTCCATCGCCGCCGCGATACCTCGCGCCATGGCAATAGCGGCATTCAGGGTAAAGTTCGTGTCAGCAGGGTAAATGTCGCGCGTACAGGATTCCAGGCTGGGCGGAGCGGCAAGATTAGTGAAATTCTCGTCGATCAACGACATCACCAGACCTGCCGCACCTTCAGGATGTCCGCTGATCTTGCCCGTTACCGGGATCAAATTATCATGTATTCCGGCAGCAATACAGGCCGCTTTTTCGCTGCGCGGCAACCCGTCGCTAGTCACCGCACCCTTGAACAGCTTGACCGCAACCGGCGTTACGCCGTCCGGCGCATGCTGCCATTCGGCCCGGTGAATAATGCCGGACGCGCCTTCGCCTAATTTGTGCTGAAAATCGAGCCCATGCCAGTGGATATGGGTAATATCCTGTTTCGCAACCGCTGCAAGCTCGGCCACGTCCGAAAACGGATTGCCCGCGAAAGCCAGCCAGGACAGGCGCGGCAATTCCAGCAACCAGCCCGGCAGAGACTCGAAACGATTGGCGGAGATGCGCAGCAATTCCAGATTCCGGCACGCGACCATCTCACCCGGCAAGTGCTGCAATCGGTTACCCGCCAGCATCAGTTTTTGCAATCGTATGCATTGCCCCAGTTCAGCGGGCAATACGTCCAGTTGATTATCGGTAAGTATCAGCCAGCGTAGCGCAACTGGCAGTGCGGCTGCGGGAAAGTGGCGTATCCGGTTGGCCTTGAAGCCCACCATGTCCAGCTGCGGGCATTGCCCCAGGACTTCCGGTACTTCGGCGAACTGGTTGTCGGAACAAAATATCACCCGCAACTTGTGCAACCGACCCAGCTCATCCGGCAAGGACGACAAGGCATTGCCGGAAAGATTGAGAATTTCCAGCGTATCTGCAAGGTCGTAAATTTCGGATGGGAACTGCGTCAAACCGCACGACAAATCCAGTCGCCGTGTTCCCGCCAGTTGTCCACGGCGTAATAAGGAAAGGGTATCCATTATTTAGTCTAGGGATGAAGTTGGTTTATGGCGCATGACGGCTACCCTGAAATAACCTGGATCAATGCCAATTTCTCCGCCCGCGTCAATTTTTTGATGCTCATCTCGCGTTTTGATGCAGCTGACCTGTCCGCGCAACTCTCCACAAATACCAGTTCAACGGGGCCGCGCGACCGGGTATATTTGGCCGCCATACCCGCGTTGTGCGCGGCAAGGCGTTTTTCCATATCATTGGTGATGCCGCAATACAGGGTATTGTCGGCGCAGCGCAGCAGATAACAGACCCAATTCATCACTCTCACCGGTAGGGTGGGCAGGGATTTCTGCCCACCGTTTATTTCCGCGTGGGCAAGTTGCCCACCCTACGCAAGCATATCCACGCGCCACCCAGCATCAGCGCAACCAGCAGCAATACCGCTGCATTACCCCAGCGCGCATAGGGCGTCATGCCCTGATAGCCCTGCACCATGCCTTGCAACACAGCCTGTTCATGTTGCGGCAGCTGTTGTAATACTTTACCGTTCACAGCAATGATGGAGGTCACACCGGTATTGGTGGCGCGCAGCATCATGCGGCCAGATTCCAGCGCGCGCAGTTGCGAGATTTGATTGTGCTGTGCGGCGGCATGAGAATGTCCGTACCAGGCGTCATTGGTCACATTGACCAGCAGCGTGGCTTCCGGCAAGGACATGATAATTTCTTCGCCAAACACATCCTCGTA
Source organism: Gallionella sp. (assembly GCA_030652475.1). Taxonomy (GTDB): domain Bacteria; phylum Pseudomonadota; class Gammaproteobacteria; order Burkholderiales; family Gallionellaceae; genus Gallionella. The sequence continues at coordinate 49,747 of JAUSAO010000108.1, read as the reverse complement.
ACATATATTCACCGCCACACGCTGCCCGGCCACGGACAGCGGCGCTTGCCGCACATCGCCGCGCGCCAGATCACCCATCGGAATATTCAATACTTCATTGATCAACCAGCCGAATATAGGCCGCAAAGGAATGAACTCGCCGAATATCACCAGATGGTGTTTGCGATAATGCAGCTGTTCGGCCGCGTAGCTGCTTTCGGATGCGCCCAGAGCAATCACGCTATTGTAATACCCGAACTGATCGCGCTCGAACACACCGACCAGCACATCACCCTTGTTTCGTTTGGCATGCTCGCGCAACTGCTCAATCAGACTTTGCGGCACCTCGTCGCGCAACATCGGGAATGCGGTTTCGGGCAGTACCGTCAGGCGTGCCGGGTTTTGCATCACTAGACGGCGATAACTATCCAGCGAGCCAGCCCGTGACTCTGCGTTGAACTTAATGTCCTGCGAAACATTGCCCTGAACCAGGGTGACCGAAAAAGGTTCACCTTCAGGCTGTGTCCAGGCGATACCGCGCAGCAGCGCACCGGCTATCCACAACAGGACGAACATCGCCATGATCACCCGTCCCTGCCGGGTCCAGCGCGCACGCCACAATACAGCCAACAATCCCGCACATATTGCTGCCACCAGCGAGACACCGTACACACCGAACAACGGCGCGTAACCAGCCAGCGGACTGTCACTGTGCGCGTAACCCAGCGTCAGCCACGGAAAACCGGTAAATATCATACCGCGCAGCCATTCGATCAGTACCCAGACGGCAGGCATCACCAGCACGGCACGCAGCTCGTACGACATGGAAAAACGCGATTGCAAGTAAGCGGCCAGCGCGGTAAACAAGGAAAGAAAAGCGGCAAACAGCAGCGTAGCCGGTGCAGCCAGCCACATCGGCATGCCGCCGAAATCGTGCAGCGCGACATAAATCCAGCCGATTCCGGCCGTAAACAATCCCAGACCGAAGGTGAAACCCAGCTGTGCGGCTACCCGTGACGTGTCAGCGCGGCCCCATAAAACGAACAACACCGCCAGCGCCACCACCGGAATCACAAAAACACCGAAGGGTGCAAAGCCAAACACACAAAGTGCTCCGGCCAGCAAGGCCAGGCCGTTTTCTTTATTCAGTAAATCCATGCAAAAACCCGCCACCCGATGCGTTACGAAACCCGTGCAGCATAACCGATTCGGCGCTCGCACATACTATCCTGGCACATAACAGCGCCGACACTATGCCGCAAGCGCGGCGAGATTCGCTAAAACGAAAAACCTGCTACCGTTGGTCGCAGCGCAGCAATAACGCTTCAAATTGCGCTATCGGAAGCGGTTTGCTAAACAGATACCCCTGAAAGTTTGTACAGCCAATATCCAGGAGGATTTGACGTTGCTCTTCCGTCTCCACACCTTCGGCAATCACATGCAGATTCAGGCTGCGTGCCATGGCATTGATGGTACGCGCTATCGCTTCATCGTTGCTGTCGATGGCAATATCACGCACGAACGACAGATCTATCTTGAGCTGGAAGAGTGGCAACTGCTTGAGGTATTGCAGGGATGAATAACCGGTACCAAAATCATCCAGTGAAAACTGGACACCGACTTTGTTGAGCACATTCATCGTGGTAATGATGTTTTCGACATTGTCCAGCAAAATGCTTTCCGTAATTTCCATCTTAAGCAAACCCGGATTGATGGCATGGCGCTGCATGGCCGCTTGCACCTGAGCCGCGAATTCCGGTTGTTGAAACTGCTTGATGCTGACATTTACCGACAGAATCAAATCCCGGGTATACGCTTGCTGTTGCCATGCCTTGAGTTGTGCGCAAGCCTCTTCCAGCACCCAAAGCCCTATGGGCAGCAACAACCCGGTTTCTTCTGCCACCGCGATGAATTGCGCGGGTAAAATCAGGCCTTTTTCCGGGTGTAACCAGCGCACCAGTGCCTCTGCCCCCAATGGGTGACGCGCACTATCCACATGCACCTGGTAGTACAACTGAAACTGCTGCGTTTCAATCGCGCAGCGCAAATCGCTCTCAAGGGCAGCGCGTGCATTGACGCTATCCTGCATCTTCTGGTCAAAAAAGCGCAATGTATTCCGTCCGGCCTTCTTGGCTTGAAACATGGCGATATCAGCTTGCTTGAACAGCTCATCGATTCCCTGCCGGTGACCATGAAACAGCGTGGCGCCAATACTGGGTGTGCTGTGGTATTTATGCGCACCAAGCTGGTAGGGTAGTGAGAGTGCGGCAAGAATTTTTGCACCTATCTCCTCCGTTTGTGCGGCCGCGTCAGTGCCATTTCTACTCAGATCAGCCAGCATCACCACGAATTCGTCACCGCCCAAACGTGCCGCGGTGTCACCCTCCCGCACGCATGAGGTCAGGCGCTGCGCAACCTGTTGCAGCAGCAAATCCCCGATATCATGACCCAACGTGTCGTTAAGGTTCTTGAAGTGATCAAGGTCAATAAACAACAAGGCACCCAGCCGGTCACTGCGCGCACTGGAAGACAATGTCTGCCGGCAGCGATCCATTAACAACCGCCGGTTGGGCAATTGGGTGAGCGGGTCATAAAACGCCATATTCTGGATCGCATCTTCAGCCGCCTTGCGCTCGGTGATGTCGTGCAAAAATACTGAAAGGCAATCATTGGCAGGAAAAATACGATATTCAAACCAGCGCTCCCATGGCAGACAATACGCTTCAACCTTGACAGGCATCTGTTCAGCCGCCGCCTTATGACAGGCATCATAGAAGGGCTGGCCCACGCCTTCGGCAAATTCATACCAGATTTTTCTGCCGATCAAGTCCTCCGGCTTGCGGCCAAACAACTCGCCTGCCTTGGCATTGACGTAGGTATAGCAGCCATCGCTATCCAGCGAAATGAACGCATCCGAAGCGCTTTCCAGAATATGGATAATGCGTTGATGTGATTGCTCAAGCTCAGCGGTGCGTTCCGCTACGGCTTTTTCCAGTGCGGCGCGCGCCTCTCGTTCAGCGCTGTGACGATACAGGGCGATTTCGATGGCAAGCTGAATTTCTCTGGGTGTACTCGGCTTAAGCAGATAGGCGTAAGGTTCGGTAACCTTGGCGCGCAGGAAAAACGCATCATCGGCGTTGGCGGTCAGATAAAGTACTAGAATATCGCAAGATTCACGAATTTTTTGCGCGGCCTCGACACCCTCCATTTCCCCCGCCAGCACGATGTCCATCAACACCACGTCAGGGGCTAATGCCTGCGCCTGCTCAACAGCATCCTCCCCATGAATCACCAGAGCCGCAATCCGATAGCCGCAATCAATCAGTTGAAGCTTAAGCGCTTCCGCCTGCAACATGTCGTTTTCGACGATAAGGACAGATATCATGGGCTTCATCTAAAGCTCGGCATGAATTGTGTATCCGGACGAACACGCTTAGATTTCATATCATCGCCACCGTAAAATCTATTACCAAAAAGACACTCCTGCCGCCAACGGATTATGGCTGCCGGATTAGACCACAGCTTATGCGAGCAGCCATATATGCCAAAGTATCTAGGCCATGTACCCTGGTCGCGTCTTCATCTCGCCTGCGATGCACTGATTCTCTCCTTATAAACTCCATGCCCCCCGAAACAGCACGCCTTGAAGCGGGATTTTGCATTTAATTTCGCCCTGCACGCTGCTTTGTGCTTAAATCGCGCCTTGACTCAATCGCAACATTACAACTCATGGAAAAAATCCGACTCTCCAAACGCATGTCCGAACTTGGCCTGTGCTCGCGCCGCGAGGCAGACGGCTATATTGAAAAGGGCTGGGTCGATGTCGATGGCGAAACCGTCAGCCTGCTGGGCACCAAGGTTTATCCCACGCAGCAAGTCACCTTGCGCACCGCCGCCCAGACCACACAGCAACAACGCGTCACCATCCTGATGAACAAACCGGTCGGCTACGTGTCAGGACAGGCTGAGCATGGCTACAAACCCGCTTCCGCCCTACTGGATGAAGCCACACACTGGGCTGAAGACCCCTCACCGATCAAATTCCACCGCAGCCAATTCATCGGGCTTGCCCCGGCAGGCCGTCTGGATATTGACTCGCAAGGCTTGCTGATACTCACGCAAGATGGCCGAGTCGCCAAACAACTGATAGGCGAAGATTCCAGAGTGGACAAGGAATATCTGGTACGCGTACAGGGAAAACTGGAAAGCAGTGGCCTGGCTCTGCTCTGTCAGGGACTGAAACTGGACGGCGAATATCTCAAACCCGCAAAGGTAAGCTGGCAGAACGAAGACCAACTGCGCTTCGTGCTGCGCGAAGGCAAGAAACGCCAGATACGCCGCATGTGCGAGCTGGTCGGCCTCTCCGTCACCGGCCTGAAGCGCATCCGCATCGGCAAGGTGAAATTAGGCCTGCTGCCAGCGGGACAGTGGCGCTATCTGGGCGAGAACGAACAGTTCTAAAAAAGCCTGCACAAGTGCAGGCTTTTTCCGGAATAAACCAAACAGTGATCAGGAGATCATCCCCGCCGCGACCGTGTTATTGGTCGCCTCGTCAATCACGATAAAGCTGCCGCTGGCGCGATTGCGGTTGTAGTGATCGAACACCAGTGGCGACTGTACCTTTATCGATGCGTGCACGATGTCGTTCATGCTTACCGTCGGGTTAACATGCTGTTCCAGTGTATTCACATCCACACGATAGTCGATGCTGGAGAACAGGCACTTCGCCGTGCGCGTAGTGTGTTTGACGAGGTATTTACGGTTCTTGTCCAGCGGCGTTTCGGACAACCAGCACAGCATCGCCTCAAACTCTTTGGCAACCGTCGGCAGATAATCCGCCTTGACGAACATGTCGCCGCGCGAAATATCGATCTCGTCGGTTAACCTGAGCGTAATGGATTGCGGTGCGTAAGCGGTCTGCAAGTTGCCGTCATAAGTGACGATTTCTTTTACCTTGCTGGTTCGGCCACCGGGCAGAACGGTAATCTCGTCGCCCACCGACACTTCCCCCGCCTCGATGCGCCCCATAAATCCCCGAAAATCGTGATGCTCATCAGTCTGCGGGCGGCATACCCATTGCACTGGATAACGAAAATCCGTGGTATTCACGTCGTGATCTATCTCGACATTTTCCAGCAACTCCATCAGGGTCGGCCCCTGATACCAGTTCAGCTTGTCGCCGCGATCGACCAGCATGTCGCCGACCAAAGCCGACAATGGAATGCAAGTAATGTCGTGCAAACCCAGTTGCGCGGCGAAAGCCAGATACTCGGCGCAAATTTCGTTGAAGCGCGCTTCAGCGTAATCGACCATGTCCATCTTGTTGACGGCCAGCACGATGTGCGGGATGCCGACCAGACTGGCCAGATAGGTATGGCGGCGCGTCTGCACCAGCACGCCACGGCGCGCGTCAACCAGAATCACCACCAGATTGGCGGTGGAAGCGGCGGTCACCATGTTGCGCGTATATTGCTCATGCCCCGGCGTATCGCCGATAATGAATTTTCGCCTGGGCGTGGCGAAGTAGCGGTAGGCCACGTCGATGGTGATGCCTTGCTCGCGCTCGGCCTGTAAACCGTCGGTCAGCAAGGACAAATCCACCGCTGCCATGCCGCGCTTTTCGCTGGTTTTGGAAATCGCCAAAAACTGATCTTCGAAGATCGATTTGGAATCATGCAGCAGACGGCCGATCAGCGTGCTCTTGCCGTCGTCCACACTGCCTGCGGTGATAAAACGTAGTAATTGTGTCGTGTCGCTCATAATGTATGCCTCTAAATCTTAATCCGTTCTTTAGAAATAACCTTCTTTTTTGCGTAATTCCATAGACGCATCTGAAGTCTGGTCGTCCATGCGGGTCGCACCGCGTTCGGTGATACGGGTGGTCGCGGTCTCAGCAATGATTTCATCTACATTGCTGGCGGTCGATTCCACCGGTGCGGTACAGGTCACGTCGCCTACGGTGCGAAAACGCACAGAAAGCACTTCGACCTTTTCGCCCGGTTTGGGCTGCACCAGATCGGATACCGGGATAACCGAATCGCCGCGCCGTATCACTTCGCGCTCATGCGCGTAATAAATGCTCGGAATATGCAGATTCTCGCGCCCGATGTATTGCCAGATATCCAGTTCCGTCCAGTTGGAAATAGGGAACACGCGGATATTTTCACCCTGATGCACACGGGTATTGTAAATATCCCACAGTTCCGGGCGCTGATTCTTCGGATCCCATTGGCCGAATTCGTCGCGGAACGAGAAGATGCGTTCCTTGGCGCGCGCCTTTTCTTCATCGCGGCGCGCACCGCCCATGCAGGCATCGAAACCGAATTCCTCTATGGTTTCCAGCAGCGTGACCGACTGATACGGATTGCGCGGCAGATCGGGATTCTTGATGACGATCGTTCCCTTCGCGATGGAGCCTTCCAGCGAACGCACGATCAAGCGCTCGCCCAGATCCGCTGCCAGCTTGTCCCGCGTCTGTATCACTTCCGGGAAGTTATGCTCGGTGTCGATATGCACCAGCGGAAACGGGAACTTGCACGGACGGAAAGCTTTTTCCGCCAACCGCAACATCACGATGGAATCCTTGCCGCCGGAAAACAGCAACGCCGGATTTTTGCACTCTGCCGCGACCTCGCGCATGATGTGTATCGATTCGCTTTCCAGCGCATCCAGATGGGTAAAAATGTGATTGCTCATAATCGTTTACTTCCTTTTAAAAGGTCAGGCTAAAAACCCGACTCAAGACCCTATACTCTTGGGCTACGCCGAAACACCTGTTCCATGAGCTATTTTTTGTGTGGCACTGACGTGCAATCCGCACTCCTTGCTGTCGGGGTTTTCCCACCACCAGCGTCCGGCGCGTATATCTTCACCCGGCGTAACCGAACGGGTGCAGGGCGCGCAGCCTAGACTGGGGTAAAACTGGTCGTGCAGTTTGTTGTAGGGCACATCGTTTTGTCTGATGTAGGCCCATACTTCCTTGTGCGACCATTCCAGCAAAGGGTTAAATTTCTGCAGGCCGAAGTCGGCATCAAACGACGATATTTCCAGATTGCCGCGCGTGACGGCCTGATCGCGGCGCAAGCCGGTCACCCATGCCCCCTTGCCGTTCAAGGCCCGGCGCAAGGGCTCGACCTTGCGCACAAAGCAACAGGCTTTGCGTGATTCCACGCTACCGTAAAAACCGTTCACCCCGTTCTGGGCGACGTAGTTCTCCACCAACGCGTTGTCCGGAAAATAAACCTTCAGCGGTGTCGTGTAGCGTTCCGACACCGCCTGCATCAGTTCATAGGTTTCCTGCGGCAGACGCCCGGTATCCAGGCTGAATATTTCGATATCCAGCCCGTGTTTGGCTATCAGATCGGTCAGCACCATGTCTTCCGCTCCCAGGCTGCTGGCGAAGCAAACCGGGGCGAAATCGTTCACCGCCTGTCGCAACACCGCCACTGCCTGATCAATCTTCTCTTGCATGTTCATCTCCTAGACCAGCAAGCCACCTGCGGCTTCGGTCAAATCAAGTTGCGCGTCTTTTTCAGTGGCGAATTTCGCCACTTTCACCGTCCAGCCATCCACCGCTGCGCTGATCGGCTCAAGCGCCTCGACACTGATATCTTCTGCGCCAACCAGTGCAGCGACCACGCGTTCGAATTCATCGGCGATTGCGCCGGGAACCCGTTGCTGCAACTGCACAGCCAGCTTGTCCAGATCGTCCTGGCGCATGCCGCCCAACAATTGCGCCAGACCGGAACCCAGCAAGCGCAGGATCGCCTCGTTGCACTGCGCCGCCTCAAAGTACTTGCGCTGAAATACCAGTGCGTTGCGATAGGCACGCTCATGTGCGGCCTCGAAGAAGTTCGCACCGATCAACACTTGCGTTGCGCCTGCGCACTCGCCGCCGCCCAATTGCAACACGCGGAAATCAGCCGTTTCACCATGGTCACGCATTACAGAATCCAATTCTTCCGCCTTCACTTCAGCCAAATCGGCCAGTAATTGCTTGAAGTAATCGGGCTGTTGCGCGCGAGCCCAGGCAAAGAAACTTACTTCCCCGCTGTCCAGATGCGCCTGCTGCACCCGTGCCACGGCTTTTTCGATACGCGCCACCGGCAGGCTTGGCCCCTTGAGCGCCAGCGCACCGCCTCCCATGCCGTTGCCGGCGAAATACATCTGGTAATGCGGCACCAGCTTGCCGTGCATACGCTTGCCTTCACCGTAAATACCGATGTCGCCAGTCTCCGGCTGGGCGCAACCGTTGTGGCAACCGGACACGCGAATACGCAGATCGGCGCTTCCGCCGGAAAGCCGGGTAGCAGCCAGCGTGCTGGCGGTAATACCGAGACGGCAGGTCGATGTGCCCGGGCACGCCGTCACGTTGTCACCTGCAACCGGTCCGAACAAGCCGATTTCGGCCAGTCCGGTGCGCAGTGCGCCCACTTTGTCCTGCGGCACATTGAGGATGGCAAAATTCTGATCCTGTGTGCTGTGTATCTCGTTCAAGCCATGCCTGCGCAGCAGCTGAGCCATGCCGTGCAATTGTGCCGCCGTCACATCACCAATCGGCAACGCCACCGGCAACACGAACAACCCGTCCTGATGCTGCTCAAAAAGCGTGCGCGGTGCGCCTTGTCCCGGAAATTCAACACCGGTTTGCTCGCGCCATTCACCCTGCGGATAGGGCTGATCGGCCAGTGCCTGACGAGTGCGTTCAAATTCCTCGCGATACTTCTCCAGAAAACCCTGCTCGCCGAATCGCTCCACCAGATACTTGATGCGCGATTTGGCACGCTTGGTACGGTCGGAATATTTGTTGTGCAGGGATACCAGCGCCTCCAGCGCAAACAGAATTTCGCTTTCCGGGATGAACTCTTCCACCACGACAGACTCGCGCGGCTTGTGTCCCAGACCGCCACCGGCACGCACACGAAAACCGTGCTGCCCATCCTTTTTTACCGCAATCAGACCGCAATCATGCAACATGGCCTGCGCGCAATCGGCCTCGCAACCGGAAAAGCTGATCTTGAATTTACGTGGCAATTGCTGGTTGAGCGGGTTGCGCAAAAAGTGTGCAGTCGCGCCATCGACATGGCTGGCCACATCCACATGCTCCCTGGGGCAGACCCCTGCCAGCGGGCAGGCGGTCATATTGCGTATGGTGTTGCCGCATGCCTCGCGTGTCGTCATGCCGACCTCGGCCAGACGGCGCATCGCGGACGGCATTTGTGCCAGCGGGATAAAGTGTATCTGTATCGCCTGACGTGTCGTCACATGCGCGATGTCGCGTTGCGCATACGTCTCGATGACATCTGCAACCGCATCCAGCTGTTCCGCCTTCAATCGCCCGCCGGGTATCTTGATGCGCAACATGTTCACGCCTGGCTGGCGCTGACCATACACACCCTGTTGCAAGCGCACGGCGGTAAAACGATCCGCGTCGATGCCGCCTTCGTTAAAGGTGACAATCGCCTGCTCGAAACGATTGATTTCTTCCAGATCGGATAAATTGCGTGTGTTCAGACTCATTTCACTTCTCCTAATACAAAACCATTTTAATGGCAATAATCAATAGCATAGTTGCCAGCAACGGACGCAGAACCCGCTCAGGAACCCTCGCGCTCAGATGGCTGCCGATATATATCCCCGGCAGCGAACCCAGCAGCAAACTGCCCAGTAAAACGAAGTCCACCGTTCCCAGCGCCATGTGTCCCATCCCGGCAATCGCGGTCAGCGGTACGGCATGCACAATGTCGGTACCGACCACTTTCACCGCCGACATGCGCGGATACAGAAACAGCAAGGCAACCGTACCCAACACACCGGCACCGACCGAAGAAATCGTCACCAGCGAACCAACCACCACACCGGTGGCTATCGTCGCCCCCGGCAGATAACGATGATGCAATTCGTACACCGTGCCGTCGCGGCGGCGTGCGAGCTTCTTTATCTGATTCTTCAACAACAGCGCAGACGCCGTCAGCAGCAAAGCGACACTCAACACACTGGTGACCAGACTGCGCAAGGTCTGCTCATCCAGCGTCAGATACTTCAGCAATACGATAGTCACCACCGAGGCGGGCAAACTGCCCAACGCCAGCAAGCCGACCACCTTCCAGTCCACCGACCCGCGTCTGCCGTGCACCCAGCCACCCAGCGACTTGGTCAGCGAGGCATACAACAAATCCGTACCGACCGCTGTCGCCGGAGAGATGCCGAAGAACAGCACCAGCAACGGGGTCATCAGCGACCCGCCGCCGACCCCGGTTACCCCGACGATCAGCCCGACCAGGAAGCCGGATAGCGTGTACATCCAGTCCATGCAACTCACCTGTTAAATTTATGAAATGGATTCTAACGACGGCGGCTTATATCTTTAAATACTTTTATGTTAGTATATTATAACTAATGGCGATTAAGGAAGACGGCATGAACTTGCAGCAACTGCGTTATCTCAACGAAGTCGTACGTCAGGGACTGAAAATTTCCGGTGCAGCCGACGCGCTGTTCACTTCGCAGCCCGGCATCAGCAAACAGATCAGGCAATTGGAGGATGAGCTGGGAATCGAGATTTTCGTGCGCAATGGCAAGCGTATCGTCGCCATCACCGAACCGGGAAAAGCCGTTCTGGAAATCGCGCAACGCATGCTGCACGATATGGAAAACATCAAACAAGTCGGGCAGGAATTTTACGCGCAGGATAGCGGACAGCTGACTATTGCCACCACCCACACTCAGGCGCGCTATGCCTTGCCGCAGGTTGTGAAACAATTTATCGAGCGTTATCCGAGGGTAAAACTGGGATTACATCAGGGCAGCCCGATACAGATAGCCGAACAGGTTTTAAACGGCGAGGCCAACATCGGCATCGCTACCGAGAGTCTTTCGCTGTACGACGACTTGATCGTATTGCCCGGCTACGAATGGCATCACTGCGTGATTACCCCGCCGCGCCATGCCTTGCTGAAAGAAAAAACGCTGACACTGGAAGCCATCGCCCGATACCCCATCATCACCTATGATTTCGCCTTTACCGGACGCGGCAAGATCAACGAAGCCTTTCATGAGGCGGGCATCACGCCGAATATCGCACTCACGGCGATTGATGCCGATGTGATCAAAACCTATGTGGAATTGGGATTGGGCGTCGGCATCCTGGCACACATGTCTTTCATTCCCGAGCGGGATAAACACCTGCGCATGCTGGAGGCCGGGCACCTGTTCAAGCCCAGCACGACGCGAATCGCGATACGCAGGAACGAATACCTGCGCGGCTATACCTATGACTTTATCGAATTATTCGCTCCGCACCTGACCCGAGAGGTGGTGAGCCGTGCGATGCATCTTGCCAGGGTGCCGGAACAAGAAAAGGAATGACGACACCGCACTGATTCAGTCCGGCGTTTATCCCGTGTGAACTATCTGCCGCCTTGTGCGGCGTCGTGCCGTTCGATCAGGCGATCAATGAAGTCACGCAAAAAGCTTTCGGTCTGCGCACTGTGAAAACGCGCCACTTCCTCGCCGCGGCTATAGGCCACAACGGTAGGAAAACCCCGCACCTTGTGCTTGCCGGCGATCTTCATGTTTTCGTCGGCATCCACCATGGCCAGGATAAACTTGCCATCATAAGCAAACACCATCTTGTGCAGCAGCGGCGCCAGCACCCGGCACGGCGCGCACCACTCCGCGCTGATGTCCACCAGCACCGGCGTTTCGTGCGAACGCGCCACCACCCGCTCATCAAAGCTGTCTTCTTCTACGTTGTAGGAATAATCACTCATGGTTGACCCTGGTTTATGTTAATCAATTTATTGCCCGCCTGGAAAAATCGCGGGGTCTGAAACCCAACGCGGCGAGAACAGCGAAGTAAACGACGACACCCCCCGTCACCAGCGCGGTCAAACGTCCGATGCGCACCCAGCCTGAGCCGGCCAGCCAACTGTCCGTCGTACCCATACCGAACCACAGGGTGATTGCCAGAGCCAAAACGGCAATGCCCACCTTGGCGAAATAGCTCGGCCAGCCGGGTTCAGGCTGGTAAATGCCGTTTTTGCGCAGGAAATAAAACAGGATAGCGGAATTCAAACATGCGCCCAGGCCGATAGAAAGCGCCAATCCGGCGTGATGCAGTTGCATCCCGAAAACAAACAGCACATTCATCAGCTGAGTCGCGATCAGCGTGACGATGCCGATCTTCACCGGCGTCCTGATGTTCTGGCGCGCATAGAAACCGGGCGCCAGGATTTTCACCAGAATAATACCGATCAAACCGACGCTGTAGCCGACCAGCGCCTGGCTGGTCATCAGCACATCACTGGCGACGAAAGCGCCACGCTGAAAGAAGGTAGATAACAGCGGCACGGCTATCATGCCCAGCGCCAGTGCGGACGGCAAAGCCAGCATGAAGGTCAGGCGCAAGCCCCAGTCCAGCAGTCTGGAGTATTCCGCCGTATCTTTGTTGGCATGGCATTTGGACAACGAGGGCAACAGTATCGTACCCAGTGCAGCTCCCAGCATACCGGCGGGAAACTCCATCAGGCGATCCGCGTAATACAGCCAGGAAACGCTGCCCGCCACCATAAAAGAAGCAAAAATAGTGTTGATAATCAAGCTGATCTGCGCGATGGACACGCCGAACAGCGCGGGGCCCATTTGCCGGATGACGCGCCGCATGCCCTCATCCTTCCAACTCCAGCGCAGGCTGGGCAGCATGTCTATTTTTTTCAGGAACGGTATCTGAAAGGCCAGTTGCACGAAACCTGCGATAAATACCGCCCAGGCCAGCGCCATGATGGGTGGATCACAGTACGGCGCCAGCCACAGCGCGCCGCCAATAAAGCACACGTTCAATAATATGGGTGCGAAAGCCGGCACCCAGAATTTGTTATAGGTATTGAGAATAGCCGCCGCCACCGCCACCAGCGAGATAAAGAAGATATACGGCGAGGTCCAGCGCAGCAATTGCACCGTGAGTTCAAACTTTTCGGCATCCCTGGCAAAACCGGGTGCACTGATATAGACCAGAACAGGCGCAGCGATGATGCCTATCAGCGTGACCACGAACAGAATCAGCGCCAGCATGGTGGTGACATGATCCACCAGCAATCTGGTTTCTTCGTGTCCGCGCCGATTTCGGTATTCGCCGAAAATCGGCACAAAGGCCTGTGAAAACGCGCCTTCGGCAAACATGCGTCGCAACAGATTGGGCAGTTTGAACGCCACGAAAAAAGCATCGGTTGCCATGCCTGCACCGAACACCCGCGCGATCAGCACGTCGCGCGCGAAGGCCAAGATGCGCGACACCAGCGTCAGGCCGCTGATCGTAGCGAGTGATTTGAGCAAATTCATTAAATAATGCGTGACCGGAAATTAGAAATCGCCGGACATCATAGCATCACGCCCGGCACCGTCGTGTATGCGCCATTTTATGTCACGACCTATCACCCGCGTCCATCATTTCGACTGTAGCGGTAAAAAATTTGCAAAAACTTTGAGAAGCCGATAGAATGCTCGCCTTTCGTCGTACCGAATTCTCAAGGAGTAGTCATGGCAAATAGCGCACAAGCCCGTAAACGTGCTCGTCAAGCAGTAAAACAAAATGCTCACAACAGCGGCTTGCGCTCTGAAATGCGCACTGCGATCAAAAAAGTTATCAAGGCCATCGAAGCAGGCGACAAGGTAGTTGCCCAGTCTGTTTACCAGGCTTCGGTCAGCACCGTGGATAGCATCGCCGACAAGAAGATTATCCACAAGAACAAGGCCGCTCGTCATAAGAGCCGTCTGTCTGCGGCAATCAAGGCGATGGCTTAATCGCTTTGACTTCTTGATGCACCGCGCCAACGAGCCGACAGTGATGTCGGCTTGTTTGCTTTACAGCCTGTCAAAAATTAGCTGTTTCACTTGCCTAAAAAGGCCTGTTTGGCCCAATATACGTCGTTTCAGGGTAAGCATTATTTAGTGGATGCTGATTTATTCGTCATCCCCGCAAAAGCGGGGATCCAGTGCCTTTATCTAACTGGGTTCCCGCCTGCGCGGGAACGACAAAACCGAATAAATCAGCGCTTCCTTAGCTAAACGGCGGCTCGCCCCGCCGTCTGTTATTAAAGGTACTGTATGTCGCATGTAATGAATACTTATGCCCGCCTGCCCGTTTCATTTGTACGCGGTGAAGGTGCCTGGCTTTGGGATAGTGAGGGCAATCGCTATCTGGATGGTCTTTCCGGCATCGCCGTGAACACTCTGGGTCACGCTCATCCGCGCTTAACGGCGGCGTTAGGCGAACAAATCGGCAAATTGATGCATTGCTCTAACGCTTACCAGATACCCGAGCAGGAAATACTGGCAGACAAGCTATGCAATCTGTCCGGCATGCAGGAAGTGTTCTTCAGCAATTCAGGGTGCGAGGCGAATGAAGCCGCGATCAAACTGGCGCGCCTGTACGGACATAATCGCGGCATCGAAAATCCCGCCATCATCGTGATGGAAAAAGCCTTTCACGGACGCACGCTGGCGACCCTTTCCGCCACCGGCAACCGCAAGGTGCAGGCGGGTTTCGAGCCGCTGGTCGGCGGCTTCGTGCGTGTGCCTTATGACGATATTGAGTCCATCCGCCAGGTCGCACAGAGCAACGCAAACGTTGTTGCCATCCTGGTCGAACCCATTCAGGGTGAAGGCGGCATCCGCACCACAGACATCGAGTATCTGCAACAACTGCGGCAACTTTGCAATGAGCACAACTGGCTGTTGATGCTGGACGAAGTGCAAACAGGCATAGGCCGCACCGGTCGCTGGTTTGCCCATCAACATGCGAATATTTTACCGGATGTCATGACACTGGCCAAAGGCCTGGGCTCAGGCGTGCCGATCAGTGCCTGTCTGGCAGCAGGTGCCGCTACAGCAACATTCAAGCCGGGCAATCATGGCTCGACCTTCGGTGGCAACCCGCTGGCCTGTGTCGCCGGATTGACCACACTGAACATTGTTGAACAGGATCAGTTGCTGGCACACGCCGAACAACTGGGCCAATTCATTCGCCAGGGCTTCGCCACCGCCTTGCAGGGAGTAAAGGGCGTCATCGAGCTTCGCGGCCAGGGTCTGATGATAGGCATAGAGCTGGGCAAACCTTGTGGCGAATTGGTCAAACAGGCGCTCGCACGCGGTTTGCTGATCAATGTAACGGCCGACAACGTGATCCGCCTGTTGCCGCCGCTGGTGATGTCGCAAGACGAAGCGCAGCAATTGCTGGATATCCTCTGCCCGCTCGTTAAAGATTTTTTGCAATCCTGATTGGAACAAACCATGTCAGAAATACAAAGGGTGTCAGTAAAACATTTTCTGCAATTCAAGGATTTGAACCGCGAAGAGCTGGAATACCTGTTTGAACGCACCCGTATCATCAAACAAAAATACAAAACCTATCAGCAATATTGGCCACTCACCGATCGCACGCTGGTGATGATTTTCGAGAAGGCCAGCACCCGCACCCGCTTGTCCTTTGAAGCCGGTATGCAACAACTGGGTGGCGCTGCGATTTATCTGAACACACGCGATTCACAACTTGGGCGCGGCGAACCGGTGGAAGATGCAGGACAGGTCATTTCACGCATGAGCGACATCGTCATGATCCGTACCTTTGAGCAATCCATCATCGAACGCTTTGCGGCCAATTCGCGCGTACCGGTCATCAACGGCCTGACCAATGAATACCATCCTTGCCAGATACTGGCGGACATCTATACCTACATCGAACAGCGCGGCAGCATACAAGGCAAGACCGTGGCATGGATAGGCGACTCCAACAACATGTGCAACACCTGGCTGCAGGCCGCTGAGATACTGGACTTTAACGTGCATGTCTCGACTCCGCCGGGCTATGAAGTCGAACCGGAGCGCGCAGGATTGTACGGTCATGAGCATTACGAAGAATTTACCGATCCGATGGAAGCGGCGCGCGATGCCGATCTGGTAACCACCGACGTGTGGACCAGCATGGGTTTCGAGGCCGAAAACGAAGAGCGCATGAAAGACTTTGCCGACTGGCAAGTAGACGAAGACATGATGGCGATTGCCGCGCCTGATGCACTGTTCATGCACTGTCTGCCCGCGCATCGCGGCGAGGAAGTATCTGCCGGCGTGATGGACGGTCCGCAAAGCGTGGTGTGGGATGAAGCTGAAAACAGATTGCACGTACAGAAGGCACTAATGGAATATTTACTATTAGGTAAGATAGCCAGTTAAATGAAACCATGCGAGATGAGTGCAATCTGTTTCGGCGGAGGCACAAAAGCGCAGCAGATAAATCCGCGCAGCGGGCGCCGCAGCCAAAATCGCCTGCATGTACAAAAGGCTTTGATGGAATACCTGTTATTGGGGCGAGTGGCGTAGGGGCGTATGGCATACGCCACACCATTTTTAATAGCAAATGCAGGGTTGGTCAGCCGCGTCGCGGCGTAACCCGCCATACTAAATCGGTGGGTTACGCTACGCTAACCCACCCTACGAGTGAGAAAATTTAATGAGCGACATCAAAAAAGTAGTACTCGCCTATTCCGGTGGTCTCGACACCTCGGTCATTTTGAAATGGCTGCAAGACACCTACCAATGCGAAGTAGTGACCTTCACCGCCGATGTCGGCCAGGGTGAAGAACTGGAACCCGCCCGCGCCAAGGCGCTGAAAATGGGCATTGAGCCTTCCAATATCTACATCGACGATTTGCGCGAAGAATTCGTGCGCGACTTCGTATTCCCAATGTTCCGCGCCAATACCGTCTATGAGGGCGAATACCTGCTCGGCACCTCCATCGCCCGCCCGCTGATCGCCAAACGCCTGATCGAGGTTGCCGAAATGACCGGTGCGCAAGCCATTTCGCACGGCGCAACCGGCAAGGGCAATGACCAGGTGCGTTTCGAACTGGGCGCTTATGCACTGAACCCCAACATCAAGGTCATCGCACCGTGGCGCGAATGGGACCTGCTCTCCCGTGAAAAGCTGATGGCCTATGCCGAACAGCACAATATCCCGGTCGAGATGAAACACAAACAGGGCGGCTCGCCTTACTCCATGGATGCCAACCTGCTGCACATCAGCTACGAAGGCCGCCATCTGGAAGACCCGGCTGCCGAAGCCGAAGAATCCATGTGGCGCTGGACGGTTTCACCGGAAGCCGCACCGGATGCCGCAGAATATCTGGAACTTGAATTTACCAACGGCGACATTGTGGCGCTCAATGGCAGCCAGATGACGCCAGCCGCCGTTCTCGCCAAACTGAACGAGCTGGGCGGCAAACACGGTATCGGCCGTCTCGATCTGGTGGAAAACCGTTATGTCGGCATGAAGTCTCGCGGCTGCTACGAAACGCCCGGCGGCACCATCATGCTGAAGGCGCACCGCGCCATCGAGTCGATTACGCTTGATCGTGAGGTCGCGCATCTGAAGGACGAACTGATGCCGCGTTACGCCTCAATGATTTATAACGGTTACTGGTGGGCGCCGGAGCGTATCGCGCTGCAAACCCTGATAGACCAGACTCAAAAGACCGTCAATGGCTGGGTACGCGTCAAGCTGTACAAGGGCAACGTCATCGTAGTGGGACGCGATTCGAAGACCGATTCACTGTTCGATCCTACCATCGCCACTTTCGAAGACGACAAGGGCGCATACGACCAGAAAGACGCAGCCGGTTTCATCAAGCTCAATGCACTTCGTTTGCGCATTGCGGCGAATCTGCAACACAGGAAGTAAAACCCCACTATTACGTGGAGGCATCATGATTCACGAATTGAACGGAGACATACTGCAAAGCGGCGCAAAAGCCATAGCCCAGGGTGTCGCGCCCAACGATGACTTTCACCACGGCTTATCCTTGCAGCTGCGCGAGCGCATGCCTGCGCTATACAAGGATTTTCGCCACTACTGCCAGACCAGACACCCCAAGTCTGGCAGTCTGTGGGCCTGGGCAAGCGCGGATGGTCGTCTCATCATCAACCTGTTTACGCGTGATGCCGCTTACGATCACGGCAGCAAGCCCGGACATGCCACGCTCAGCCAGGTGAATCACGCCCTGCACGCCTTGCGGAATCTGGTGCAGAAGGAAAAGCTGGGCAGCATTGCATTGCCCCGTCTGGCCTGCGGAATCAGCGGCCTGAACTGGGAAGAGGTAAAGCCGCTGATTGCAAAGCATCTCGGCGATCTGAATATCCCGGTTTATATCTACACCCACTATCAAAAGGGCGTAAAAGCCCAGGAACCCACCAAATAAGGAAAAAGCATGTCGCAATTCGATAAGGTCAGCGTAGTAAAACAAGGCAATGTGTACTTTGACGGTAAGTGTGTATCGCACTCGGTGCTATTCGCCGATGGTACGCGCAAGACGATAGGCGTGATTCTGCCCAGCACGCTCACTTTTAACGTAGGCGTGCCGGAGATCATGGAAATAACTTCCGGCACCTGCCGCGTGAAAATCGGTGACGAGACTGAATTTTCTACCTACGACGCCGGCAGCCAGTTCTCAGTAGCTGCCAATAGTCACTTCGTAATCGAGGCCGATGACGTGGTAAATTACGTTTGCAGCTTCGGCTAATAAAATGACAGAACTGACAGGAGTACACCATGCCATCATTTGACATCGTTTCAGAAGTAGACAAAACCGAAGTCAAGAACGCGCTCGAACAAACCAACAAGGAAGTCGGCACCCGTTTCGACTTCAAGGGTTCGGATGCGAAAGTGGAACAGGCCGAACTCAAGCTCACCATATGGGCTGACAATGAGTTTCAACTCGATCAGGTGCAGGACATCCTGAACGGCAAACTGACCAAGCGCGGCGTGGACATCAAGTGTCTAGAAATCAGCGAGAAGATCGAAAAAGTCAGCGGCAACAAGGTCAAACGCGACTGCGAAGTCAAGGTAGGCGTGGAGATCGAACTGGCGAAGAAGATCGTCCGCCACATCAAGGACAGCAAGATGAAGGTACAGGCCAGCATACAGGGCGACACCGTACGCATCACCGGCAAGAATCGCGATGACCTGCAAGATGCCATTGCCTTCATCAAAAAAACCATCACCGATTTTCCGCTGCAATACCAGAACTTCCGCGACTAACGGCCATGCAAAAAAACAGCGTTGATGTCAGAATCGAGTTCTCATTCAAGGGCGAGGACTACAGCTACACCGCCAGTATTGATCTGAATCAGTTGTTGCTTCAGCACAGCAGTCTGCCTTCATTCCATGTGATTCTGGCGAAATTGCACAATGTGGATACCTACTCCTATCTCTACGAGGTCATGGAAGCAACCGACATCGAGTTTTCCAATCCAGAAGGATTTGCGGCCGACTACCTGCTCGACGGCGAATTCAACCCGTCGGCTCTGGCTGCCCACTGGCATACCGCCAAGGTAAGCGCACTTTTGCAGCCCATCGCAGCGCGTGAACTCGACATCAATGATCTGAACGAACACCCCGAACTCAAGCGCGCACTCATGGAAGCCTACTATCTGGGGAGCCGCGCATGAAAACCGCACTGGTGTTATTTGCCGACGGCAGCGAAGAACTGGAAACCGTCACGGTGGTCAACATTCTGCGCCGCGCCGGACTGGGCGTCACGCTGGCCGGATTGACTGCGGGTGCGTTGCGCGGCAGCCGCGGTGTGACCATCGTGCCGGACACTACGCTGGATGCCGTGCTGCATGACAGTTTCGACATGATCATCCTGCCCGGCGGACAGCCGGGAACCCGGCACCTGAAAGCGGATGCGCGCGTCATCCGCTTGCTGCAACAAATGGCGCAGCAAGGCAAATATCTGGCTGCCATTTGTGCCGCGCCTTCAGTGCTCGCCGCTGCCGGCCTGCTGGAGGGTAAACGGGCGACCTGCTATCCAGCCAGTCTGGATGACTTTCCCAATGTTCAACTGCAAACAACAGCACTGGTCGAAGATGGCCATATCATCACCTCTCGCGGTCCCGGCACGTCCATGGATTTCGCGCTTGCCCTGATTGAATGTCTGTCAGGCAAAATCAAACGTGATGAAGTCGAAGCCGGGCTAGTCCGCTAATTGCGAACCTTGCTGTCCAGACTTCCTCCCTCAATCACCGCGCTGCTGCTGCAAGTCGCGGCATTTTCCCTCACCCTGCTCAGCGTCCGTCTGTTCGCTCTGCAACCTGCGCCATTGTTCTTCGCCTTGTTGTGCGGCCTGCTCGCCGCGAGCTTCAGCCACCTTGCGGGTCTGGCGCGCTGGTGGCTGTTCATCCAGTTATGCTTTGCGCCCGCACTGGTCTTGATGCTCGCCTTCGATATTCCTCCCGGAATTTTTCTTGCCGCTTTCCTGATCATGCTGGTGGTTTACTGGAGCACTTTCCGCACACAGGTTCCGCTGTACCTTTCCAGCAACAAGGTGTGGCGCGCACTGGAAGCCTTTCTCCCCCCCGCTGCGGGAGATAGCGGAGAAGTGAGACAGCCGGGCTTCCGCTTCATAGACCTCGGTTCGGGTCTGGGTGGCGTGTTAACGCACCTGGCGCGCATCCGGCCGGACGGGCATTACACGGGTGTGGAATCCGCCCCGTTGCCGCTGCTGTGGAGCTGGCTGCGTATCCGTGGCTTGCGCAATTGCGAGGTGCACTGGGGCAGCATCTGGGATGAACGTCTGGAGGCCTGTAATCTGGCGCAGTATGACGTGGTGTTCGCCTACCTCTCGCCCGTGCCTATGGAACAACTCTGGCACAAGGCACGCGCCGAGATGCGTCCCGGTTCGGTATTTGTCAGCAGCACTTTCGCTGTCCCCGAACAGCTACCGCATCAAACCATGGAAATTGACGACCTGCATCACTCGACCCTGCTCGTCTGGCGCATGTAACCTCAACCAACATTCGGTATAATCGGCGCGTATTCCGTCCCGGGACTAGCCATGCGCCGCAACCTCGCACCCGATGTCTCACCCCGCGAAGCCTGGGCCTGGGCGATGTACGACTTCGCCAATTCCGGCTACACCACCGTCGTCATCACCGCCGTCTTCAACGCCTATTTCGTAACGGTGGTGGCGGGAAATGCGCCCTGGGCGACACTGGCCTGGACGCTGTCGCTGGCTCTCTCCTACGCGCTGATCATGCTGACCGCGCCGCTGCTGGGAGCATATGCCGATGCCCATGCCGCGAAGAAGCGCCTGCTGCTGATCACGACGGCGGGCTGCGTGTCATTCACCGCCGCGCTCGCCTTCGCCGGGCCAGGCAACCTGTGGCTGGCGGTTGCGCTGATCGCGCTTTCCAACTTCTTCTACGGAAGCGGCGAGAACCTGATTGCCGCGTTCCTGCCGGAGCTGGCGCGCGAAGAATCCCTCGGGCGGGTCTCGGGCTGGGGCTGGAGCCTCGGTTATGTGGGCGGTCTGGTCAGCCTGGGCGCCTGCCTCGCCTATGTGAGCTGGGCACAGGCGCACGGTGATGGCGCCGCCGATTTCGTGCCGGTCACCATGCTGATCACGGCGGCGCTGTTCGCTGCGGCGAGCCTGCCCACCTTCCTGTTCCTCAAGGAGCGCGCGCGGCCCCAGCCGCACATGGCGGGGCGGAATATGGCACAGGAAGCCTACGCGCGGCTGGTGCAGACCGTCCGCCATGCAAGAGATTACCGCGATCTGCGGCGCTTCCTCGCCTGCACGGTGTTCTATCAGGCAGGCATCCAGGCAGTGATCACGCTGGCCGCCATCTATGCGCAACAGGTGATGCAGTTCACCACGCAGCAGACGCTGATGCTGATCTTCGTGGTCAACATCACCGCCGCCTTCGGCGCTTTCGCGTTCGGCTATCTGCAGGACCGCATCGGCCATGTCCCGGCCATTGCGCTGACACTGGTCGGCTGGATGATCATGGTGGTGATTGCCTGGGCGGCGCAAGGGCCGGGGCTTTTCTGGGCGGCGGCCAACCTGGCGGGCCTGTGCATGGGCGCCAGCCAGTCGGCGGGACGCGCACTGGTGGGACTGTTTTCCCCGCCCGCGCGTCGCGCGGAATTTTTCGGGCTGTGGGGGCTGGCGGTGAAGCTGTCCGCCATCATCGGTCCGGTGACCTACGGGCTGGTGAGCTGGCTCACGCAAGGCGACCACCGTCTGGCGATCCTGATTACCGGCGGCTATTTCCTGATCGGCCTGCTGATCCTTGCCGGAGTGGACGTGAAACGCGGTCGCCGCGCGGCCTTGCGGGAAGATGCCTGAACCGGTTTCAGACGCGCGTTCGCAGGCGCAGCATCCGCACCACCTGATAGATCGCCAGCGCGGCCAGCAGATGCTTCAGCGTGTGGCCGCCGATAATTTCTCCGAGAGCAAAGACGGAGCGGTCGAACAGCTCGACCGCCAGCGCCGCGCCATACAGCATGACGGCGCGGTACAAGTCCGCGCTGCGGCTGTAGCGCGGCGGGAAGAGGCGCATCAGCAGCAGGATGGCGAACAGCGCATAAGCCTGGAACGCGAAATAAGGCAGCACGTTTCCGGCGCCGCGCGTCTCGCTCCACAGCCAATAGCACACCGTGCCCGCGCCCGCTGCTGCCAGCGGCGGCAATAGCATCCGCCCAGCCCTGGTGCTATAGCGCTCCGCGATCACGGCGGACAGCAGCGCCGCGAAGCACACGCTGATCGGCAGGCGATCCCAGAACAGCCGCGCATGGTCCGGCGCGAGGTGATACCAGGCCGATCCGAAAGCGGTCGCGGCCAGCGCGAGGAAGAACAGCGCGTAGGGCAGGCGCTCGGCGCTGTCGATAAACGCGGCGCTGCCGGCAAACGAAGAGGGGCGAAGCACAGCGGCCAGCCCCGCCACGGCGACCGCGAGGAACGCCAGGTTGGAAACCACGTCGAGAAAATTCGGCACGCCGAACAACGCGCGCGCATCGGCGAAACGGTGATAGTCCTGCGGCTGCGGGAACGGCGGCAGCAGCGCCACCGCGAACGCGACGGCGGCGGCGCATGCCAGCAGCAATCCGGCGCGCGACTTTCGACTGAGTTTCATCGCTCCGCTCCCGCTTCGCGCTCGGCCAGCAGCGCGTCCACCGCGCGCCACATGCGCCAGGCGTCGGGCAATTCATGGCCGAAGAATTCCCGCGAGAACAGATGCGGCAGCGTCAGATCCACATGCCCAAGCATGCGCCGGATTACGAACAGCCGCGCCCGGCCGGGCGCGGCGTTCGCGGCCAGCGCTATGCTCTCGGGAAACGGGATGAGGTTGTCGTTCTCGCCGTGCACCAGCAGCAGGCGCGCCTTGAGTCCGCGCATATCCTTGCCACGCAGCGTCAGCGCGGCGATATCCGCCAGCACTTGCGGCGGCAGCGCCTGCATCAATTGCGGCGTGCGTGCCGGGTCGCTGTTGGTCAGCAGCCGGTATACGGCGCGGCCCTCTTCCCCCAGACCGGATGCCAATGGGGCGATATCCGCCCCGATGTCGCGCAGCTTCAGTTGCACCATCGCGTCGAGGATGTCTCGGTCACGCGGGTCGCTCAGATAGGGCCGGCAACTCTTCACGAACACCATCTTGCCGTATTCGTCCGGCTTGAGGTAATGCAAGCGGCCTTCGTGGCGGAAATACCCGGTGCTGAAATAAGCGACCGTGCGCGCCAGATCGTAGTATCCGCCCACACCAACAACGAAACGCACCCGCTCGCGGATGTCCGGCTCCATTGCGGCCAGCAGCGCCGGCCCCACTGCGTAGCTGAACGCCGCGATGCCGGCGCGTCCTTCCGGCGCGAGTTCCGGGCGGCTGGCAAGATAGCCGAAGGCATCCGCCACCTCGCGGGCATCGCCAGGCTGAATGCGCAGCTCGCGGAAGCCGCGCAGTTCCGGGGTCAA
Organism: Gallionella sp.; assembly: GCA_030652475.1. Classification (GTDB taxonomy): domain Bacteria; phylum Pseudomonadota; class Gammaproteobacteria; order Burkholderiales; family Gallionellaceae; genus Gallionella. The sequence continues at coordinate 25,970 of JAUSAO010000108.1, read as the reverse complement.
CACCGCGAAGCGGGCGCGCGCCAGCGTCGCGGCGAACGCCACCAGGCGCGCATCGTCTTTGCCGTGCGGCACCGCGCCGGGTACCAGCACGATACCCGCCAACGGCTGGCCTTCGCCGGGCAAATACAAGTCGCCGCTGCGCGAACGTCCGCCCACGACATATGAGACCGGACGGCGCACGGGCGGCGGCGTGATGTCCTTCAGGCGCGAAGGCACATGCGCCGCGCCAATGTCGGCCAGCACCAGCAGCGCTTCATAGCCGTGTTGTGGAGAGCATCCGGCGAGACAGAGCAGGCATAACCCCCACACGATACGGGGAAACTGCTCTACCACCCTGCCAACTGCCTTTTCCGGGATAAGTGATATGCTGTAAACTTGAACTCTGTGTCGCATCGTCTGCATCATGGCGCAAGGGGAACGGACTTGAACGAACCGCAGGATACACCCGCAGCGGATACCGGCGATACGGTCGTCGTGTTGCTGGATACCGTGCACCGATTCGTCGCCGAATCACACGCCCGCTCCCGGGCGGAGATTCCGGTAACGCTGGACAGTTCTCTGGAGAAGGACTTGGGGGTGGACAGCCTCGGACGCGTGGAGTTGCTGATGCGCATCGAGCGCGCGTTCGGCATCGGCCTTCCGGAACAACTGCTGGCCAGCGCCGAAACGCCGCGCGACCTGCTGCGCGCGGTACTGGCCGCAGCCCCCGCCACGGCTGCAACTGCGGCCACGCCCAGAGGCGAAGTCCCGGAACGGGTGCAGGCCGAACCTTGCGCCGCGCTCACGCTGACGGAAGTGCTGGACTGGCACGTGCGCGCCCATCCGCAGCGGACGCACATCATCCTGCTGGATGAAGCGGGCGGGGAAACCACCATCACCTACGCCGAACTGCGCGCAGCCGCAGCGGAAATCGCCGCCGGCCTGCTGGAACGCGGGCTGCAACCCGGCCAGGCGGTGGCGCTCATGCTGCCGACTGGCCGTGACTATTTCCACTGCTTCTTCGGGATATTGCTGGCGGGCGGTGTGCCCGTGCCGATCTACCCGCCGGCTCGCCCCTCACAGATTGAGGATCATCTGCGCCGCCATGCCGGCATTCTCTCCAACGCGCTCGCCGCGATGCTGATCACAGTGCCGGAGGCAAAGTCCGTGGCGCGCCTGCTCCAGGCGCAGGTGGAAACCTTGCGCGCAGTGGTCACTGCGGACGAACTGACACTGGTCGGGCAACAAGCGCCGGACTATGCGCTCCAGGCCGGGGAGATCGCGCTTCTGCAATACACCTCCGGCAGCACTGCCAACCCCAAGGGCGTCGCCCTGACCCATGCCAACCTGTTGTCCAATATACGCGCCATGGGACAGGCAATACAGGTCAACTCCTCGGACGTGTTCGTCAGCTGGCTGCCGCTGTATCACGACATGGGGCTGATCGGCGCCTGGCTGGGCAGCCTGTACTATGCCTTTCCGCTGGTGGCGATGTCACCTCTCACCTTTCTGGTGCGCCCGGAACGCTGGCTGTGGGCGATCCACCGCTATCGCGGCACGCTGTCGGCCTCGCCCAATTTCGGCTACGAACTGTGCCTGCGCAAGATTCCCGACGATGCCATCAAGGGGCTGGATCTGTCGGGCTGGCGCATGGCCTTCAACGGTGCCGAGCCGGTCAGCCCGGACACCCTCGCCAATTTCACGCAGCGTTTCGGTCGCTACGGCCTGCACCCGGAAGCACTCGCGCCGGTCTACGGGCTGGCGGAATGTTCGGTTGGACTGGCGTTTCCGCCGCCCGCGCGCGGGCCGCTGGTCGACCGTATCAAGCGCGACCGCTTCATGCGCACCGGCCGCGCGGAACCGGCCGACAGCGAAGAAACTGACGCACTACGCTTCGTCGCCTGCGGTCGCCCGCTCCCAGGTCACCAGATCAGGATCGTTGATGCCACCAGACGTGAAGTGGGAGAAAGGGTGGAAGGACGCCTGGAGTTTAAGGGTCCGTCCGCGACTGCGGGCTACTTCCGTAACCCGGAGCAGAACCGCCTGCTGTTCCACGGCGAGTGGCTGGATTCCGGCGACTACGCCTACCTCGCTACGGGCGATATCTATCTGACCGGTCGCGCCAAGGACATCGTGATCCGCGCCGGACGCAACATCTATCCCCATGAACTTGAAGAAGCCGTAGGCAACGCCCCCGGCATACGCAAAGGCTGCGTCGCGGTGTTCGGCAGCACCGACCCGGTATCCGGCACGGAGCGGCTGGTTGTCATGGCCGAAACGCGCGAGGCGGATCCGCTCAGGCGCGAAGAACTGCAAGACCGGATCAACACACTGACGCTGGATATCCTGGGTATGCCAGCGGACGATATCATGCTGGTGCCCGTCCACAGCGTGCTCAAGACCTCCAGCGGCAAGATCCGCCGTGCGGCCTGCCGCGAGCAGTACGAACGGGGTGCGGCTCCCGTGCGCGCCGTGTGGTGGCAGGTGGCGCGGCTGGCATGGGCCGGGTTGCTGCCGCAGTTGCGTCGCGGCAGCCGCGTGGCGATCGACGTTATCTACGCCGCCTATGTTTGGGCGCTGTTCTGGCTGATGGCGCCCACAACCTGGTTGGTTGTGGCGCTACTGCCCCGCTCCGCCTGGAACTGGGCGGCAAGCCGCACCAGCGCACGCCTGTTCGTGCGCCTGTCGGGCACGCCGCTTGCAGTTCACGGGCTGGAGAACCTGCCCGTCGGGTCGCCCTGCGTGCTGGCGGCCAACCATGCCAGCTATCTGGACGGCATCGTGCTGGCTGCGGTGCTGCCGGGCGGACGCGACGGCTCCATGCAGTTCAGTTTCGTCGCCAAGCGGGAGTTGCTCGACAGCTTTGTTTCGCGCACCTATCTGCGACATATCGGAACGGACTTTGTCGAACGTTTCGACCCGCAGCAAGGCACGGCGGACGTGCAACAGGTGGCGGCCTCCCTGCAGGCCGGCCGTTGCCCGATTTTCTTCCCGGAGGGAACGTTTGACCGCAAACCCGGCCTGCTGCCTTTCCGCATGGGGGCCTTCGTGGTGGCCGCCGCAGCGGGCGTTCCAGTCGTGCCTGTATCCATACGCGGCACGCGCTCCATCCTGCGTGCCGACCACTGGTTCCCGCGCTACGGGACCATCGCCGTCACGCTGGGCGCGCCCATCCTTCCGGATGGCCGGGACTGGGCATCTGCGTTACGTCTGCGGGACGCGGCACGCACGGAAATCCTGCGCCGGTGCGGTGAGCCCGATCTCGCGCAAGGTGCGGCGGCGGAACCGCCAACTCAAGCCAGGTGAAAATTCAATACCGGTGAAGATTCACGCCAAAAACCGCGTTGCGGTCTCGGCATCGAACGGCCAGACTAGCTCCGCGTCGGCGCGCCGCAACACCGGGATGCGCGTGCCGTATTTTTCAAGCAAGCTGTCGTCATCGGCGATGTCGATATGTACGGTGTGTACGCCGGCCGACAGGAGTACCGCCTCCGCCTCATCGCACAAATGGCAGCACGCGGTGCCGTAGAGTTCGATGACGCTGATATCACTCACGCAGACTGATGATGCGCCAGCCATGCTGCTCGGCATGTTTGCGCAGCGTCGCATCGGGGTTCGCGGCGACCGGGTGTTTTACCTTGCACATCAGCGGCAGATCGTTGAGTGAATCGCTGTAGAAAGTGCTGTCGGCGAAGCTGTCCAGTGTCCAGCCGCGCGCACTCAGCCAATTGTCCAGACGGGTAATCTTGCCTTCGCGGAAGCACGGCACATCGGCGACACGCCCGGTAAACTCGCCGTCCTTGTGTTCCGGCTCGGTGGCAATCAGATTTTCAATGCCAAATTCGCGAGCGATGGGAGCGGTGACAAAACTGTTAGTGGCCGTGATGATCACGCACACGTCACCCGCATCGCGGTGCTGTTGCACCAGCTCACGCGCAGGCTGTGTAACCATAGGCATGACGCTTTCCCGCATGAATTGCTGATGCCATTCATCCAGTGTTTTGCGGGAATGACGCGACAATGGCTTGAGCTGAAAATCCAGAAATTCGTATATATCCAGCGTGCCCGCCTTGTATTGATCGTAAAAAGCCTGGTTCTTCACCTCCAACAGATCGCGGTCAAGTATGCCGATCCTGATGAGGAATTGCGACCACTCAAAATCACTGTCGCCGTCCAGCAGGGTGTTATCCAGATCAAATAGTGCTAACTTCATTTTGGTTCATCATTCCCGCGCAAGCGGGAATCCTGTTGGTTAAATAAAACTTCCTTGAGTAAAGGTACGGACGGTGCGCGATGCAGGCGCAGCGAATGTTCATCCAGCGCGTCCAGTACGGCCAGCAGGCTGGGCAGATCGCGCCGCCCGTGGCGCAACAGGTAGTGGGTCACTTCGTGCGTCAGGGAGAAGCCCCTGCCCTGCGCATGTTGCGCGAGTGCCTGCGCCTTCTCTTCGTCGCTCAGACCATGCACCTGATACACCAGTCCCCAGCCCAGCCGGGTACGCAGATCGGCACGCAGATCAAGATGCAGCGGCGACTGCCTGCCGCTTACCAGCAACATCCCGCCGCTCTCACGTATCTGATTGTATAAATTGAATAATTCGATTTGCGCCGCATCATCCAGCCTTTCCACATCATCCACCGCCACCACATCGGCCTGCTCCGGCACCCGGCCTTGTGCGTAGATCGCGTTGTGACGGGCATTTTGCGCAGCACTCACGCAGGCTTGCAGCAAATGGCTTTTGCCGCTGCCGCTCTGCCCCCACACATAAATACACCGCTCCCGGCTCTCGCCCGCCAGGGCGTGTTGCAACACCGAGAGCAATTCGCAATTGCCGCACGCCACGAAATTATCGAAGGTCGGCCACCAGTCAGGCGTGATGTCGAGCAGCAGTTGGGTCATGGTTTGCTATACATGCGGCTGGATAAGTACCAGGTTTTGCCGTGACGCAAGCCGACCAGCAAAATGGCCGACATGGGCAACGCCAGCAGAATGCCGAAAAAACCGAACAACTGACCAAAGGCCAGCAGGGCAAAGATCACCGCCAGCGGATGCAGACCGATGCGCTCGCCGACCAGCCAGGGCGTGACCAGCATGCCTTCCAGCAATTGCCCCGCGCCAAACACCGCCCACACCCACACTACACCGCTCAATTCCGTGAATTGCATCACCGCCGCGAGCGTAGCCAGCAGCAGACCAATAATCATGCCCAGATAGGGAATGAACACCAACATCCCGGCGATGATGCCGATGGGCAGCGCGAACTCCAGACCGACCAGCCACAACGCCAGACTGTAAAAGGCGCTCATCAACAACATCACGGAAATTTGGCCACGCAAAAATTCCGCCAGCACGCAGTCCACCTCGCTCCCTATTTCACGGACACTGGCGTGCCAGTGACGGGGAATCAGCCCATCCAACTGGGCAAGCAGCACATCCCAGTCACGCAACAAGTAAAACATCGCCACCGGAATCAGCATCAGATTAACCAGCACAGCCAGAATGGCACCGCTGCTGCTGCCCAGCCAGGGCAGCAAACTTTTAGCCGCCCCACCCGCACTCTGCCAGTGATTCATCAGCAGGTCTTTCAGCGCGGCGCTGTCCCATTGCAAATCCGCGCCGAACCACTGTTGCAGCTGCGGCAACAGGCGCACGCGCGCGGCCTCGATCAGGTCCGGCAAACGCGCCGCAAACAGGCTGATTTCCTTTTCCAGCAGCGGCAGCATAATCAGCAGCAATCCTGACAATAATAATAACAACGCCACCATCACCATCACCACCGCCAGCGTGCGCGGCACTTTCATCACACACAGCCGCTGCACCAGCGGATTGCAGATATAGGCAAAAATAGCCGCAGCGACAAACGGGGTAAGTATCGGGCTGAGCAGATATAACAACAGCGCGGCCAATCCGACAAACAACAACCACTGCACGGCAGTAAAGCGGGATATAGTCATTTCAGGTAAAATTCGCGACAAAATTGTCCAGCACTTTATCCTGAAGAAAGCGAGAACTCAACTTGAACCAGCCAAATAACACTTCTTCCGCCGCTCAAAGCGCAGGACTTTCCTATCGGGATGCCGGTGTAGACATGGATGCAGGCGATCAATTGGTCGAAAACATCAAGCCCTATGCCAAGCGCACCATGCGCCCGGAAGTGCTTTCCGGCATCGGTGGCTTCGGTGGTCTGGTGGAAATTTCCAAGAAATACAAAGAGCCCGTGCTGGTTTCCGGCACCGATGGCGTCGGCACCAAGCTAAAACTGGCATTCGAACTGAACATCCATGACACCGTCGGCATCGATCTGGTCGGCATGAGCGTCAACGACATTCTGGTTCAGGGTGCCGAGCCCTTGTTCTTCCTCGATTATTTCGCCTGCGGCAAGCTCGATGTTCCCGCCGCGACCGAAGTCATCAAAGGCATCGCCCATGGCTGCGAACAGGCGGGTTGTGCATTGATTGGCGGCGAAACCGCTGAAATGCCCGGCATGTATCCCGCAGGCGAATACGACCTGGCCGGCTTTGCCGTGGGCGTAGTGGAAAAGGCCAACATCATTACCGGCAGCGACATCAAGCCCGGCGATGTGGTGCTGGGCATGGCTTCCAACGGCGCGCACTCCAACGGTTACTCGCTGGTGCGCAAGATCATCGAACGCAGCAAACCCGATCTTTCCGCCCGTTTCGACGGCGACCGCACCCTGAGCGATGTCATCATGGCGCCTACCCGCATCTACGTGAAACCGCTGCTGGCATTGATGCAGAGCCTCACCATCAAAGGCATGGCACACATCACCGGCGGCGGCATTACCGAAAACGTGCCGCGCGTACTGCCTGAGAACGTGGTCGCCGAGATAGACAGCACTTCATGGCAGATGCCCAGGCTGTTCCACTGGCTGCGCGAACAGGGCGGCGTGGCTGAGCAGGAAATGTACCGCACCTTCAACTGCGGTATCGGCATGGTGGTCATCGTTTCAGCCGAAGATGCCGATCAAGCCATCCGCCAGTTGCAGGCTTTGGGTGAAACCGTCACCAAAATCGGTGCGATACGCGCACGACAAGGCGATGAGCATCAGACGCAGGTGAAGTAATTCAGGGAAACGCGGATTAAATCGTCCTGCCTTTAGCCGCGAGGGACGTGGCATTCCAGAATTTATTTTGTAATCAACACACTGGATTGCCACACTGCGTTCGCAGCTGAAGGCTTTTTGCAACGACAGTTCGGGTAACTCAATCCATTTTCTTAGCGTATCCGGCAGAATCAGCTTTTCCCCGGCGCACGATTTCGAGCGTCCTATCACTTGAACATGCACATACTCAGGTATAACATGTACGCACACATCAAGCAGGAAACCCAAATCATGCAAACGCAGCTTACCGCCACCCGCCTGCGTGCCGACCTTTTCAGCACGCTGGATCGCGTTGTCGAGACCGGAGAAGTAGTAGAAGTCAAGCGCCCCAACGGTTCAGTGCGCATCGTTCGTGATACCTCGACTCAGCGTCTTGCCACACTCCAACCTCACCCCGGCACCATCAATGGCGACCCCGACGATCTTGCCGGACTGTCCTGGGAACAGACCTGGCAACCCACACTGTGAAACGACTCTATCTTGATACCCATATTCTGGTCTGGCTCTATCAGGATGGCGCGACTCGCCTGACATCGCAGGGTGTACGGGCGGTTGAAACAGCCGAGCAACTGCTTATTTCGCCCATGGTGGAACTGGAACTGACCTACCTGCATGAAATCTCCCGCATCAACTGCACCGCCCTTGCCATACTGGATAGCTTGCGGCGCGACATCGGCCTGGAAACCTGCAATCTGCCCTTTGCTACCGTGATCGGTGCTACGCTGACACTAGCCTGGACGCGTGACCCGTTTGACCGCATCATCGCAGCCCAGGCTGCCCATCGCGATTCACCGCTGCTGACGGCAGACCAGAACATACGCGCACATTATCCGGCTGCGATCTGGTAAGCAGCATTACCGTCCGCAGCCTGGCTTTCGCTATAATCCGCAAAACTTTGACAACTCCAAACGCCATGAAAAACATCGTCATTCTCATCTCCGGGCGCGGCAGCAATATGCAGGCGCTGCTGACAGCCGACGCCAACTATCGCATCGCGGCGGTCATCAGCAACCGGGCGGATGCGGGTGGTCTGGCTTTTGCTCAGGCGCACGGCATTCCGACCGCAGTGGTGGCACACCGCGACCACCCCGACCGCGATAGTTTCGATGCCGCACTGGCGCAGGTTGTGGACAGTTTTCAGCCCGATTTCGTGATCCTTGCCGGATTCATGCGCATCCTTACCAGCTATTTTGTGATGCATTATCAAGGCCGTTTGATCAACATCCATCCCTCGCTGCTGCCGTCCTACACCGGACTGCACACGCATGCGCGCGCACTACAGGACGGCGTGAAAATTCATGGCTGCACCGTGCATTTCGTCACGCCCGACCTCGATCATGGCCCCATCATCATTCAGGCCGCCATCCCTGTGCTGGCCGACGACACCGAGCACACGCTGTCCGCCCGTGTCCTGCATGAAGAGCACCGTGTTTTCCCGCAAGCCGTACGCTGGCTATGCGCCGGACAAATTGAACTAAGCAAAGACGGCAAGGTCGTAAACCGCAGTCGCAATCAAGCCGGTCTGGCCTTGATTTCACCCGCACTGGAGTAAATATGAAGTGGATTTTGCAAATCATGGCGTGGCTGATGCTGTGCACCTCGGCCTATGCGGCGGCGCCTGACAAGGTGCAAGCGAGCTACGAAGTATTCAGTCGCGGCATGAAAATCGGCAAGATAGACGAAACCTATACCCGCATCAAGGATCGCTACACACTGACCAGCACCACTACGCCACTCGGTCTGCTGGCGGTATTCAAACCCGGAAAAACCTACCTCAGCAGCAGCGGGCTAATTGAGAAACAGGGCCTGCGCCCGCAACACTACGCGTACAAACGTGACGACAATCCTGAAAAAAACAGTCAGGCCGAATTCGACTGGGCGGCAGAAAAAATCATCCTGATGCATCAGGCACAACGCACACCACTCACCTTACCGGACGGCACACAGGATAGACTGAGCGCAATGTATCAATTCATGTTTCTCCAGCTTGAGATTAACAGCGCTTTAAATTTCACAATGACTAACGGCAGCAAACTGGACAACTATCACTACGCAATTGGCCTCCGGCAAAAAATCGATACCCCGGCCGGACAATTCGACAGCCTGTATCTCGATAGCCAGGGTAAGCCCGGCGAAAATCGCACTGAAATCTGGCTGTCCACGCAAAAATACAATTTACCTTGCAAAATGATCATCACCGATGCCAACGGCGATCAATTCACGCAAATATTGAGCGCCCTGCATATCACGCCGTGACCGCCCGGCTGCGAATACCTCTCACCCGCCTGTTGCACACAGATCAGCCTGCCGCAAGGGTGGTACTGGCCATTGTCTTGTCGCTGCTGATACACGCCGTGCTGCTGTTCGGCCCCGTGCTGATCGAACTCGAACCCGCTGAAATACCGCTTCCGCCGCTCGTCGCCAGACTGGAACCGTTACCCCAAGCCGCACCCAAACCCGTTCCCAAACCCGTTCCCAAGCCACGCCCCAAGCTGCCCGCGCCCGCCAGCATTCAAACTGAAGCTGCTGCGGAACCGACAACCGCACCCGTGGAAGCGCTTGCGCAAGGCGTCGAGGAAGCGCCGCCAGCCGGGGAAGCGCCAGCATCTGAAGCGATACCGGCGACCGGGAAAAACACCCCCCCGCTGCCCAGGCATGCGCAGTTGACCTACATCGTCTACAAAGGCACAGATTTCGCGATCGGTGAAGCGCGGCACCGGCTGGAAATCGACGACGATAACGGTTACACCCTGCGAGTGGACATAAACACCACAGGCATCGCCAGTTTCTTCAAGACATTCGAGATGACGCAACGGAGCAGCGGCACGGTCAGCGCACTGGGGCTGCGCCCCGATGCGTTCAGCGAAATCCGGGTTACCGCGAAAGGAAATCAGGCGATTACCGCCCAATTCGACTGGGCGCGCAGGGAACTTGCCTTTTCCAACGGCAACCATTCCATGCTACCTGAGCAGACGCAAGACATTCTCAGTTTTTTGTACCAATTCTCGCAATTGCCACTGAATCAGCCCACGCTGACCCTGCATATCAGCAATGGCAAAAAACTGGAAAGCTATGAACTGGCCATTGGCGGAGAAGAGCAACTCCAGACCGGCATTGGTCGAATTCGCGCCCTGCCGCTGCACAAAATCCACGCCCCCGGCGAAGAAGGACTGAATATCTGGCTGGGACTGGAATATCGCCTGCTGCCCGTCAAAATACAACAAATGGACAAAAACGGCGCCATTGCCGGTGAAATGGTTATCTCCGACATCAGGGTATCTGACGAGTAAACGAGTAGCGGGTAGCGGGTAGTAAAAAAAATGGACGGGAAAGAGCAGCCGTCTTGCTACAAGCTACAAGCTGTTCTGTTAAACTCCGCCCCTGAATAATGAAACGAAACCTGTCATGCTTATCACCGAATACCGCTTAGACCTCGTCATCCTCGCGCTGCGCACCATTCTGCCGCTGGAACACCCCGCCGATACCACCTTGCGCTACTTTTTCAAGAACGAGCGCATAGGATCGAATGAACGCGCACTGGTCGCTGAAACCGCTTTTGGCGTGCTGCGCCACCGCCTGTTGCTGGAAGCGTCATGCGCCGGCAATGCCACGCCGCGCCGCATGGCACTGGCCTATCTGGTCAAATTCGGCGGCTACAACCTGCGCGAAATCCAGCCTGTACTGAAACGCGACGAAGCGGAATGGCTGGCTACGGCCAAAAGCGTGCAATATGAAGGTCAGCCGCTGTCAATTCAGGCAGAATTGCCAGAGTGGTTGATAGAAAAGATGCGCGCCTCCTACTCGGACGAGGAAATTCTCGTGCTGGGGCAAGCCATGCAACAGGGCGCGCCACTGGACATACGCGTCAACACCCTGCTGGCCAAACGCGAAGAGGTGCTGCTGACGCTTCAGGAACAGAACATAGACGCAACGGCCACGCCTTATTCGCCTATCGGCATCCGCCTGAAGGAAAAAATCCCGCTGAACAAGGACGAGTTGTTCACGACGGGCAAAGTCGAAGTGCAGGACGAAGGCAGCCAGTTGCTAGGCTTCCTGCTGGCCCCCAAACGCAATGACATGGTGGTGGATTTCTGCGCGGGCGCAGGCGGCAAGACGCTGATGCTTGCAGCGCAAATGAATTCACAAGGCCGTTTGTACGCGATGGATGTCTCCGAAAAACGTCTGGCCAATCTCAAGCCGCGCCTGAAGCGCTCCGGCGCTTCCAACATTCAGCCCATGCTGATCGCGCACGAAAACGACCTCAAGGTAAAACGCCTGTCCGGCAAGATAGACCGCGTACTGGTGGATGCGCCGTGTAGTGGGCTGGGCACGTTGCGCCGCAATCCCGATCTGAAATTCCGCCAGTCGCCCCGCAGCATAGAAGAATTGAATCAGAAGCAGAGCGCCATTCTGGCCTCGGCCAGCCGCTTGCTGAAAAAGGGCGGTCGTCTGGTCTATGCGACCTGCAGCATACTGCCGGAAGAGAATCAGCGCATCGTCGAGGCATTCCTGGCGGTACATCCCGACTTTGTACTGCGCCCCGCCGGCGAAATATTGCAGCAACAAAAGATTCCGATGGAGATGGGCGATTATCTGGAGCTGCGTCCCAACCTGCATGCCACGGACGGATTCTTTGCAGCGGTGCTGGAACGGATTTAATTCACTTCAAAACAAACAGACATTCCGCGCTTCCGCCATGCTTATTTTTCCGGATAGCGCCCGAAAATAATATTGTTTTTACCGCTCGCCTTAACCTGATACATCAGCGCATCGGCAAACCGGATTGCCTCATCCAAGCTGCATGTAGGCGAATCGAAAGCAACCACGCCTATGCTCAGCCCTATCGGCCAATGGTGTTGCTGCGTTTCCCGCAACACATTGGTGCGTAGCGTTTCAAACACGGCCTTCGCGACGGCCTCGCTGGTTTCAGGCAATACGATGGCAAATTCATCACCGCCGATACGTCCGGCCAGATCCGTAGTACGCAGCGATGCCAGCATTTGCTCACTGACGACCCGCAACACCTTATCGCCTTCACTATGACCCAGTTCGTCATTCACTCGCTTGAAGTTGTCCAGATCGATATAGGCAAGAACAAACAGCCTGTTATAGCGTGCAGCCATGCCAAACAGTTTTTCCGCCTGCTCAGTAAATCCACGCGTACTGAGAAGGCCGGTCAGGCTGTCCGTTCTCGACATATTTCTCTCAACAATCAGGCGGTTTTTTAACTGTTTGAGCAGTCCCAGCGTGACCAGAAAAAATCCCAGTCTGACCAGCCCATTCCAATAGGGTGCGATCGGATTGCTGTATGGATGCTCAAAAATCACGTTATCCACGAAGAACCACAGGCTTGCGGAAAGCAGAGTAAAAGCAAGGCCGGCACGGTGACCGCAATACCAGGCAGAGATAAAAATAGGGATCAGGAAGAAAATGGAAACGGCGATCTCGTAACCCACCACGAGGTCTATCATCACAATCAAGGCAACGAGCAGCAGCGCGATGGCATTGACCTGAGCACAACTACGCCGGCTCAGCATCAGGTTAATTTTATTAATATACTTCTCCACCCCAACCACTCCTTAATCATGTGGGAATGCCAGACAAGCGCACTTTCTTACTGCACCCGACTGCAAGCCACACAGTGACATTGTACGTGCAAGAGGCGTTTTTAAACAGGGCGGGCTTTATGAAAAAGCTAGCCAAACGCAGATTTCATGCAAAGTATTTTTTCCCTGAGATAAGCCGGAAAATATCGGGCAATGCGAGCAAGCGCCCTCCGTCAATCGGTGTGAACAACATTGAACGCGATAAGGCACAGTAACTGTTAAATATCACCCAAAATGGCTTGGATAGCTGACTCCGCTCAGGTATCCTTCAGTTCATGCCCCGCACTTAAAACTTGAACCGGAAACTAGCGTGCGGCATGGCATTATGCTGGCCGTTACCCCTTTGCGTATCAGCTGCATTGTGATTTTTCGGCTGTGCCCCGGTCATTTGACAGCCGCTTATCATCCGGAAATTCAAACATGGAAATTCATGCAAGGACAAGCAATCCATGAAACCATCAGCACTCACGGTTCTGGCATCGCTGTGTAGTCTGGCCTTGCTGCTCCTGTCCCAGCCTGTTTTTGCGTCTGAGGGGCAGCAGCTCGCGACTTATGACATCGAGCTACAGATTCCGCCGGAGCAGCGCAGCCTGATGCAGGAACACCTCGACCTCTACCGCTGGCGCGGCAGCGAACGCATGGATGAGGCGCAACTGCAGCGACTGGTTCGTCTCGCGCCTGAACAAATACGCGCATTCCTCGCCACCGAAGGTTTCTATGCCCCCCTGATAGCGGCGAAGATGACGGGAAAGTCGGGCAAATATCGGGTCAAACTCACCATCGAACCCGGCGAACCCGTGCGTGTGACCTCCATAGACCTGCAAGTTACCGGCGCCTTCAATGACGACTCGGCAGAAAACCGCGCCCGTCTGAACAAAATGCGCTCGGACTGGAGCTTGCGCCCCGGTGCGGTGTTTCGCCACGATAACTGGGAGAGCGCCAAGCGCAATGCCCTCAAGTCGCTGCTGCTCGATCGCTACCCGACCGCCTCGATTACGGACAGCCGTGCCCTGGTCCATCCGCAGACAAACAGCGTCGAGCTTCAGGCCACGCTGGACAGCGGCCCCGGCTTCACATTTGGCGAACTCAAGATACAAGGCCTGGATCGTTATCCCGCCACCCTCGTCGAACGCATGAACCCCATCACACCGGGTGAACCCTACTCACAGATCAAACTATTGAATTTTCAATCGCGTTTACAGGATAGTCCGTATTTTGAGCGGGCGGACGTCAGTATAAACACCGCACAGCCATCCCGTGTGCCCGTTCAGGTTGATCTGGTCGAGAATAAATCCCAGAAACTGGGTCTGGGCATCGGCATGAGCACCGATACCGGCCCGCGAATTCTGCTGGATCATCGTGACCTGAATTTCCTTGATCGCGCCTGGGGGCTGGGCAGCACGCTTAAACTTGATCAGAAACAGCAAACCCTCAGCAGCAACCTACAACTCCCAGCCAATGCACAGGGATACCGTGACAACCTCAATGCCCAGATGGAGCGCACCGATATTTCCGGTGAAGTCACCCAGAAGCTGATCATGGGCGCCAAACGCGCATTCGTGCATGACAAGACAGAAAGCGCCTTTGGAATAAACTATTTCATCGAGACCCAGCACGTTCAGGGTTCGATCAGCGCCCGCAATTCCACACTCAGCCCGTTCTATTCCTGGACACTGCGCAACGTTGACGATTTACTCTACCCATCCAGCGGCTATTTGCTCAATTTTAAAACTGACGTGGCGGCGCGCTCCCTGCTGTCAGACCAGGATTTCCTGCGTGGCCACGGCCGCGCGGTGTATTTTTACCCCGTTGGCACGCGCGATCAGTTCATCCTGCATGGCGAATTAGGCATAGTGGCCGCCCGCAGCCGTAATGGCATTCCTTCCGACTTGCTGTTTCGCACTGGCGGCGATCAAACGGTGCGCGGTTACGCCTATCAGAGCCTCGGTGTACCTCAGGGGCAGGGGGTCGTCGGGGGTCGCTATTTGGCGCTCGCCAGCGCGGAATATGTGCATTGGCTGACCCCTGCATGGGGGGCTGCCATTTTCATAGACGGCGGCAATGCCGCAGATACGCTGGGCAGCCTGAAACCCGTTTACGGCTATGGCAGCGGTGCGCGCTGGAAGAGCCCCGTCGGCCCGCTGAACCTCGACCTAGCCTACGGGCAACTTGAGCAAAAATTAAGGCTGCATTTTTCCGTGGGGTTCAACTTCTGATGGCTCGCACTTTCCTCAACAAGCCTGTCCGCTATGCAATCCGCATCCTGTCCGGTCTGCTGGCGGCCGCGCTCTTGCTGGGCTGGCTGACAAGCAGTGAATTTGCGCTGCGCTGGGCCGCCCGGCAGGCAGCGCAACTGAGTAACAACACGATCACGCTGGGCACCGTTCACGGCTCCCTGTATGGCCCGCTGCGCATCGAAGCACTCAGCTTTCAGACTGACGAGATACGCATAGAAGCGAAAGAAATAAATCTTGACTGGTCGCCCCTCGCGCTGCTCGAACGGCATGTCGAAATCAATAGCCTGACGCTGCAAGAACTGCTGATTACGAAAATCAAATCCAGCCCGGCCCCCGTCAAACTGCCCGACACCCTGCATTTACCGGTCACCTTTTCCGCCCCTGCCATATCCATTGGCCGTACCACGTTCAGGAATCAGGGTACGGAATATGCGCTACATGGCGTTGCGTTCGGTTTGGAAAAACTGGCCGACCGCTACCAGATAAGCCTGCAGAACATGACGCCTGAATGGGGAAAAGTGCAGGCCGACATGACACTGAATGACACACCGCCCTTTAATCTCTCGGCCCATGCCAGCCTGCAGCAGACTGAAGCAGCGGACTATCGTGCCGAAGTGCACGCATCAGGGAATCTCACGCAACTACTGCTGGATGGTCAGGCGCAAGGCTGGGGCGGTCAGGCCGACCTCCATGCCGTACTCACGCCCTTTGGCGCGTTCCCTTACAAGGAAATACAAATCAATGCCAACAACATAAATCCGTCGCTGTTGCGCAAGGATTGGCCTCAGGCGGATATTGACGCGATGGTCGCCATCGCTCCCCGGGGGGAAAACGAAATGGCCGGAGATATCCGGCTGCGCAATAAGCTGCCCGGCAGCTGGAATCAGTCGCGCCTGCCCTTGCGTGAATTACTGACCCGATTTTCCGGCACACCGGATCGACTGGATCTGCACGCCCTGCATCTGGACCTGGCCGGTGCCGGGCATTTCAAGGGCAGCGGCCAGTTCAGGGAACATCACCTGCAACTCAATCTGAGTACCGCAGACTTCAACCCCCAGGGCATACAAAGCACGCTGCGTCCCATGCGTCTGGCCGGTGACATCAGCCTGAACATGAAGGAAAACAGCCAGCAATTGGCGGCCAATCTGCGTTACCAGCGCTATCAGCTCAAACTGGACGCGCACCATCAGCATGATGTGATCGAGTTGCGCGAAGCGGCTGTCAGGTCGGCTGGCGGCAGCCTCGTCCTGCACGGCACACTGGCCCTGAATGGCCAGCAACCCTTCCGGCTGGAGGGCGTATTGAAAAAATTCAATCCCGCCGATTTCGGGGATTACCCGTCAGCCCGCGTCAATGCCTCGCTTGCCGCCACAGGAAAACGGGCAGAAAAGCCGCAAGCCACGCTGGGATTTGCTGTCACTGACAGCCATTTCCGGCATCAGCCACTTTCCGCTCAGGGCAAGTTAAGCCTTTCCGCCACGCGAGTCTGGGACAGTGACATCATCTTGAAACTGGCAGATAACAAATTGACGGCGAAAGGTGCGCTGGGCAATCCCGGCGATCGCCTCAACGTGCAGATTGAGGCCGACAAACTGTCCATGTTCGACCCGCAGTTAAGTGGCCGGATACGCGCCACAGGTATGCTGGAGGGGCGTTATTCTGCCCTGTCCGGTGACTTTGACGCGCAGTTCAGCAACCTGATCTGGGGCGAGCATTACCGCCTGACCGCCCTGCATGCCAGCGGCCATCTGGGCACAGGGGCGGACGGTCCGCTGGTAATGGATGCCAGACTGCAAGACCTGACAGCGCCGCAATTGCACCTCACCCACGCCAGCCTGAATGCTCAGGGGACGCGCCGGAATCACACGCTTAAAATATTGGCGCAGAACCCCGCTTTCAATGTTGAGAGTCTGCTGGTCGGCGGCTGGCACAAGCAGTCCGGCTGGTCCGGTCAAATGATGAAGCTGCTCAACCGCGGGCGTCATGCACTGGAACTCAAGTCACCTGCAAAGCTGGAATTGGCCCGACAGCATGTTGTGCTCAACCATGCGCATTTCGATTTCAAGGGCGCCGATCTGATCCTGCATGAACTGACTTACGATGGCGGCCAAGTCGCAAGCCGTGGGGAATTCAAAGGACTGCCACTCGCCTATCTGCAAGGCATTGCCGAGCAGGACAGCGGTCTCGAAAACGACCTGGCCCTGGGCGGAAACTGGCAGTTCACTGTCAAGAATTCGGTCAATGGGCATATCGATTTATGGCGTGAACGCGGCGACCTGCCCCTTTCCAGCGATCCGCCGACCACGCTGGGGCTTAGCCGCCTTACCCTGAACCTGAAGGCTGTGAACAACCAATTGCAGGCCAACCTGGAAGCCACGGGTTCCAATCTGGGCAGCCTCAAGGCTGAAGCGCACAGCAAGCTCTCGGTCAAAAACGGCGTCTGGGGTATCGCCAGCAGCGCGCCTCTGCGCGCCAACCTTGATCTGTCCGTCGAAACACTGGCCTGGATGCCCAGGCTCTTAGACAAAACCGAAACGCTGACTTTCGGCGGCGCGCTCAAAGGGAATGTGCGTGCCGATGGCACATTCGCCCTGCCCAATCTGACCGGCAGCCTAAACGGTACGCGCATCAGCGTCGCACTACCCGATCAGGGACTGCGCTTCACGGAAGGTCACTTCCAGGCAAAATTACAAAATCAGGTGTTGTACCTCAATGACCTCGTCATGCGTGGCGGCACCGGCAGTCTGAAGGGCCAGGGCCGACTGGAATTTACGGGCAAGTCACCCGCCCTGCAGCTGGCACTGCAAGCCGACAAACTCGAAGTGTTATCCCGCCCCGACCGTTATCTCAAGCTGAGCGGCACGGGAGACGCCGCCGTTTCCGGCAGGGAAGTGCGCATAGCAGCCAGCCTCAAGGCTGACCGGGGTTTGATTGAACTGCCCAAGAGCGATCTGCCCGCAAGCAGCGATGACGTCGTGGTAACCACCGGGCTGACCAGACCCGCAGAGAAGAAAACCCGCCCCTACGCCCTGACATTTGATCTGGATATGGATCTGGGCGACAACTTCTTCATTAAAGGCCAGGGGCTGGATGCGCAACTGGGCGGCGCGCTGAAGCTGACCGCCGCGAATGGCGCATCGCCTGTTTCACGAGGCAGCGTGCGCGTAACCAAAGGAAGTTATTCGGCTTACGGGCAACGTCTGGAAATCGAGCGCGGCATACTCAACTTTCAGGGTCCTTTGGATAATCCCAGCCTGAATATCCTCGCCTGGCGCAAGAACCAGACCGTCGAAGCGGGCGTGGCCCTGACCGGCACGGCGCAATCCCCCCGCGTCAATCTGGTATCCAATCCCAATGTACCCGACAGCAAGAAACTCTCCTGGCTGGTGTTGGGGCACGACCTTGAGGCCTCTGACGGCCAGGATTTCAGCGCCATGCAGGCCGCAGCGGGCGCACTGCTGGCAGGCCATGAATCCATCGCACTACAGCAGAAAATTGCCCATGCCTCAGGCCTGGAGGAAGTCAGCATCAAAGGGGCGGGCGGTCTGGAGAGCACCATGCTCACGCTCGGCAAACGACTCTCTTCGCGCGCCTACCTCAGCTACGAGCAGGGACTGACGGGGGTAGGCACATTGATGAAAATCAACTACACGCTCACCAAACGACTTTCTGCGCAGGCGCAGGCGGGCACCACGCCCGCAGTAGATTTGTTTTATACCTTCA
This sequence comes from Gallionella sp., assembly GCA_030652475.1. GTDB lineage: Bacteria > Pseudomonadota > Gammaproteobacteria > Burkholderiales > Gallionellaceae > Gallionella. The sequence goes on along the minus strand of JAUSAO010000108.1, from coordinate 7,302 downwards.
GTTTTGACTGACGCACAGTCCGCATAGCCACAAAAAACCATGCCTCTGTTTTAGCCGGGGAATACATAGTGCTTTTCCCGGAACAAGGTCAAACAGGCAGCCACTACTTGCGGATCGTAATGCGTACCGCTTCCACGGCTTGGCTCTTCCAGCGCCGGAGCGATCCCCAGCCCGGGGCGATAGGGGCGATGCGATGCCATCGCCTCGACTACGTCACCCATGACAGCGTTGGCCTGCCAGCGGACAAAACCCATGCCGAACGCCACTACCCCGGCAAACAGGAATACGCTGTTCAGGAATGTCACTTTTAGGCCGAGCGTATCAGCCACGTTGGAATGAACCCAGCTGAAAAATCCCCGCATAGCAGGGCTTACATAATACAAATTTTACATTTCAGTTTGAGGTAAGTCCTTTTGCTCCGGAAAATTGCTCACCGGCATGTGCAGGCGTGGCGAGTGCCTCAAAGCCCGCGATCACGTCGAACAGCTCCGCGTCTATGCCGCTCTGGCGCAGGCGATGAAAATCCTGGTTAAGGTTTTCCAGCAGCTCGTCGATGTTCTTTTCTGCACGTTGCATCGCGCCGAATTTCGGGCGGTTGTGGAACAGTTGGGCGATACCATGCTCTCCCCGTCATCTTTAAGGACAGTACAGAAACTCCAGACTTTTTAAACGATAGATGCGGTTGCGTTCATGGTTTTGTCTCCCGTAGTCCTGCATTCGGGGAGCTGTTCAATCATCCGCTGGGTGCTTAAATGCTGCGTCATTCCCGAAGCGGTTCTGATCGGGAATCCAGCTGCTAACTGGCCGAAATTCTGGATCCCCGATAAAAACATTCGGGGATGACGGCTTCAGTCCTTCGCCAATTTTTTCTTGGCCGGAGGCAAATAGTTTTCTGCCGAAACCACCCGCCTGCCGGTTTTGCTTTCCAGTTCCAGCCGTGCTTTTTTGGCGATACCGCCGCCGGTCTGCGCCGCAGCTTCATTCTCTTTCATGCCTGTAGCATCCACGCTCTCGGCAATCTGCCGCGTGGACAATTCCGCCAGCGCGGTAAGCCTTGCATAGCCATTCATTGTCTTGTGCGCCTTCACGTCCACTTCTGCCCATTCCTGATGAATGATGTTGGTGAGGATCGCGTATTCCTCGCCCGCCTTGATGTCGTGCTCTTCACCAATAATCGGTCAGCTTGTTGCGCGTCTCCTGCCCGGTCATGCGTTGCTGTATCCACTTCTCGCTGCGCCCGTGCTTCTGCCAGGTTTCACGGGCGCGATCCAGCGAGCGAGCGGGATCGGCCATTTCCTGCATCCGCTCATAACCCACCTTCGCCAGCCACAGCTTGATCGGCTCGGCCTTCGGGCTGGGTACGGATTGCACCAGACGCAGCAAAGTTTCGGCAGTCGCGACATCGGTCAGACGTTGTTTGCCATCGTCAGCGGTCATTTTCAACTGGTGACAATTTGTCACCAGTTGACTGCCTTCTTTGCCCAGCCGCTCTTTTAGCTTGTTCCAGTATTTTCTGGCGGCTTGATAATCAGGCTGTTGAGTCAGAACTTGCACAATATCCACCACCGAAAACCACCATATTTCCGTGGCTTCGTCATACACGCGACGGATTTCATGTTCTTCAAAAATGGCTGGCTGGGGTTGCATTGTCAGGACTCCTTGTTCATGATGCCTGAAGGATTATTTCAACTGGTTACAAATTGTTACCGGTTGGCTACTTGAGATATTGGCCGGGCAGGTCGGCGATCAATAGGTTTTGGTACTTGCCGTAAGGCATCTCGCGGGTATCCGTGGTCTGTCCCCTGTTGTTTGCTGTTGTTATAATCGGTCAGCTTGTTGCGCGTCTCCTGCCCGGTCATACGCTGCTGTATCCACTTCTCGCTACGTCCGTGCTTTTGCCAGGTTTCGCGGGCGCGATCCAGCGAACGGGCGGGGTCGGCCATTTCCTGCATCCGCTCATAGCCCACCTTCGCCAGCCACAGCTTGATCGGCTCGGCCTTCGGACTGGGCACGGATTGCACCAGACGCAGCAAAGTTTCGGCAGTCGGGACGTAACACCGATGAGGAGCTTATAGATCAGTTCTGATGAAGAAATCTCTTTCCGCTTATTCTGTAGCTTTTTTCCGCAAAGTTCGCCAATCTGATTTGATGGATTTGCAGCGGGACAGTCATCGACTTCGGATAGGTCGTGAACGGATCGGGCATAGGATTCCAAAGCGCTGTCTATCGGGTTTTTCTGGATAGCCTCACGAAACAGGTTTGCCACCGCATCGGCTGCGCTGGCGACGCATTCGCCGGTGAAGTCATCGAAAACAATGCGCGTCCGCGAAGGGTCAGTGCTGAAATCGGCATTGATGCGGATACCCAGCCCGGTTTGTTCCAGTGTGGGCAGGAAAGCATGCACCAAGGCCGAAGAGGGATTGAGGGGCACCGGGCTGCCATCCAGCAGAGAAAAAGCGATGTCGCAGCGGGCAAACGAATGTATCTGCCAATCAGACCGGCGGTCATCGGAGACAATTTGCACGCCACGGCAATGGTCGTGCAGCGCCTCGCGGGAACACGAGTAACGGCGCTCCTTTGCACCCGTCAGCGTGGCTTCTGTGATGTTGCGCAGGAACAGCAGGTATTCCGCATCGAACAAAACGAATTCTTCCTCGACTTTGGCGCGGTCGATCCCACCAAAGATAAAGATGGTTGAAAAACCTGCGGCGCGGATTTCCGCGAGTTTTGCGGCAAGCGGTTTGTCCGACGGCATAGCCAGCGGATGGGGAATGCGCACGAGTGGTGTTTGGACATCCATCCCCAAACTCTCATGGGACAGTTGGCGTGAGAAAGTGGCTTCCAACGATTCGCTGAGCAGGTGAACTTCGCTCACCATTCCCACAACAGATTTGAAACCGATCCCTCTGTAGCCAATGGACTGACCGCGCTTTTTGTCGGAGGATGCGCTGCGGCAGAGCGAATAAAAATCGTTGCGAGAGAATGGCCGGCCATCGTTCGCACAAATGAGCCGGTCACCGTCCTGCATGACAAGAAAGCGCTTCGCACCTGCGTCATCCGCATTCTGGAGCAGCTCGATGAAGGAACGGGCGGAGTAGGTCTCGGCAACGTAACGCTCAAGGTTCGCCAAATCTGCGAGAAGTCCGGGGGAGAGTTTCGCCTCAGACAGCAGCTCATCGCGCACCGAACGTAGAATTGGATTATCCAGCATGAAGCGTTGTGCCCATTAACCACGATGGCGCAATGTAAGGCCAGCAGGTGGCTGTGTCAAACGTAAGTGCAGTGTTGCGAACTGATCCAAGATGAAAATTACCGAACATAGAGAATTTTCATCACAGAATAAGTGCGCTTTGTCAAAAACCTAACAGAATCGCGGGGTCAAGTCTTTCGTTATCACATTTTCAACAAAATTCTGGGGTTCGCAAGTTCACCACCAGCCTACGGACCGTCAGCGTAGCCCTGATGTAATCCGGGATTCAAGATTCAACATCTCATTCCGGTTGCGGAATAGCTATGCCGTTCGTTTGACATGGTGAAGCTGCTTCGCCATAATCAAATATATGGATAGCACCATCCACCGTTTCAAAAACGCCCGCATCGCCATGTTTATCGGCGATCATCCGCCCGCGCATATTCATTTACTTGGGCCGGGATTCAAGGTATCGATTGATGTGGCGACATTGAAAACCAAAGGGCGTGCCGATGCAAAAACAGTTGCTGAAGCTAAAGCGTGGATTGTAGAAAACCGCGAATACATTATGCGGGTATGGGTTGAGCGAGGAGCGAAACGATGAAAGAACCGAACATTAAAGCCGTGGTTCCAGCCAGCCGTAAAACGGTTGAAATAACGTGGGCGAGTGGCAAAACTGATCGCGTCAATCTGGCGGCGCTGATCAAAGAATTGGCCGCTCTGGCGGAGATTGATAATGCCGTCACTTTTTCCGCTGTTGCGGTCGGCGAGGATGGCTGGTCTTTGATCTGGCCTAACGGTGCTGAAATTGGAACGGATACCCTCTGGCGCATGGCGCGCGAACAGGCTGGAGAAGCTACACCCATTCACGAGTTCGCCGCTTGGCGTGCGCGTAATCGGCTGTCGCTGTCCGATGCCGCTGTTGCGCTGGGCATTACCCGGCGCATGGTTTCGTATTACGAAGCTGGACGTTACCTGATTCCGCGTATGGTCGGACTTGCCATCAAGGGCTGGGAAACTGAACGCAGTCATTTGAGCCACCGATAACCATCTTTGGTATGGCAAGGATGACCATCTCTCAAATTATGGAACACTTGGGTTCCGGCATACCCCGCATTCTGGAGAAATACGGACGGGATGCCTTTGAGATTCGCCCTAATTTCTTGCGGGTGATTTTTCATTACGAGCAGGCATTTGTTGAGAATCCGGCAGACAGCGTGGTAGAAATCCGCGATGGCAAAACTACCCAAGAAACTACCCAGGCAAAAATTCTCGCCTTGCTGAAAGCCCGGCCTGCCATCACTCGCAGAGCCATGGCGGCCAGTATTGGCATCAAATATCATCTGGGGAAAATGAAAGCTGCCGGAATGATACGTCACACAGGATCAACCAAAGCGGGACATTGGGAAGTTCTGAAGTGCGGCCATGAATAAACCCTATTCCCCGCCCTACCGCCTCACCTCCGCCATCGTCTCCCTGATCGCCCGGATTGGCGAGGCTGTCGGGCGTCTTTCGGCGCAGGAAACCAGCGCTGCATCAAGGGCCCAGTCAAAGGCCCAGACCGTGGCCCAGTCAGAATCAATGCTGCATGCCCTTATGGCGGCGCCGCTCTCAGCCAGTGAACTCATCGAATACACTCTCCCCGACAAACCCAACAGCCGCTTGCAGAAATACCGCCCAACCGGAAAGGGCCAGGCAATGCCCAACGCCGTGATGGCGCAAGAGTAGCGGAACCAGAATGGCAAACTATTTATGAGCAACATCAAGCTGTTCGAATCTAAACATATTCGCTCGCTCTGGGATGACAAAGCGCAGCGATGGTTCTTTGCTGTCGTGGATGTTATCGCGGCCTTGACGGAGAGCCAGAATCCCCAGGTTTATTGGCGCGTGCTCAAAAAACGGCTACTGGCCGATGGCAATGAAACCGTTACAAACTGTAACGGTTTGAAAATGACCGCCGCCGATGGAAAACAACGGATCACCGATGTGGCGGATGCCGAGCAATTGCTTCGACTCATCCAGTCCATCCCCTCGCCCAAGGCCGAACCCTTCAAACTCTGGCTGGCCAGAGTGGGTTACGAGCGGCTGGAGGAAATCGAAAACCCGGAATTGGCTGCCAAGCGGATGTGCGAGCTGTATAAGGCCAAAGGTTACAGCGACGAATGGATCGCAAAGCGGGTACGCGGTATCGCCATCCGCGACGAGTTGACTAATGAATGGCAAAAACGAGGTGTGAAAGAGCAGCGCGAATACGCCATTCTCACCGCCGAAATCAGCCGTGCGACCTTCGGCATGACACCATCGGAATACAAGGCTTTCAAAAGCCTTGCCAAACCGGCGGACAATCTGCGCGACCACATGACTGATCTGGAATTGATCTTCACCATGCTGGGCGAAGCCTCCACCACCGAAATTGCTCGCAACAAAGATGCACAGGGGTATAACGAAAACCTCGATGCAGCCGTTGAAGGGGGTGCCGTTGCCGGTAGTGCGCGACTCGACCTGGAGAAAAAATCGGGGAAACGGGTCTCCAGCAAGGATAACTTCAAAGAACTCCCGGAGACCGTTATGCGGAAAAAACTGCCATGAAATTCATCCACACCGCCGACATCCACCTCGACAGCCCGTTATCCGGTCTTGCCGCCTACAAGGATGCCCCCGCCGACTTGTTGCGGACCGTCACGCGCGATGCGTTCACACGCCTGGTGGATGAGGCCATCGAAGAGGCGGTGGATTTTATGGTCATCGCGGGCGATCTCTACGACGGTAGCTGGAAAGATTACAACACCGGCCACTTTTTCTGCCGCGAAATGGGGCGCCTTAACAAGGCGGGCATTCCAGTCTATTTGCTGTTGGGCAACCACGATGCCGATAGCGAGATGACCAAGAAACTGACGTTGCCGCCCAACGTCCATCAGTTTGAAACTCGCAAGGCCAACACCTTCCGCATTGAGGAACTGAAAGTTGCCCTGCATGGCCGCAGTTACAAGGAAGCCGCGACAGTGGAAAATCTGGCTGCCAGTTATCCGGCACCGGTCGTCGGTTGGCTCAATATCGGTGTGTTGCATACGGCGCTGGAAGGTTATGCCGCACACGCAAATTACGCGCCTTGCTCCCTGACCGAACTCGGCGCCAAAGGCTACGACTATTGGGCGCTGGGGCATGTGCATGAGTATGCTATCTTGCAGGAAAATCCATGGGTAGTGTTCCCCGGCAACTTGCAGGGAAGGCATATTCGCGAAACGGGTGCGCGGGGAGCAATAATGGTCGAGGCGGATGGATCAGGCATCCATTCGGTAGAGCGTTTACTGGTGGATGTGCTGCGCTGGCATGTGGTTGAAGTGGATGCCGCAGAAGCCATAACGCTGACAGATGTGGTCAGGCTGGTCGGACGAGCTTTCGAACAATTGGTCGCCGAAACTCCCGACAAAATCTATCTCTCGGTGCGTGTTTGCATCAAGGGTAAAACGGCTGCGCATGGCGAGATTTTCGGCCTGGAATCGCAATTGCGGGAGGAAATACTCGGACAGGCTGCAGGGCAAGGCATTGACCGCATGTGGGTAGAGAAAGTGCGCATTGAAACTGAAGCTGTAACCGATGCGCTTCATATCGCGGCACGTTCGGACGCGATAGCTGATTTGCAAAGCTTTCTCGCTGCAGCACCGGAAGATGAGGCGTTATTGGCATCGTTGATGGAGGACTTGCGACCGCTGGTGGACAGGGCTCCGTTTGAATTAATTCAGTCTCTGCCAGAGATGGATGCCATTCGAAACGGAAATATTGCCGGTATTGTTAAATCCGTCACGCCGGGCCTGCTGGCTTATCTGGCGAACGGGCATGGCGAAGCATAATGAAACAACGAAATGTAGGTGCGCCGACTTCCCTCCCCTTCAAGGGGAGGGCTAGGGTGGGGATGGGTTTTAAAACATGCCTAAACTGTAACAAATTGAATTTACATGCATAACGCTTACCCCATCCCCCTCCCAACCTCCCCCTTGAAGGGTGAGGAGTAAGCTGACTGTCGCTTGCGCACGCATTGGATAAGACGCGTCGTTCAGCCGACGCGTACAATCCCGTGAAACATGGCTATGTAGCATCGCCATTGGAGTGGC
>JAUSAO010000095.1 GCA_030652475.1 Gallionella sp. | reverse complement strand
CGTAATGCTGCACGTTGGATCAAAACGCTGATTCAACACGGCTTTATCAAAACAGCGCAAGCCTAATTTGCGCCAATTGTTATATGGTCTTAGCTGGCCAGGATTACTTGCGCCTGTTTAGTGGTTTCTTTCACGTTAAAGTAGAGATCATTCACGCTTGAGCAAAAGTGAGAGAATTCCACCGATAATTAATACTCCAATCCATTGAACGATCAACTGAGTCACATTTACCGAAACATTGCCAGGAAGTTCAAAGATGAACGCATAGCCGACTTTCCATACTCTACCAAATCTATCGTAACCAATATACGGAGGGAAAAACATCATCGCTGCTACGGTCGCTGCAATAGAAAAAATAAGGAGTGATCGTAGACGATCCTGGGTTGTGGGTTTGTTCATGTCAGCCCTAAAATAAGATGATGAATTTTTTCCTTCAATTACCTCCATCTCAACAGGAAGCGCTTGAATCCCGAGTCGTTCTCGAGCAATTTCCAAAGCCCGAGTGGTGAATTTATCCTGATTCTCCCAATCGGGAGAATCTCCTAGATTGTGATGTCCTCCCGTCTGATCGAATATGCAAAGAAAAGGATGCAACGATTGATCGAACCCCGTTGTCTCTTTCGCCATTTTCCGTAATTCTTTGCCACTTTTCTCCGATGTGACGATGCACACTAAATCCGGCTGTTTTGTAGTCGTCATGACAACAAGTGCATAGACGAAATCTATCATCCCAGCCGCCGCGCCCCCGGCGATAGGTTTAGGTTTTTCAAGCAAAAGCGCGAGATGATCTCCGAGGCGAAATACGCGTATCGGATCACTCTTTGTGATGTCCGGCATTGAAGGTGAGAAAGGTATCACTTCTGCAATCTCCTTAATCTGTACCCAGAATCAATTATTTTGAATAAGTTGAGCTGCAGGCATAAGTTCCCTATGTAAATTTTGTTTGAATAGTCATTTGCTAGTTTTTGCACTTTCCTTCTGCCCACAATGCGATCCAATAACAAACACAGGAGGGAAAGAAATAGACAAGAATCAAAGGATTCAAAATGTTTCTAAAAAACTCGCTTGTATTTGTGATCAGGACATATATAAAAAACGCAATCGCCAATCCAGCAAAGAGGAACATCAAGACCAGAAAAATTAATTGTATGGTGCGATACATTTTTAAATCCTAGTTGTTCCAAAGACTGAATGCAAGCACAACACAAGGGTCACATCTTGACATCATCATTAATCATTAACCATCAACTCATCACCTCATCACCCCCGCACCACCCGATAACTAGCCACCAACCGACACTCCCCACCCGGCGCAACTTCGCGAATATCGTCCGCCGCATTGGTGGTTTCCACGCACAATAAGCGCTTGTAGTCGTCGTCTTCCAAATCCGCCATATCCTTGGCGATTTTTTCCCAGGGATTCCATACCACAGCGGTTTTGCTGCCTTGCGAGGTGATTTGGATGCGGCGGTTCAAGGCTGCGTCGTCGATGGTCAGGGTATTGCCGACGTTCAGATAGATGCGGTCGACCTCGGCGTCGATGGTGACGTCACCGGTTTGCTGTTTTTGCGTGCTGCCGCCACCGGCTTTGTCGAGATAGTCGCAGCCGGACAGCCCCGATACTTTGGCGCGAGTAATGTCGCCGACTTTGAAGTAGGTATGGAACGCTTGGGTGATGGTGAATGCTTCCTTGCCGGTGTTGCGCGTAAACAATGACAGATTCAAGGTGTCACCGATGACGATTTCCTGTCGCAGGCTGAACGCATGCGGCCAAATGGCTTGCGTTTCCGGCGTATCGTCCAGTCCAACGGTGACTTTGATATCGCCATTACTCAAGGCTTCGGTGGCTACCACATTCCAGCCGCGATTGCGGACAAAACCGTGCCCCGGACGGCCTTTCCCTTCCGGATCGGCACCGAACCATGGCCAACAGACCGGTGCTCCGCCTTTAATTGCTTTGCCGTCCTGATAATACGCTTTCTTGCTCAAAAACATCACATCTTCCGGTTCACCGGCAGGCTGATACGACAATACCTGACCGGCATGGATCGATATCAGCGCTTTGGCTTTAGCGGTTTTCAGCTGAATCATCGGCAATCCGCCGTTGCCTGCGATAAATTCCAGTTGACCTGCAATACCGAATTGCGTGTTGAGTTGTTCAATAGTCATTGATTTTCCTTTATTAAATTGTTGTTTGATTTTCTATGGCTGAATGGGTTTGACCCGGCTGGCTGCAAGTTTAGCACGGCTCCGAGCTTCGTCTGTATTGGTGCCGTTCGCTAATGCCACCCCCATACGGCGGCGCGTAAACGATTCGGGTTTGCCAAACAAGCGTAAATCGCTTTGCGGCACGCTGAGCGCTTCAGCGATACCGGTAAATGCAATGCCCTGGGCTTCGAGTTGTCCGTAAATCACCGCGCTGGCTCCTGGTGCCAGTAACGCCGTATCCACCGGCAATCCCAGAATCGCGCGCGCATGCAGATCAAATTCGCTTTGCTTCTGGCTGCACATTGTTACCATGCCGGTATCATGCGGACGCGGGCTGACTTCGCTGAACCAGACTTGGTCGCCTTGGATAAACAATTCCACGCCGAATATGCCCAGACCGCCCAGATTACCGGTAATTTCCCGGGCGATTTCGCGCGCACGTTGCAATGCCACCGGCGACATCGCTTGGGGTTGCCAGCTTTCGACGTAATCGCCATGCACCTGCACATGTCCGATCGGTTCGCAGAAATGCGTTT
>JAUSAO010000084.1 GCA_030652475.1 Gallionella sp. | reverse complement strand
TTTACTACGGACCGCCAGTTCGCTTCCAGTTGCTCCCCACCCCGCCTCACGACGACGCAGTTACCTTCAGCTACGGAGATATGGCATACTCCGACACGGACTTGCACCGTGCTATTTGCGCGCCTTCACGGGCGCACTCATTCCCGCGTAGGCGGGAATCCAGACAATTGACAATGCTCCCACACAGTGGGACAGCACCCCAAACACGGCTTTGACCGCTACGCGGAGATTTGATGACAAGCTGGATTCCGGCCTTCGCCGGAATGACGAATTGGTGGATTTCGTCTACTGTTACACTCGTTTCAAACGTTGCCTTCAATTATATAAAGCTCAATAAATCACCGATGACAAAATCAACCCGTCCCGCTCCCATCCATCGTCTGGCACTGCGAATACGCGAGATCGCGCAGTTGTTCAACTCGATGGACCCGATGCCGTTCCTGAACAAAGACCTTGATCCGGAAGCAGAGGCCTTCATCGAAACGTGGGCGTCGGGATTTGCGCCGGGTAGTCACTTCCATATAACCATCCACCTTGAACAGTGGCCGTCAGATGGCGACCCAAGCGAGATGTTGACCGGAGCGATCCACAACCACTTCACTTACAAAGCCGAGCGTACACGCAGTGCCTTGAAATATTTTCTGCGGCAAGGCCGTATGAGCCTTGCCATCGGTCTTGTCTTTGTCTCGCTATGCTTGTTCGCGGCCGATGCCATTGGAAACCTCGGCGCTAATACCGGCCTCACCATCGCGCGCGAAAGCCTTACGATCGTCGGTTGGGTTGCCATGTGGCGCCCGTTGCAGGTTTTTCTTTACGACTGGTGGCCGCTCCAGCAACAGATCCGCCTTTACAAAAAACTGAGCAGTGCCCATATCAAGGCAATTCAAGGCAAATGATGGTCAGCATACTTATTTGTGCGTCAGCTTGAAGCCGGTCGTTACCAATGTTGGTATTCGTATCGGTAGATTCCGGTTGCCCGGCATGGCGCGATTTACAAGGCGAAAACACTGGCTTGCCCACCACGGCATCTGTCGAATAGCCGCTCAAGCGCGGCTACGCGTCATCGCGCGGGCTGGCGACACGGAAGGCTGGAGCACTGCCTTGTTTGTCCTGCCCGGCGTAGACGGCCAGGTGAGGATAGGGAATCTCGATACCATGCGCATCAAAAGCCTGCTTTAACCTTAAAACCTCATTTCATCCACGAAAGGCACGAAATTCACGAAAGAAAACAATCGACTACATAAATTGAGCAACGCACCCAACGGGTGATGCAACAAATCGGGATATGCATTTGAATTTGTTCGTGTTTTTTCGT
>JAUSAO010000074.1 GCA_030652475.1 Gallionella sp. | reverse complement strand
CCAATTGCCCCCTCGCTTCGCTCTCCCCCTCTGCAAGGGGGAAGGAGAAAAACTCAGCCGCTTGGGCTGCTCACGATTTATCAGCGCCTTTGAGGTGCTAACCCAATAAGCCTCCGGCTTTGCCGGAGGTAATTTAACTATCCGCCCTCCCTCACGCATTTTTTTCGGGACGATTGCGTTGTCAGCTGGACGCAAGAAAATTACCAGCTGTTTTTAAGTGGCGAGGGGTTGAAACGAATTACAGCACGATTCACTACGACAAAATCATGACAAACATTATTACTGAAAAAGTATATCTTAAAAATATCTCGATTGAAGTCCCTCATATAGAAAATCTGCCGGGGGCAATACATCAACCTAAAATCGATATCGACATTCGCGCCGATAATCAGCGAATTGATTCTGTTCGTTATGAATCCTCGATTACCTTTACGATCAAGGCGATTTCAGAGGGTGAAATTATTTTTCTGGTAGAACTCACGCAGGCCGGAATTTTTCAAATCCAGAGCACCTCTGAACAGGAAATCACTCAGATACTCAAGCACACCTGCCCGGCCTTTCTGTTTCCATTTGCCCGAAAAAATATTGCCGTCATGGTGATCAATGCCGGCTTTCAACCCGTAATTCTAAGTCACATCAATTTCGATACGCTTTTGAAAAGCAATTTTTCCTGTTCGGACTCCACCATACTAAGGGAGCAAGAAATTCAGCATGAAAAACAAATTTCAGAACCAACAACGTCCGCAACACAGCCTGAAATTAAAGAAGATACCGTATCAATAACCGCGAAGACACCAGAGATCGCAGCGCCATCTGCAACCGTTGCCCCGAAAACCGGGAAGCGCCTGACAGTGACCATCACATTACTGGCAATTTTCGGCATATCAGGCTTCCTGCTGAACCGACATCTCCTGACCGACCATGAACGAATTGCCGTACAACAAGCCGTAAAAACGCCTGCATTATCCGAACGCACAGCGAAAATCCTGTCCCTGAGCACAGAACGACTTGCCGAGCAAAATCACGACAGTTTCACACTGCACATTGCAAGCCTAAATAACACAGAGGACATCCCCGCATGGGAGACTGCAGCCGTTTTGCGGCCTCTTTATATCATCAGAATTCCGGAAGGTGGCTATGCGGCGCTATATGGCGTATTTGCCACGAAGGATGAAGCAACAACAGCCATAACTGAACTCCCCTTGTCACTTCAGGCTACAGCTCAGGTGCAAAAAATCAGTGCTTTTTAACCTGGTGTCGCGTCACGCATAATTAGCCGCATATATTTAGGGCGATGCTGATTTATTTACCCAAACCGTCGTTGCGACCGCGAGCAAAGCGTGGCAGAAAGCATGGCAACCCAGAGGTTTTTGCCGTCTTTGCGAGCAACGCGAAGCAATCCAGAAGGTCTTTCTGAATTATTACTGGATTGCCGCGTCGGCTACGCCTCCTCGCAATGACATTGGATTGCTTCGCGATGACCACAATGACGCGGAAAAATGGATCGTTGAATTTAAAGCTATAATGCGGCGAATTCAAGAAAGGACGCATCATGGACAAAGCCCGTGTAGACGATATGCTCATCGAGATGATCACCCCCAAGGTTCGGGAGATCGAGGAGAAATTCGGGCGCGGCGAGGGGCTCTCGCAGGACGACATCAATACCCTGCTGCTCAAAAGCCAGTACAACCACATCAACCATCTGGATCATAAGCTCGACGAAGTGGTGAACAGCGTCGTGGCGCTGGAAGGAAAGTTCGCAGGACTGGAAGGAAAGTTCAGTACCTTTAAAGCCGAAATGGTTGGCGAATTTGAGAAACGAATGGGCGCACTCGAAATTAAATTTGAACAAGCGCAGGTCAAAATGCAGGAAACCATCATCTCCACGATGAAGTGGTACATCGGCGGAACCGGCCTGAT
>JAUSAO010000064.1 GCA_030652475.1 Gallionella sp. | reverse complement strand
CCTAAAAACGGCAGTTGAGTTTCTTGTAGGTGCGAATTCATTCGCACAATCAACGTGTTCCGTGCGAATGAATTCGCACCCACGAAAACCTATAACATCTTGATGCGTTGTGTGAAATTTTCTAACTGCGTTTTCTAGGTTGAAAGTTGGGGTCCGCAATAGGGGGCAGACCACTGCTTTTATAATTACTTGATTATATTGATTTAAATAAGCGGTCAGCCCCCCTAACCTGCATATCCCTTATGCCAGCATCTCAAGCAAGATGGGATGCCATAGTTTCAGCTCAATTTCTCCCATTTTCCCTGCCAGACGGCGTTTGTCCACGGAACGCAGTTGATCGAGCAAAATCAGTGCCGACTTGCCTGCGAATTGCACTTCAGGACGGCAACCCAGCGGCTGACCTTTGCGGGTTAACGGTGCGATGATGACACGCGGCAAGGCGGCATTCAGATCGTCCGGCGACACCACTAAGGCCGGACGCGTTTTCTGAATTTCGCTGCCAACGGTCGGATCAAGATTGACCCAATACACCTCACCACGCGCTACCATACCCATTCCTCGCCACCCTCATCTACCGGCAACGCGGCGAGCGGCTCGACATCTGCCTCTGCCTGATAAGCCGCAAACCAATTCGTGCGTGGTGATTTGACCGAAGCAATCACCAGACTTTTCCCTTCCAGCCTGATGTCCACCTCATCGCCCATTTCACAGGCCGCCAGCAGCGCAGCGGGGATAATGATTCCACGAGAATTGCCTACTTGCCTCAGATTTGTACGCATGATTTCCTCCTAATTAAAAGTTACAACAATGTTATAACAAATAACGTGGCAATCGCAAGTGCTCTGTAAAGATAGCATACTATTTTCACATCACCTTTGCTCCTTCCATTTAACGGAAAGCGCAATCATTGGTCGTGAACGGCTACCGGAGTAAAAAACATCATCATTCGCACGCTTTACAACACAATCAATCGCATGATTAAATGTGCGTTCTATCCCCTGCCATCAGGAGTGCCGCATGTCTCATATCAGTGCCAACGACTTAAAAACCAAGGGTGTGGCTGCCATTGAAGCCACACTGGCCTCGCATTCCGAGGCGATTGTGTCGGTACGCGGCAAAGATCGTTTTGTCGTGATGGAAATCGCCCAATACAATTATTTGCGCGAATGCGAACTTGAAGCCGCTCTGGCGGAAACCCGCGCCGATGTGGCGGCAGGACGATTTGTGCAGGAGTCGCCCGCAACACATCTAGCCAGACTTGATAAGCTGGCATGAGTTATGTGCTGGTTTTCACCGATGCCTATAACCGCCGCGCGCTGCGTTGGTTGAAAAAGCATCCTGAGCTGCGATCACAATACCTCAAGACCTTGCAACTGTTAGAAGCCAATCCGTTTCACCCTTCACTGCGACTACATGCTTTGAGCGGCAAATTACAAGGCGTCCACGCGGTTTCCATCAACGTGTCGTATCGCATCACGCTTGAGTTGTTGATTCAGGATGAGCGCATCATTCCTGTCAATGTGGGCGACCATGATACGATTTATTAATGGCGGTTGATGTGCCTCAACTCGAACAATCCCCCGCACTGGCGGAATACCAACAAGGCTCCACACTGGGCGGGGCGCACAGACACTGGTTTCGTGCCAGACCCCTTCAGCAATACCGCCTGTTCTTCCGCTATCACCAGCAAAGCCGAATCATCATCTATGCGTGGGTCAACGATGAAGATACCAAACGCGCCTACGAAAACGGCGATGATGCCTATCGGGTGTTCCGCAAGATGCTGGAAAGCGGCCATCCGCCCGATGACTGGAATATCTTGTTGCCTGAAGCGCGTGCAGAATCCGAACGTTTGCCATTCATCCGCTAAATAGCCGTTGTCAGTTTTTGCCCTTTATCGCATAATCCGCACCGCCGTTCAGACCAATAGGAGAGCGTGGTTTTCAGACCACCGCCGAAGGCGTAACACCCGTAACCGCTCAGGTACAAAGAACTATTGGTACAGGCAAATCTGGAGAGCGTCGGCAAGCCGACCACCGAAGGGGCACGCGAGTTAATGCCTTTAAGAGCCGTAGCGAGCGATTTGGATGCAAGGCGCACGGAACGCAACGACCGAGACATACCTTTTGGTAGGCGAGGAAGTGAGTACCGCGCAACACAGCAGCCGACTCGCGCAGTAGGTTATTAAAGGCATTTCGTAATCTCTCAGGTACCAAGGACAGATGGGGCGCAGCACGATTTCGTGCTGCGCCTTTTTTATTTCTGGAAGAAAACATGACACTCAAGACGACTCCTTTAAATGCAGCACACCGCGCCATGGGCGCAAAAATGGTGGATTTCGGCGGCTGGGACATGCCGGTGAACTACGGTTCGCAAATCGACGAACACCATCAAGTGCGCAACGATGTCGGCATGTTCGATGTCTGCCATATGCGCGTGGTGGATATTAAAGGCGCTGATGTGCGTATTTTTTTACGCTATCTGCTGGCAAACAATGTGGATAAGCTGACCCTGCCCGGCAAGGCGTTATATTCCGCCATGCTGCTGGAAAATGGCGGCGTGATCGACGACCTGATCGTGTACTTCATGAACGAAGACTGGTTTCGTATCGTAGTCAACGCGGGCACGGCAGACAAGGATATCGCCTGGATGAAAAAACAGGCCGCAGGATTCAAAGGGCCTCTCCCGACGGGAGAGGCGGCGGTTGCCCTTTCCCCCGCGAGCGGGGGAAAGTTGGATAGAGGGAACATGCCCATTTCCATCATTTCGCGCGACGATCTGGCAATGATCGCCGTGCAAGGTCCCAATGCACGCGCCAAAGTCTGGGAAGCGCTGCCCGGCAGCCGCGAACTAACCGAAAAACTCATCCCCTTCAGCGCAGTTGAAATGGGCACGATGTTCATTGCACGCACCGGCTATACCGGCGAGGATGGTTTTGAAATCATGATTCCAGCCAAAGCCGCACCGTTTTTCTGGGCAACGCTGGCAGAAAGCGGCGTAAAGCCGATTGGCCTCGGCGCACGCGACACGCTGCGTCTGGAAGCGGGCATGAACCTCTACGGACAGGACATGGACGAGAGCGTAAGCCCGCTGGAATCCGGGCTGGCCTGGACCGTGGATTTAACCAGCCCCCGTGACTTCATAGGCAAAACGGCACTGCTGGCGAACCCGCCCGTCAACAAACTGGCAGGCCTGGTATTGCTGGATCGCGGCGTGTTGCGCGGCCACCAGAAGGTACATACCCCACACGGCGAAGGTGAGATCACCAGCGGCAGCTTCTCGCCCACGCTGGAGAAATCCATCGCCTTGGCACGCGTACCCAAAGAAGTTGCAATAGGCGATACGGTACAAGTGGCAATTCGCGATAAGATACTGAACGCGCAAGTGGTAAAGTACCCGTTCGCAAGAAATGGCAAAGGTTTGCTTTGATTGGTAGATTGGTAGGGTGGGCATTTGCCCACGCGAGACTTGGTGGGCAAATGCCCACCCTACAGATAATCGTTTAATTATTGGAGATATTTATGAGCAACCCATCCAGCCTGAAATACACAACCTCCCACGAGTGGGTCAAAACGGAAGCAGACGGCACGATCAGCATCGGTATCACGCAACACGCACAGGAATTACTGGGCGACATGGTGTTCGTCGAAACCCCTACTGTCGGACGCAAGCTAAAAGCAAAAGAAGAATGCACGGTGGTGGAATCAGTGAAAGCAGCTGCCGATGTGTACGCGCCGGTAAGTGGTGAAGTCATCGCCGTGAACAGCGACCTGGACAGCAACCCCGAAGCCATCAACGAAGATCCCTACGCCGCGTGGATGTTCAAGATGAAACCGGACAATGCGGCCGATGTGGATGCATTGCTTGATGCCGCTGCTTACCAGGCTGTCGTCGATAGCGAAGCGCACTAAATGTAGGGCGCAATCGTTATTGCGCCGGATGGTTTTCAAAACTTTAAACATCCGGTGCAGCGCCTTTGGGTTACTGCAACTACGAAGCTAACAGCACTGCTCACAAAAGGTGAAAAAAATGACAGGTATGGAACTTATTGTTATCGCAGTTTTAATCGGATTAATCCCTGGGAATAATTTAGATAAGGCTAAATATTGGTTTCAACTAGCTTCGGATGAAGGTTATTCAGAGCAACCGAGCAGTTGAATAATCTACATCAAAAGGAAATTGCGTAGACGCCATAACCAACAGGCATTGCGCCGTATGAGTTCATCGCACCGTTAAAAATCCGGTGCAATGCGCTACGCTTATTGCACCCTACAAAAATTTTTAATCTGGGCGTGAATCTGTGAAATCTGTAGATAAACATTTTTATTTTTAATTTAGCTATTAATACGCCATGACCGACCAATTTGTTAATCGCCACAACGGCCCTTCTGAACAAGATGTTCAGGACATGCTCAAGAAAATCGACGCGCCGACACTGGACGCGCTGATAGCCCAGACCATTCCACAGGCAATCCGTCTGAAACAGCCGCTGAATCTGCCAGAAGGTCTGTCGGAACACGAGTACCTCCAGCATTTGCGCGGCATTGCGGCGAAAAACAAGTTGCACAAGAGTTACATCGGTCTGGGTTATTACGACACCATTCTGCCTCCGGTCATTCAGCGCAACGTACTGGAAAATCCGGGCTGGTACACCGCCTACACCCCTTATCAGGCCGAAATTGCTCAGGGTCGCCTGGAAGCACTGCTGAATTTCCAGACCATGGTCATCGATCTGACCGGCATGGAAATCGCCAATGCCTCCCTGCTGGATGAGGCGACTGCCGCCGCAGAGGCAATGACCATGTTGCACGGCTTGCGCACCCGCGATGCCGCCGCTGCTGGCAAGAACAGCTTCTTCGTGTCACACGAATGTTTCCCGCAAACTATCGAGCTGCTCAAAACACGCGCCAAACCACTGGGCATAGAACTGGTGATCGGCGACTTCAAGACCGTCACGCTTAACGACAAGCTATACGGCGCTCTGCTGCAATACCCGGCTGCCAACGGCGTGGTGCATGACTATCGTGATTTTGTCGCCCGCGCCAAGGAGCATGGCATGACTGTCGCCGTTGCCGCCGACATCCTCAGTCTGGTGCTGCTGACACCACCGGGCGAATGGGGTGCGGACATCGTGCTGGGTTCCACGCAACGCTTCGGCGTACCGATGGGCTACGGCGGTCCCCACGCGGCCTACTTCGCCTGCCGCGATGCCTACAAACGTTCGATGCCGGGACGCATCATCGGCGTCTCGCTGGATGCCGACGGCAACCCCGCGCTACGCATGGCGCTGCAAACCCGCGAACAACACATCCGTCGCGAAAAAGCCACCTCGAATATTTGTACCGCGCAGGCGCTGCTGGCGATCATGTCCAGCATGTATGCGGTGTATCACGGTGCCGCCGGACTTAAAGGCATCGCCCGCCAGGTTCACTTGTCCGCCGTGGCATTGGCGAACGAACTGAAAAATCTGGGTTACAACCTTGCGCATGACAGTTTCTTTGACACGCTGAAGCTGGCGCATACCGACAACGTTAATATCCATGCGCTGGCTGAAGCCGCACAGATCAACTTCCGTTACAGCAGCGAAGGCCTGGGCATCGCACTGGATCAGACCACTACGCTGGACGACCTGAATGCCATCATCGCGTTATTCGCTCAGGCAGCCGAGAAACCGGCCGTCACGCTGACGCAGGCGCAGGTAACGAGTCAGGCGATGCAGATAACAGAACGCACGTCGGCCATCCTGAACCACGCGGTATTCAACGCCTATCACTCCGAAACCGAGATGATGCGTTACATCAAGCGTCTGGAAAACAAGGACCTGTCGCTGACCCACTCGATGATCGCACTGGGTTCCTGCACCATGAAACTGAACGCGGCTTCCGAACTGCTGGCGCTGACCTGGCCAGAATTCGCCAGCCTGCACCCCTTTGTGCCAGCGGAACAGGCCGTCGGCTATCAGGAACTGATTGCGGGTCTGGATGCAGCACTGTCCGAGATTACCGGCTTCGCGCAGATGAGCTTCCAGCCCAACAGCGGCGCGCAAGGCGAATATGCCGGTCTGCTGGTGATCCAGGCGTATCACCGCTCGCGCGGCGAAGGCCAGCGCAATGTCGCGCTGATTCCTTCCTCGGCGCACGGCACCAATCCGGCCAGTGCAGCAATGTGCGGCATGAATATCGTGGTGGTGAAATGCGATAGCAAAGGCAATATCGACGTGGAGGATCTGCGCGAAAAGGCCGAACTTCACAAGGATGACCTGTCCTGCCTGATGGTGACTTACCCCAGCACGCATGGCGTGTATGAAGAGTCCATCATGGACATCACCGCCCTCATCCACGCGAACGGCGGTCAGGTGTACATGGACGGCGCAAACATGAACGCACAGGTCGGACTGACCAGCCCCGGCAACATCGGCGCAGACGTGTGCCACCTGAATCTGCACAAGACCTTCGCCATCCCGCACGGCGGTGGCGGACCGGGTGTCGGGCCGATAGGCGTGGCGGCACATCTGACACCATTTTTGCCTTCGCATCCGCTGGTGAAAGTGGGCGGCGAACAGGGCATACACGCCGTATCGGCCGCACCCTACGGCAGCGCGCTGATTCTGATGATTTCCTACGGCTACATCAAGATGATGGGCGGCGCAGGGCTGACGCAGGCGACCCGTATGGCGATCCTCAACGCCAACTACATCAAGGAATCGCTGAAAGACCACTACGCCACACTGTACAGCGGCGCCAACGGCCGTTGCGCGCACGAGATGATCCTCGATTGCCGCGATCTCAAACGTGAAGGCATTGAAGTCTCCGACATCGCCAAGCGCCTGATGGATTTCGGTTTCCATGCGCCGACCACCTCCTTCCCGGTGGTGGATACACTGATGATCGAACCGACCGAGAGCGAATCGAAAGCGGAACTGGATAGATTCTGCGATGCGATGATCGCCATCCGTGGCGAGATTGAGGCGGTTCTGTCAGGTGCTGCGGACAAAAAAGACAACATTCTCAAACATGCACCGCATACCGCGAAATCGGTGGTAAACAGCGACTGGCATCGTCCCTATACGCGCGAACAAGCCGCCTTCCCGCTGCCCTGGGTACGCGAAAATAAATTCTGGCCTGCGGTCGCACGCGTGGATAATGTCTACGGCGACAAGAATCTGATTTGCGCCTGTCCGCCGATCGAGTCCTACCTCTAACGGGCATGGAAAAGTGAACACCCCTGATAATGAAACCGGCCATGCCCGTTCCCTCACCCCCGTTCCCCCTCTCCCAAAGGGCGAGGGGTACGGTTCGTCGCTGCGCGAGTTTCACGTTAACCTTAAGGACACACACCATGACCAAGAAAAAAGAAGTTGCCGATAAAGTTGCCGTCACACTGGATGGCGCACCCCTCACCCTGTACGGCACATTTCTGGCAGTCGGGCAAACCGCGCCGGCATTCACGCTGGTGGATAAAGACCTGAAGGACGTGACGCTGCAAAGTTTTGCAGGCAAGCGCAAGGTGCTGAACATCGTGCCCAGTCTGGATACTGCGGTATGCGCCACTTCGGCGCGTCGTTTCAACGAAGCCGCAGGCACACTGGACAACACCGTAGTACTGGTAATTTCCGCCGACCTGCCGTTCGCAATGAGCCGTTTCTGTGTGGCGGAAGGACTGGAAAATGTAATCACGCTATCGCTGATGCGCGGTCGCGACTTCATGCGTAATTACGGCGTAAAGATCGCCGACACCGTGCTGGCCGGACTCACGGCTCGCGCCGTGCTGGTGCTGGATGAAAACAACCGTGTGCTGCACGCAGAACTGGTGGACGACATCACGCACGAGCCGAATTACGCTGCCGCGCTCGCTGCATTGAATTGACTGGCATGGCAGTAACCCCCCGAATGAATAATCACAAACGCATTATCGGTATCTGCTGGGTCGTGTTCGGCGCATTAATCATCTCCCTGCTCATGGTGAACATGAATAACGGCAATATTCAGCTTGTCGTCCTGGGCATGGCGGCGGGACTGATCTATCTTGTCGCCGGATTCGCGCTGCTGGCGAATTTCCGTCAGTCCACATGGATATGCCTGCCCTGCTCGGCGCTATCGCTGTTCTCCTTCCCGGTCGGAACAGTGATAGGCCTCTATTATTTATGGTATTACTTCAAGCTGGAAAAGTCGCTTTAAACCCCGCCGATGCAGCGCCTGCGTGCACGGCAATTATTCACCACCCGCGTGAATGGGTCGGCCAGACAAGATTTTATGCATGTACAATTATCAGCGAAGGAGTTTTGCGCCGCCCTTTGCACCCTTGCTGCTCAAACAGCAAGTAACCCAAGAGTAGCTTTAAAAATCAGTATTCCGGGATGCGGCGCAAGGGGTGGTGCACATAAAGACGAGTGACATCAAAAGGATAGGCGAAAAATGAGCGTACGCGTGACGCCGTGATCCGTCCAATAAATAACTTTAAAAGGTTACCTTGACATGCTAATTTGGCTGCAACTACTGCTTTGTCTCACTGTAATCGGCTATGCGGGCTATTTTCTGTCACGTTACGGCGACATCATCAGCGATAAAACCGGCATGTCTGCCTCCTGGGTCGGCCTCATCCTGCTGTCCACGGCCACCTCACTGCCTGAACTGGTCACCGGGATTTCCGCTGTCACGGTTGCCGATGCGCCCAACATCGCCGTAGGCGACGTACTGGGCAGCACCGTATTCAACCTCCTGATCCTGGTGGTTCTGGATGCGCTATACAAGCGTGAAACCCTGTATGGTCGCGCGGCTCAAGGGCACATCCTGTCGGCCTCATTAGGCACAATACTGATTGCCTTCGCGGGTTTTAGCCTGCTGCTCGACCATGCCGGGTTAAGCCCGAAGATCGGGCATATAGGGCTCTACTCGCCATTCATCGTGCTGGTTTATCTGGTCGCGATGCGCGCCGTTTACAGCTACGAACATCGCATCCTGTCCGAATACACCGAGGTGTCCGCCGAGCGCTATCCGGATGTGACGCTGCGCAGTGCGATCAAGGGTTATGCGTGGGCGGCGCTGGCGGTAGTGGTAGCGGGTTCATGGCTGCCCTTTGTCGCCAAGGATATTTCCGATCTGATGGGCTGGGGGCAGAGCTTTGTCGGCACCCTGCTGGTGGCGGCGGTGACTTCTGCTCCCGAAGCAGCCGTCACTATTTCGGCGTTACGTATCGGCGCGCTGGACATGGCGATCGCCAATCTCCTGGGCAGCAACCTGTTCGATATCGTCATTCTGGCAATAGATGATTTGTTTTACACCAAAGGCCCGTTGCTGGCGCATGTCGATGCCAGCCATGTGCTGACCACCTTCACCGCCGTGATGATGAGCGCACTGGTCACGGTGGGTTTTATTTTCCGTCCGCAGGGGCGCGCCGTATTTGGACTGACCTGGGTGAGCCTGGGCCTGTTCATGCTGTATGTACTCAACTCATGGATACTTTTCGAACATGCACATTAACGGCTGGCACACCCTGACACCCGAAGCCGCTACAGCGGCGCTCGATGTGAATGCGGCTCACGGGCTGACCACACTTGAAGCTGATGCACGCTTGGCTCGCTATGGCGAGAACAAGCTGATCGAGGCCACGCCTCGTCCTGTCTGGCTGAAATTCCTCGACCAGTTCAGAAATTTTCTGGTGATCGTGCTGCTGTTCGCCGCCGCGCTGGCCTGGGCGATCGGCGATCTCAAGGATGCGGTGGTGATCCTGATCGTCGTGCTGTTCAACGCCAGCCTGGGGTTTTATCAGGAGCGCCGCGCGGAACAGACGCTGGCGGCGCTGAAGGGCATGCTGGCGGCGCGCGCCCGAGTGCGGCGCAACGCGCGCATGGAGGAGATCGACGCGGCGCTGCTGGTGCCCGGCGACATCGTGCTGCTCGAAGCGGGCGACCGCATTCCCGCCGATGGCCGCCTGCTGGCCGCGCACAGCCTCGAAATCGAGGAAGCGGCGCTGACCGGCGAATCCCATGCCGTCGGCAAATCGGTGGCGGCGCTGGGCCAGGCCGAACTGCCCCTGGGCGACCGCGTCAACCTGCTCTACATGAACACGGTGGTGACGCGCGGGCGCGCCGAAATGCTGGTGACCGCCACCGGCATGGACACCGAAATGGGCAAGCTCGCCGGGATGATCGCCGACGCCGAAGAATCGGAAACCCCGTTGCAAAAACAGCTCGACATGCTGGGGAAAAAGCTGGCGGCGATTGCGGGTGTAGTGGTGACGGTCATCTTCGCGCTCGATTTTGTGCGCGGCCTGCCCTGGACAGAGGCCGCGATGACTGCGGTGGCGCTGGCCGTCGCCGCCATTCCCGAGGGTCTTCCGGCGGTGGTGACGGTGACACTGTCCATCGGCATGTGGCGCATGGCGCAGAACCGGGCCATCCTCAAAAAACTCTCCGCCGTGGAAACCCTGGGTTCCACCACAGTGATCTGCTCAGACAAGACCGGCACCCTCACCCTGAACCAGATGACCGCGCGGGCGGGCTGGTTCGCCGGACGGCGCTTTGCGGTCAGCGGCGAGGGCTACCGGGTGGAAGGCGCGATCACGTTCGACTCCCTCCCCCCCCAACCCACGAGCGCTAACTTAAGTGTGCCAGCGCATTTCTCCCTCCCCTTCAAGGGGAGGGCTGGGGTGGGGATGGGGGTAGATTCCATGGACACCAACCCCATCCCCCACGAACCCACCCCCATCCTAACCTTCCCCCTGAAGGGGAAGGGACGACCCGCCAGCGCGGGAGGGGAGCTTTTGCCTTTCCTGCTGCCGATGACACTCTGCACCGATACACGCGTGCGCGACGGGCAACTGATCGGCGACCCCACCGAGGGCGCGTTGTGGGTGCTGGCGCAGAAAGGCGGACTCGATCCGGAGGCGGAGCAGGACGAACAGCCGCGCATCGCCGAGATTCCCTTCGATTCCGCGCACAAGTTCATGGCCACGTTCCACCATGCCGGCGCAACGGTGGAGATGTTCATCAAGGGCGCGCCCGATGTGCTGCTGGCACGTTCTACCCATAGTCTGGCGGAGAATGGCGAACAGCCGCTGAATGCGGCGGCGCGCGCTGCCATCGAGGCCGAGAACGAACATCTCGCCGTACAGGCGCTGCGTGTGCTGGCGGTGGCGCGCAGGATCATCCCCGCCGCCGATTTCGATCCGGCGGGCGACCTGTGGGCATGGGCAGAGGGCTGGACTTTCCTCGGCCTGGCCGGACTCATGGATCCGCCGCGCCCCGAGGCGAAGGCCGCCATCGCCCGCTGCGCCCGTGCCGGCATCCAGGTCAAGATGATTACCGGCGACCACAAAATCACCGCCGCCGCCATCGCACGCGAATTAGGGCTTGCCGGCGAGGTGATCGAAGGCCGGGAACTCGACGCCATGAGCGAGGCGGAACTGTCCCGCCGCATCGACGGCATTTCCGTGTTTGCCCGCGTCGCCCCCGAACACAAGGTGAAAATCGTCCGGGCGCTCAAAGACGACGGCCATATCGTCGCAATGACCGGCGACGGCGTGAACGACGCGCCCGCCCTGAAAGCCGCCGACATCGGCGTGGCGATGGGCATCACCGGCACGGCGGTCACCAGGGAGGCGGCCGTCATGGTGCTGACCGACGACAACTTCGCCACCATCGTCAAAGCGGTGGAGGAAGGCCGCGTGATCTACGACAACATCGTCAAATTCGTGCGCTTCCAGCTCTCCACCAACATCGGCGCCATCCTCACCGTGCTCGCCGCCACGCTGATGGGACTGCCCGCGCCTTTTACCGCGATCCAACTGCTGTGGATCAACATCATCATGGACGGCCCGCCCGCGATGACGCTGGGGGTGGAACCGGCGCGCGCCGGCATCATGCGCGAGCAGCCGCGCCGCCAGTCAGCGCAGATACTCACCGGCCCGCGCCTCGCCAGGCTGGCGCTGTACGGGGCGATCGTGATGGTCGGCACGCTTTACCTGTTCCGGCACGGCCTGGAAACGCATGGCCAGACTTATGCCCTGACCCTCGCCTTTACCACTTTCGTGTTGTTCCAGTTCTTCAACGTGTTCAATGCGCGCGCCGAAAAAGGCAGCGTCTTCAACGCGCATTTCTTCCGCAATGGCAAGCTGTGGCTAGCGCTCATGGGCGTCCTGGCGCTGCAAGTCCTTGTGGTACATTGGCCGCCGGCACAAGGCGTGTTCGGCACGACCGCGCTGGAACCCGGCGATTGGTTCAAGGCGGTTGCCGTGGCTTCCAGCGTGCTGTTGCTGGACGAAGCCCGCAAGGCGGCATCCCGCCTTTTTACTGGGCGCAGGGCCAGCATTCCCTGCGTGTGAATAGAGTCCTATGATTACCAATGAGGCATCAATGAGTGCTAAAGATTTGGCGCGCCAGACGCCCCCCAATTTCATGGCGCATCTGCGCCTCGGCAAGCTGCTTCCATGGCTGGTGCTGGCGGGCGGTCTGGCGGCTACCTACCTCTTGCAGCAGGCAGCCTTTGATGCCGCACGCCAGATTCAGCAGGACAACTTCGCTTACCAGACCCGCGAAATCGCGCTGCGCATCGAGCAGCGGCTGGCCGCCTATAAACAAGTCCTGCACGGCATCGGAGGCCTGTATCTCGCGTCGAAGAATGTTGATCGGGATGAATTCCGCAGCTACGTGGACAACCTGCGCCTTGCGAGTAACTATCCGGGTATTCAGGTGGTCGGCTTTTCGCTGATCATTCCGCCGCACGAAAAAACCAGGCATATTGCAGCCATCCGCAAGGAAGGCTTTCCCGGCTACACACTGCGCCCGGAAGGCGAACGCAGCCTCTACACCTCAGCCATTTTTCTGGAACCATTCAGCGACCGCAACCAGCGTGCCTTTGGCTATGACATGTATTCGGAAGCGGTGCGCCGTGCCGCCATGGAACGGGCGCGCGATTCGGATAAGGCGGCGATGTCGGGCAAGGTCACGCTGGTGCAGGAATCCGGGCAGGACGTGCAGTCAGGCTTTCTGATGTATGTGCCGGTGTACCGCAACGGCAGCCCGCACGAAACCCTGGCCGAGCGCCGCGCCAACATCATCGGCTGGGTCTGTGCGGCGTTTCGCATGAATGACCTGATGCAAGGCGTACTCGGAGAACAAGTCAGCAAGGTTGACCTGCATGTTTTCGATGGCGAAAACGCAACATCAGGAACGCTGATGTACGACACCGATGCCGATTTTTCCAGGGGCCTGACGAATCCATCGTTATACCAGGCTAGCCAACGCGTTACAGTCAGCGGTCATACCTGGACTATCGATCTGGGTTCTTTGCCAGACTTCGAAACGGACCTCGACACCGGGCGAGTCACCGTAATACGGCTGGTCGGTAGCCTGATGAGTGTGCTGCTGGCACTGCTGGTCTGGCAATTGATCAACGGACGGACGCGCGCGCTCAAGTTGGCGCAGGACATGACGCGCCAATTGCGCGAGAGCGAAGCGCGTCTTGCGCTGACGTTGACCGCTGCCGAATTGGGCACATGGGACTGGAACATCAAAACCGGCCACCTCGTTTTCAATCAACGCTGGGCCGGGATGCGCGGCTACCGGCAGGAAGAATTCGAACCCAGCTACAGTTCCTGGGAATCAGGCGTTTACCCCGAAGATATCCCGGTCGTACAAAAGAAACTGGCGGAACATTTCGCAGGCAACGCCGTGATTTTCGAGGCCGAATATCGCTTCCGCACCCAATCGGGATCGTGGATCTGGATCATGACTCGCGGCACGGTGATTGAGCGTGATGCCGAAGGAACCCCCCTGCGTGTGGTCGGCATCGAGATGGATATCACCGGGCGCAAAACGGCCGAGGCAGAACTTCGCATCGCCTCGGTCGCCTTCGAGTCGCAAGAAAGCTTGATGGTCACCGATGCAAACGCTGTGATCCTGCGGGTCAACCACGCATTTACCAAGGACACCGGCTATACGGGCGAGGAAGCCATCGGCAAGAATCCGCACATACTCAGCTCTGGCCGCCACAACGCGGACTTCTACCGCGCGATGTGGGAGGCCATCCATCGCACCGGGGCATGGCAGGGAGAAATCTGGGATCGACGCAAAGATGGCGAGGTCTATCCAAAATGGCTCTCCATTACCGCTGTCAAAGGAGCCGATGGCGCCGTCACCCATTATGTCGGGTCGCACATCGACATTACGGAACGCAAGGCAGCGGAGGAGGAAATCAGGAATCTGGCATTCTACGACCCGCTCACTCATCTGCCCAACCGGCGGTTACTCATGGACAGACTCAAGCAGGCCTTGGCTTCCAGTGCGCGTAGCGGCAAAGCTGGTGCGCTGCTGTTTCTTGATCTGGATAAGTTCAAGACCCTCAACGATACGTTGGGGCATGACATCGGGGACTTGTTGCTGCAACAAGTTGCGCACCGACTGAATACCTGTGTGCGCGAAGGTGATACGGTTGCACGTCTGGGTGGTGACGAGTTCGTGGTGATGCTGGAAAACCTGAGCGAACAGGCGCTTGCAGCGGTGGCGCAGACTGAAGCCATCGGCGAGAAAATTCTCGCTGCGCTCAACCAGCCTTACCAGCTTGCCGCGCACGAGTACCGCAGCACTCCCAGCATCGGCGTCACCCTGTTCAACGGCCACGAACAGGATACGGTTGAGTTGCTCAAGCAAGCCGACATCGCCATGTATCAGGCCAAGAAAGCAGGCCGCAACGCCCTGCGCTTCTTCGACCCGCAGATGCGCTGACTGCCAGCGGAATCTGTTTGGCAAGCCGCTACCGATCAAGCGGATTCACTGGCCGATACACGACACAATGAAAAATAATTATCGGGATACGGAGGCGCAAGAATGAACACAGTAATGAAGTGCGCTTACGATGAAACCCGCAAGCGTCCACAGCATGATTTATTGGCGTTTCAGTTTACCAACCCATACTTATTTGGTTTTACGTAATTCATGACAGATGCCTATACAGCAGCCGATAGGGGTAGAGAAAGGCGCTAGCCCTCCCCTCCCTCCGAACCGCACGTGCGGTTCTCCCGCATACGGCTCTCCAGTCAGTAGTTTCCTCATCGGGATTGGCTCGCTGACATTCGGGCTTCTGTCATGGTGAACAGCCCGAGTGCCGCGAAGTACGCATTTGGCCAGCGCTTGTGATCGTCATAACATTTCCCCATCCCAGCTCGCTTTTCCTGCTTGCGCAGTATCGCACGCA
>JAUSAO010000060.1 GCA_030652475.1 Gallionella sp. | reverse complement strand
TATGGCAAAAGAAAAGTTTGAAAGAAAAAAACCACATGTCAATGTTGGTACTGTGGGTCATATTGATCATGGTAAAACAACCCTGACCGCTGCGATAACCCGCGTACTTTCCACTAAGGGTTTGGCTAAGTTTACTGATTTCAGTGAGATCGATAAGGCACCGGAAGAAAAAGAGCGTGGAATTACTATCGCCACCGCGCATGTTGAGTATGAGACGGCCAATCGCCATTATGCACATGTGGACTGCCCAGGTCATGCAGACTATATTAAGAACATGATTACCGGTGCGGCCCAGATGGACGGTGCGATTCTTGTGGTTGGTGCCAATGATGGTGCCATGCCTCAGACCCGCGAGCATATTCTTCTTGCCCGCCAGGTTGGTGTGCCATGTATTGTTGTTTTTCTAAATAAATGCGACATGGTGGATGATCCTGAACTCATCGAACTGGTAGAGATGGAGCTGCGAGAGCTTCTTGACAAGTATGACTTCCCTGGTGATGATGTTCCGATCATCCATGGCTCTGCTTTGAAGGCTTTGGAGAATCCAGAAGATCCTGAGGCTAGCAAGTGTATTTGGGAGCTGATGGAAGCCATTGATACCTATGTTCCCGAGCCCAAGCGTGAGATTGATCAGCCTTTCTTGATGCCGGTTGAGGATGTATTCTCCATCTCCGGTCGTGGTACCGTAGCCACCGGACGTATTGAGCGTGGTATCGTTCATGTTGGTGATGAGGTTGCCATTGTAGGTATTACTGATACTGTAAAGACCACAGTCACCGGTGTTGAGATGTTCCGCAAGATCCTTGATGAAGGTCAGGCAGGTGATAATGTTGGAGTATTGCTTCGTGGCACTAAACGTGAAGATATTCAACGTGGACAGGTTCTTGCAAAGCCCGGTTCTATTACTCCCCATACCAAGTTCAAGGCAGAGTGCTATATCCTGGGTAAGGAAGAGGGCGGTCGTCATACCCCGTTCTTCAATGGATATCGTCCTCAGTTTTATTTCAGAACAACAGATGTAACCGGTATCGTGACCCTTCCCGAGGGAACCGAGATGGTAATGCCTGGTGATAATGTTTCTGTTGTTGCCGAGCTGATTACTCCTATCGCCATGGACGCTGGCCTTCGTTTTGCTATTCGTGAGGGTGGTCGGACAGTTGGTGCTGGTGTTATTAGTGAAATTAT
>JAUSAO010000037.1 GCA_030652475.1 Gallionella sp. | reverse complement strand
CACCATACAACGGTGGCAAGTGGCTGGTTATCCCGCGCATAAGTAGTGACTTTGCAATCGTTTTTTTGATTGCTTAGTCAATACTTAGTTGTTTCATCAGGCGGGAACCCAGCTAGATAAAGGCACTGGATCCCCGCTTTTCGGGGATGACGAATAAATCAGCATCTCCCTAGTAGTCCCATCAGCCCTGAAAGGGTGCAGCAATCCAGTAACCTTGTCTTTGCGATAACCAGCCACTTGGCAGCTTGCTGCCTTAGTGGATTGGCTAGTAGTTCCATCAGCCACGAAGGGGCGCGGCAATCCAGAAACATCACCACTAAACTCTGGATTGCCACGTTGTTTCACTCCTCGCAATGACAAATTTCTCTGGATCGCCACACCGCTGATGCTCCTCGCAATGACAAACCTCTCTGGATTGCTTCGTCCCGTCACGTTAAAAAATTAATATATCCGCTTTCATCCAGATTGAATTCAAGTATTTGCATCATGCTCTTATCCTGAAAAATTACTTGTAGTCGCTTTCTTTTTGGTGACGCAAGGCAGTGATAACGACTTCATCGATGTCTTCGTCAAAATCATAAAGCGCAATATACCCGCTGCTACCAAAGTCAATAACCAATTCGCGCAGGTCAGTACCCTCTTTTTTCCGACCAATTTTTGGTATTCGCGTCAATGGAATAAACGACGAAACGATCGCATCTACTGCACTACCCGCAACCGCCCTATCTTTTGCCGCAAGGAAATCATAAAGCCGCTTGATGTCCGATTGCGCGCGCGGCGATAATTTTACCTGTGGCATATTGGCATAGGCGCATCAGGGTTTGTCTTTAGTTTCGTTGCCCATGCGCTGAATTCCTCAAGCGTAATATGCAAACCATTGAGTTTATATTCTTTAAGCGACGTTTCAGCGGCGGTAATAAACCGCTGCTCTGATTCTTCAGCTTCAAGGTATTTTTGTATGGCTTCTCGCATGAGGTAATGCGGGGTTCGCTTCTTTACTGCTGCCAGTGATTTAATACGGGCGCGGTCAGATTCTTCGAGTTTGACGGTTACATTCGCTGTGCGGGGTTTCTCAATGGTGTGGTTCTGCATGATGCGACCTTTCAATGACAGGTAGTACCATGATAACAAATCCATAAAAAATATCACGATTTCAATCGCTGTTACAACACAGTTCAGGTAAAAATATCCTTCTTGGCTCCCTTTTGCGGAGCACGATAATCAATCGCCATTCGATAAATTCCCAGTAGCTTCAGATAGCTCGCTTCTTCCAGTCACACAAGGCGCTGGATCCCCGTTTTGCGAGCAGCCGCTTCGCGGCTTGCCTGCTTAACCCTCTGCGCGGGGATGACAAATAAATCAGCGCTTCCTTAGTTGTGCGGGGAATGCCCTTCATTCAGGAATAGGCGATCTATCGCCTTTTATTCCGTGGGAATGCCCTTGCGGCATTGCGGCATCGGTCCTGTCTTTTCCTCACGAGATACACGCTTTTCATAAGTGCCTAACGCACCAACCACCCGAAAAATAGTTTGCGCTCTGGATGGATCATGACGACGATCACGCTTGGTCAACCAAACGGGCAATCGAAAACGCACAAACCCGGCTCTGCGAGCCATACGCCTGTCACGATTTTCCCCAATATCAGAAACACCGACAGACAATCTGGTAGCCGGTCTGTAACCACGCCGGTCGCGTTTCACCATCCAGCGAGGGGTTTTGAATTTTACGATACGCCAATATAGCCATACGTAAGACACCACATACAAAAGTGTTGCAGCCATCAAAGCGATGGAATTATCCCAAAAAATAACCGCC
>JAUSAO010000036.1 GCA_030652475.1 Gallionella sp. | reverse complement strand
CACCATACAACGGTGGCAAGTGGCTGGTTATCCCGCGCATAAGTAGTGACTTTGCAATCGTTTTTTTGATTGCTTAGTCAATACTTAGTTGTTTCATCAGGCGGGAACCCAGCTAGATAAAGGCACTGGATCCCCGCTTTTTCGGGGATGACGAATAAATCAGCATCTCCCTAAGCCGTGGCGATCAGCCCGCGTACCGCTCACCTTGTCCTCAAAGACCATCTTGCACCCGGCCCTGGTCAATGCTTCCCGCTGTAATTCAAGGTTCTGATCCTGCGTTGAGGCACGATCAACATAATTCAATCGCGCGCCCGGTCAATGCGTTCCGGCATGGATTCGTTGCCGGCGTTCTGGCGCACTGCGGGCAGTTGCTTCAACAATTCCGGCAGTGCTGTCTGCACCGTCTCCCACACTACTTCAAGGTTGATGTCGAAATAGCCGTGGGCGATGCGATTGCGCATGCCACGCATGCTGCGCCACGGCACTTCGGGGTGCGCCTGTGTGAACTCGGCGTAACTGTCCATGACCTTCGTCGCTGCCTCACCAATGATGATGAGGCTCATGATTACCGCTTGCTGGGTGCGCTTGTCTTCAAGGAAGTCTGTTTTGCCCAGTCCCTCCACGAAAACGCATGCATCCGTTGCGGCTTGCTGCATGTGGTCGAGGTAATCGGGAAGGCGGTTCTCGATCATACCGGCTGCGCCTCTGCGAGTACCTTGGCGCGGAACTTCGGTGGCAGATCGCCGGGGGTTAACAGATCGACATGAATGCCAAGCAACGCCTCCAGTTCAACTTGCAGGCCGCCCAGGTCGAACAGTGTTGCGCCGGGCAGCGCATCGACCAACAGATCAAGGTCGCTGCCGTCTTGATCGGTGCCATGAAGCACCGAGCCAAAGATACGCGGGTTAGTCGTGCGAAAGCGGCTTGCCGCTTCACGGACGGCACTTCGCTTGAGGTCAAGCACGAGTGAGGGTCGCATGGGCATCTTTCATTATCGAAACTCATTAAAATAGTAAGTGATTGAGAATAACATTTCAAGCGGCTACGCAATGCGTTCATTTTCTGTGTCGCACCAGCGGTCTGGCGTGGCCTCACAAAATCCCTCATTTCTTTGAAGAATAGAGTGCGCATGCCACGCCGTTCGATCCTGTCCGCCACTGAGCGCGAAAACCTGCTCACTTTGCCTGATGCTAAAGATGAGTTAGTTTCAAAGGCCGGTATCTGCATCGCCCTTAAAGCCGCAAAGCTCTGGCAAGAACTCATCATCAACTGGCAACCGTGGAAAATGTCAGCGGATGATCTCGCCAGCCTGCGAGTGCGCAAACCGCTGAATGAGGCCGACCGGTTACAGCTCGCCGCGTTGCAAGAAGTGCATGTACTACCCGCCCGGTTGGCTGAACTGGCGGCATGGATGATGGAGAATGGCGAGAAGGGCGAGCAGGAAGGGTTTATATAATTGAGATTAATATACATTGCTATCTATATGATTAATATCTAAAATTTAATCGCATTTCCTTGCCTGTTGGTAAGGCTACATACCCAGCTCACCGATTAACGCGTCAACCTGATGTTTTTCGTCCCTGCAATGCACAATGAAAACATCCAATGTGCACCGGTAGAAATTACGGTTATTGCTTATGTTATCAACGCATATCGTGCAGGCAGTTCATTCCAGCTCTTCGCGGCAAGCACATCAGCTGCGTTAGTCAGCCGAAACCTGAAATGCTGGAACACCGGAAAAATCAAGGTCTGAGACAGAGGCCGCGCATAGCCCAATTAAAATAGGTTGAGCACATATCCCAAATGGGATAAATTCGGTCATAATGTCCGCTATTATTCCCAGATATGGATTTCATCATGACCACCGTCTTTCACACCGGCCCCGACCGTGATGTAGCAGCGCGCTACCTAGCCGCCGCGCTCAAAACTCACAAACAAGCAGAAATTGCCCGCCACTTGGGCGTCGATGCCCGTACTGTCCGCCGTTGGTCGCTCGAACAATCGGTTCCGGCGCATTACGCGTTTGGTCTGCAACGCCTCCTGCCGCTTGAATATCCGCTTGCCGACAACGCGCCTTTCACTTTTATTGATCTTTTTGCTGGTATTGGCGGCATCCGCATGGCCTTCGAAGGCTTGGGCGGGCATTGCGTATTCACCAGTGAATGGGATAATTATGCGCAGAAAACCTACGCCGAGAATTTTCCCGGCGGACATCTGATCAACGGCGACATTACACAAGTGGACGCAGCGGATATACCCGATCACGATGTACTGCTGGCAGGTTTCCCGTGCCAGCCGTTTTCCATTGCAGGGGTCAGCAAGAAAAATGCATTGGGAAAGGCGCATGGCTTTGCTTGCGAAACGCAGGGCACTTTGTTTTTCGATGTTGCGCGCATCATTGCCGAAAAACAACCGCGCGCCTTTCTGCTGGAGAACGTCAAAAACCTCGTCTCGCACGACAAGGGACGAACCTTTGAAGTTATTCGCCGGACGCTGGAAGTTGAATTGGGTTATCACATCAAATACCGCGTGATAGATGGCGCTCATTTCGTCCCGCAACACCGCGAACGCATACTTATTATCGGTTTCCGCAAACCCACAAATTTTGATTTTGACGCTCTACCTTTGCCCGCCAAGGGCAGACGCACACTGCGCGAGATTCTGCACAAAACCGATGGCAGCGAGCCCAATTTGCCTTGGGACGGGGATCGCTTCTTCGATCACACCACGCAACAGGTTCTAGCCAAATACACACTGACAAATAATTTATGGGCCTATTTGCAAGGCTATGCCGAGAAACACCGAGCCAAGGGTAACGGCTTCGGCTTCGGTCTGGTCACGCCCGACAGTGTTACCCGTACCCTGTCTGCGCGTTACTACAAGGACGGCTCGGAAATTCTTGTTTATCAGGGTGAAGGCATCAATCCGCGCCGTTTGACACCGCGTGAATGCGCACGCCTGATGGGCTTCCCGGATTCATTTAAGATTCCAGTATCGGATACGAGAGCCTATAAACAGTTTGGAAATTCTGTTGTTGTTGATGTTATGGCTCATGTCGCAAAATTGATGCAACCTATACTGGAAGCTGATATCCTGGAACCCGTACTACCCCTTCGTTACGCCACTGCTTAAGGAGAAAATCATGCAAACCCAATCCCGTATCCCAAAACTTCACGACGCCACTTTTGATGGTGCTTTATTGTGGTTTTCGGAAATGCAATGTAGCAATCTTCTTTTTCATCCCGAGGATGATCCCGCTGACATTATCTGCATCTCAAGCGGCGAACGCCTCTTTTCGAAGAGTGAGGTAAAAAAATTGCGCCTCTTGCTCAATGAACTTGATGAAGCGGTGGGTCACGAAAAAGTAATCGAGGCCGCTTACCCTATCTTCATGAACGCTTTCGGCAACCAGCTGGACGCTTGATGGTTGACGTTGTTGATTCGGTTACACGTAGCCGGATGATGTCAGGCATCAAGGGGTGCAATACCAAACCGGAAATCTTGATACGCAGCCTGCTGCACCGTCAAGGTTTTCGGTTTCGTCTTCATGTACGTGATTTGCCCGGCAAGCCTGATATAGTGTTGCCACGCTACCATGCAGTGGTTTTTGTGCATGGGTGCTTCTGGCATGGGCATGACTGCCCATTGTTCAAATGGCCGACCACTCGCCCGGAATTCTGGCGGGAGAAGATCGGACGAAACCGCGCTAACGATCATAAGGCAACGGAAGCATTAATTGCTGGAGGCTGGCGAGTTGGTATCATTTGGGAGTGCGCCATTCGTGGTGCGGGTAAAAACATTGAGGACGTTGCACAACGCCTGACTGACTGGCTTCGTAGCAATGCACCTCTCATTGAGGAGCGAGGATGAAACCGGGGTATCTGTCCGAGTATTTTGAAGGCGTAGCAGCCAAGCGCTTAAGTGCGGTCGAGGCCAATATCTTGGTTTCACATCAGCATGAGTTTCAAGGCGTCGAAAGTCTGAAAACGATTCTTGGTGAGCCAGTAGGTAAAGTTCCATATAAGGCGAAAGTTATTTACCTCAATGATGAAGATGATCAGCCGCTGTTAGAGGACGCAACGTTTACATGGTATGACACCCGCGCAGGCGAAAGGGCGCGAGGCGGAACTAAAGACGGGCGAATGAGATGGGAATACAGGCTTTATTTTCCAACGACAAACGTTTCCAACAATGCCATAGCAGGTGATTTGCTGGTAATTGCAAAGTGCCGCGATGGAGGGCTTCTGGTTATTGTCGCTGAGAATAACTCAAGCATTGCCCGGCAGATTGAGTGGCTGTTTGGATTCGCCGATCTGGCTCACCCCGGTTTTTCAGTTAACTCTGAACTGGAAACCGAGAAAAGTCGTATTGAGTTTGCATCGCGTTTTATTTTGGAAAGCATCGGTGTTGTCGTTGAAACGTCGGCTGAAGATTATCTTGAGGTTATGCTTGAAAAGTTCAAGGGGAAGTTTCCAACTACCCGCGAGTTTTCCGCCTATGCGCGTTCTACTCTCAAGAGTCTTGATGCGCGGGATCAGCCAGACCTGGTTCTGATGACATGGATGGAGCGCGAAGAAATATTGTTCCGCACGCTTGAGCGCCACCTTATTGCTGATCGACTCTCAAAAGGATTCGCAGGGGAAGAAAAGTCCGGCGTTGACGTGGATGGATTCCTGTCATTTTCACTGTCGGTACAGAACCGGCGCAAGAGCCGCGTCGGACTTGCTTTGGAAAATCACCTCGAACTGCTCTTTGTTGAAAACGGACTGCGCTACAAGCGAACCGCTATCACGGAAAACAAGGCCAAGCCAGATTTTCTGTTTCCAGGTATAGAGGAATATCGCAATCCGGCGTATGACACGTTGAAGTTAACCATGTTGGGCGTTAAATCCACCTGTAAAGACAGGTGGAGACAAGTACTCGCAGAAGCGGATCGAATTGATGATAAACATTTGCTTACGCTGGAAGCTGCAATTTCAACAAATCAGACTGACGAAATGGCTGCTAAACGTTTGCAGCTTGTATTGCCGCGTGCCTTACATCAGACATACACCCCAGCTCAGCAAGTCTGGTTAATGGACGTTGATGCGTTCACTAGATTGGTGCGCAACAGACAGGATTAATTAACTATATGATTTTTATGTAAAATGGCTTGCTGTAGCTTTGCTTAGACATGCACGGAACCCATAAAAAAAGAACCCCCCCATGGTGCGCAAATCTTACGGGATGCGTGGGAGGTGTTGTTGGGGCGATGATAGTAAATCGAAGCGGGTCCATCAATGTTTTTTGCGGTGCCATAACGATCACGATGATCATTAGCAAGCAAACCTTCCGGTGCATAGTGGTTTGATGTTGGAAGCCTTGCAGCTTCGAATTGCTGAAAAAAATTATTCATTGTTGCCAGTTCAAAAACTGGCTTATCAATAGTTTCGGCGTCGATTATTACCCGCTAATTCCCTGTATTCCCAGTAGCGAGGCAATCTTGGCACGCACTTCGTCCAGTTCGCCGGCTGAAGCTCGACCTTTCGGTGTGGCTTTGCGTGCGCGCCAGTCGAAATTTTTAAGCTGGTCGGACAGTACCGCGCTGCTCACACCCGCCGCATGGATGATGACTTCGAACGGGTAGCCCTTGATTTGCGTGGTCATCGGGCAACACACCATCATGCCGGTTTTACTGTTATAAGCGGAAGGACTCAGCACCAGCGCGGGACGATGTCCGGCCTGCTCATGTCCCGCCTGTGGTGAGAATTCCAGCCAGACGACATCGCCCGCATCAGGAATAAATTGACGAACCATTACCAGACTTCGCGGCCAACTGGCGCGCCGGTGTCGATAATCGCGTGCAAATTTTCACTGGTAATTCTTCCCAACAGTTCATCCAGTTTGTATTCCTTATGACGTACCGGTTCAATGATAATGCGCCCCTGCTCCTCACGCACTTCGACATGCTGATCCAGAGCGACATGCGCCGCCGCCATGATGGCCGCCGGAATACGCACCGCCGCGCTGTTGCCCCATTTTTTTACGATGACTTCCATGATGTATTTTTCTCTCAACTCGACTGCTGGCAGTTTAGAAGCGCGAGCAGTATGTGTCAACATTGTTTATACAGAAACAGGATTTATTTTTTCTCCCACGGCGCAAAACCGATGGGACGTTTTTTCTTTGGTGCTAAGGAGATGCTGACTTATTCACCAAAACTGTCATTGCGAGCGTAGCGTGGCAATCCATGATGTTGATTATCAAAGGAATTCTGGATTGCTACGTCGCTACGCTCCTCGCAAAGACGATTTAATCAGCGTTTCCCTAAAGGGATCATCAGTTCATGGATGGTTTCAAATACGGTGAGTTGCCTTCGCCCTATTCCGCCCGTCCCAGCACTTTCAGATACACCTCGCGATAGGACTTTGCGCTGGATTCCCAGCTGAAATCCTTGGTCATGCAGTTTTTGCGCAGTACTTTCCATTTGCGCTGATCGCGATAAAGCGCGATGGCGCGTTGTATCGTGACAAACAGGTTTTCGGTCGTCATGCCGCCGAATACGAAACCGCTGGCCGTGCCCGCTTTCAAGGTTTCTGGCGTGCAATCCACCACCGAATCTGCCAGGCCGCCGGTATTGTGCACGATGGGCGGTGAGCCGTAGCGCTGGCTATAAAACTGGTTCAGGCCGCAAGGTTCGAAACGCGATGGCATGACGAACATATCAATACCGGCTTCGATTTGATGCGACAGTCCTTCCTCAAAGCCGATTATCGCCGCAATCTTGCCGGGATAGCGCTGCGCCAAATCGAGTGCGGACTGTTGCATATCGGGTTCACCGCTGCCCAGTATGACCAATTGAACGGGCATTTCCATTAAACGCGGCGCGATTTCCAGCAGCAGATCCAGCCCTTTCTGATGCGTCAGACGACTGACCACGCCCAGCAAGGGCACGTCGGGATTGACCTCCAGCCCCATGCGGTTTTGCAGCGCCTGCTTGCAGGCGGCTTTGCCCGTCATACGCGTCGGGCTGAAGTGGCTGGGCAGATATTTGTCGGTTTCGGGATTCCAGTCATCCGTGTCGATACCGTTGAGTATGCCGGTGATATCCTCGCTGCGCACACGCAGCAGGCCTTGCAGACCAAAACCCAGTTCATCCCCCTGAATTTCGCGTGCGTAGTTCGGGCTGACCGTGGTGATGTGATAAGCGTAATACAGTCCCGCCTTGAGAAAAGACATACTGCCATACAGTTCGATGCCATTGACATTGAAACTGGCCGGTGGCAACTGCAACAACTCCACTTTGGCCGGCCGAAAATTACCCTGAAAAGCCAGGTTGTGAATGGTGATGATATTGGGCACCGCGCCTTCGGCAACGCTCAGATAGGCTCCCGTCAAGCCGGTTTGCCAGTCGTTGCCATGTACCAGATCGGGACGCCAGGAAAGCGGCGATGCGTTGCTGCCCAGCACGGCAGCGATCCTTGAGAGCAAACCAAAACGTAGCGCGTTGTCTGCCCAGTCATGGCCGCTGGCATCCGCATAGGGGCCACCTTCACGTTGATACAATTCTGGGCAATCCAGTACCAGCAGCGGCACCCCACTGGACAGGATGCTGAATATCAGCCGCGAGGGTGGAAAGCCGGGCATATCGGCAAAACTCGCAACGACTTCATTCGGTCCCAGTTGCGCCATTACCCTGGGATAACCCGGCAGCAGCACGCGTACGTCTATGTTCAGGCTACGCAAAGCCGCTGGCAACGCCCCGCTGACATCAGCCAGGCCACCGGTCTTGATTAACGGGGCAATTTCGGATGTGACAAACAGTACTTTGATTTCAGGCATTTCTTTCCCCCCTGCGTTATTTTTTACGGAAAAACCGGCGCTGCTTGCTACACTCAGCCCAAGTGTTCCCGGTAATTAGGGAAACGCTGATTAAATCGTCTTTGCGAGGAGCGTAGCGACGTGGCAATCCAGAATTCATTTGATAATCAACATCATGGATTGCCACGCTACGCTCGCAATGACAGTTTTGGTGAATAAATCAGCATCTCCTTAGCT
>JAUSAO010000034.1 GCA_030652475.1 Gallionella sp. | reverse complement strand
AGCAGCCACCGGAGCAGCCACCGGAGCAGCCACCGGAGCAGCCACCGGAGCAGCCACCGGAGCAGCCACCGGAGCAGCCACCGGAGCAGCCACCGGAGCAGCCACCGGAGCAGCCACCGGAGCAGCCACCGGAGCAATTGTTTCGACCGGAGTGGTAGCTACTGGCGACTCCGATGCTGTTTCCACGGCACTTGCTACAGCAACGCTTTCAGTCGCTACAGCAGACAGATTGGTGGGCATCGCCACATATTCTGT
The DNA here is from genome assembly GCA_030652475.1 of Gallionella sp. Lineage (GTDB taxonomy): Bacteria > Pseudomonadota > Gammaproteobacteria > Burkholderiales > Gallionellaceae > Gallionella. Next base: position 16,390 of record JAUSAO010000034.1, on the reverse strand, counting down.
TGGTTTGAGCGTGCGGCCTGCTGGTCGCTCAACCACCTCGGCTACGCCAGGCGTCTCCATAACGGCTACGCTGATTTCTGCTGTATCCGTGGCGCTTGCATCTGCACCGGGTACGACGTCACGTTTTTCGCGTTCACGACGACCGCCACGACGACCGCGACGACGCGCGTTGCCCTTTTCAGTTTTCTCCGCTTCGGTTTCGACCTCGCCGACGACAGAGGCCGCCGGGTTTTCGATGAGCACTTCTTCTGCAAGACGTGACTCGACCGGTTTCTTGGGCGGACGCGGCTTTTGCGGTCTGGCAGCCGTTTCTACGGAAGGCGTTTTTTCAGCAGGTTTGCCGGGTGCTTGTGCCGCGCTGCGTTCCGGCTTGTCGTTACGGTCGCGACGCTTGCGGTTGCCGCCTTCGTTACGCTCGGGGCGTTCGCTGCGTTCACGACGCGGATTGGTGCGTGGCTTGCTGGCAACGGTTGTTTCCCCGGGTTCGTCCGTGCCTAGCAGGGATTTAAACCAGCCGCTGATTTGACCCAGCAGGTTGGATGGCGCAACGGGCTGTTCAACTTTCATCGGAGCCGGTTGAGTAGGCGTGATGCCCTTGACGATGGCTTGTGCACGCACGCCTTTTTGTGGCTCCTGCGCCTGCTTGCTTTCATCCGGCTTTTCCACCAGGTTGTAGCTGGCTTGCACCATTTCACCGTTCAAATCGTCATGGCGCAGACGGTTGATGGTGTAGTTGGGCGTTTCCAGATGCGGGTTGGGTATCAGGATAATCGGCACTTTCAGGCGCGATTCAACGCGATGAATGTCGGCACGCTTTTCGTTGAGCAAAAAGGTGGCTACATCGACAGGAACTTGTGCGTGTATCGCCGCGCTGCTGTCTTTCATCGCCTCTTCCTGAATGATGCGCAGGATGTGCAATGCGGAGGACTCGGTGCCGCGTATGTGGCCGATACCGCTGCAACGCGGGCAGGTGATGTAGTTGCTTTCGCCCAGTGAGGGCTGCAGGCGTTGACGGGAAAGCTCCAGCAGGCCGAAGCGCGAAATCTTGGCGGTCTGCACGCGGGCACGGTCAAAGCGCAGCGAGTCGCGCAGACGGTTTTCGACATCGCGCTGGTTCTTGCTGTTTTCCATGTCGATGAAGTCGATCACGATCAGCCCGCCCAGGTCGCGCAGACGCATCTGGCGGGCGATTTCTTCTGCCGCTTCCAGATTGGTATTGAACGCGGTAGCCTCGATATCCGAGCCTTTTGTGGCGCGTGCTGAGTTGATGTCGATCGCAGTCAGCGCTTCAGTATGGTCGATGACGATGGCGCCGCCGGAGGGCAGGCGCACTTCGCGTGCATGGGCGGATTCGATCTGGTGCTCGATCTGGAAGCGCGAGAACAGCGGTACGTCGTCCACATAAAGCTTGATGCGGTTGACGTTATCGGGCATCACTGTGCTCATGAAGGCATGTGCCTGCTGATACACGTCTTCGGTGTCGATCAGGATTTCGCCGATTTCCGGGTTGAAGTAATCGCGAATCGCGCGTACCACCAATGAGCTTTCCAGATAGATCAGAGACGGCGCTTTTTCGCTGCTTGCCGCATCTGCAATGGCGGTCCACAGTTGATTGAGGTAGTTCAGATCCCACTGCAGCTCTTCTTCATTGCGTCCGATACCGGCGGTGCGCGCGATGATGCTCATGCCTTCCGGTACGTCCAGATGCGACAGGACTTCGCGCAACTCGGTGCGTTCATCCCCCTCGATGCGGCGTGATACACCGCCGCCGTTCGGGTTGTTCGGCATCAGCACGATGTAGCGACCGGCAAGACTGATGAAGGTGGTCAGTGCTGCGCCCTTGTTGCCGCGCTCGTCCTTCTCGATCTGGACCAGCAGTTCCTGGCCTTCGCGCAAGGCTTCCTTGATCGACGGGCGGTTGCCGCAACCGGGTTGATAGAACTGCGAGGATACTTCTTTGAACGGCAGGAAACCGTGACGGTTGCCGCCATATTCGACGAAACAGGCTTCGAGACTGGGCTCGATGCGTGTGATGACAGCCTGGTAAATATTGCTCTTGCGTTGTTCTTTGCCGGCGGTTTCAATGTCCAGGTCAATTAACTTTTGACCGTCAACAATGGCGACACGGAGTTCTTCCGGTTGTGTCGCATTGAATAACATGCGTTTCATTTATATTTTCTCCCGCGCTCTGACACGGGCAAGACTCAAACTACAGCGATTAGGCGTAGGTAGGGAAAAATCGCGTGAACAGTGTATAAAAACAGTTGATCAAATCGGTTCTCTTTGAGTAGTTGGTCTTGTTGCTTTGGGTAGCGTGGCATAAATCACAGCACAGTTGGGGAGAATTCCTGGATTCGTGCAGGGCGGCTAATCAGCGGCTCCTGCATTTGTCCGGCTCGACCACAAGGTGCTGCAACTCTTCTGCCCCGTTACGGAAATCCACAGGTGCTTTGAGCGCGCAAATCAATTACTATCACTGCTGGTTCCGGTGAGTGATATTAACCGGGCTGCGGCTGGCGGGAGGAGGCGCATTGCGCCATCGCTTTTTCCAACTGCCTGAACAAATTTTCAATGTAGAAATTTGCCAGAGACAATCGGCGGGAAGAGGTATCCCGAACTTATCCAATCCAAAACGCGCGAACGCCGAAGTATAAGCATAATGAATAGTTTAAGCAAAGAATCTGTCACATTACTTACGATAGATGAAAGTGGTGAAGCACAGCGCATCGACAACTTTCTGTTTCGCCATTTAAAAGGGGTGCCGAAAAGCCATATTTATCGCATTTTGCGCGGCGAAGTGCGGGTGAACAAGAAGCGCGTGGATCAGACCTATAGGCTGAAACTGGGCGATCTGTTGCGTATTCCTCCGGTGCGCGTCGCCAGGAAGGAAGAGGGGGCAGAAGTCTATATTCCCGCGCTGGAGCTGCCGATTATTTACGAGGATGATGCGCTGGTGGTGATCAACAAGCCGTCCGGTCTGGCGGTGCATGGTGGCAGCGGGGTGAGTTTCGGTGTAATCGAACAAATGCGCCGCGCCCGTCCACAGGCCAAGTTTTTGGAGTTGGTGCATCGGCTGGACCGCGAAACATCCGGGGTGCTGTTGCTGGCAAAGAAGCGTTCCGCGCTTACCGCGATGCACGAAATCATGCGCGAGGGTAACAGTGACAAACGCTATCTGACGCTGGTGCTGGGACGGTGGCTGAACGTCAAACAGCATGTCAAGCTGCCGTTGCACAAGTTCGACACGCCGCAAGGCGAAAAGCGCGTGATGGTCAGGGAAGGAGGGCAAGCCTCGCACACCATTTTCACGCTGCAAAAAAACTGGCCGGGTTTCTCCGGTCTTGAGTCGAAGGCGAGGCGAGACGGCGATAAGGGCGCGACGATGGCAGTGCAAGCAGCACGACAAGGAGCGCACGCGGAAGCCAACGATGGATCGTCGATGAATCGAGACCGGGGGTTTAGTTTGCTGGAGGCGCAGCTTAAGACCGGGCGCACCCACCAGATACGTGTGCATCTGTCTCATCTGGGTTTTCCGATTGCCGGCGACGACAAATACGGTGACTTCGCGCGTAACCGGGAATTGATGAAGCAGGGCTTGAAGCGCATGTTTCTGCATGCGCATTCGATTTCGTTCAGCCATCCGCTGACCGGCGAGCCGCTACAGATCAGCGCACCATTGCCGCCGGAGTTGCAGACCTTCGTGGATAAGCTGAACGCACAGGAAGACTGAAGAAAAACGCATTTTGGACAGGAAGCTGTTTCATGCACCGATGCTGCCGATGATCATGGGCGTTTCGCTGCGCATCATTTCGGCCACTTCCGATGCGGGTAGTGCCTTGCTGAACAGATAGCCTTGCAACTCATCGCAGCCATTGCTGCGCATGAAGGCCAGTTGATCCGCGTTTTCAACGCCTTTTGCCAGCACGCTGAGTTTCAGGCTATGCGCCAGATCGATGATGATGTTGGCGATTTCAGCATCGCCGGGGTCGGTAATCATGCCATGCACGAAGGACTGGTCTATCTTCAGGCTGTCTATCGGGAAGCGCCGCAAGTAGGCTAGGTTGGAATAGCCGGTACCAAAATCGTCCAGTGTAAGCTTTACGCCGAGTTTTTTGAGGTTTTGCATTGTTTCGATGGCGCGTTCCGGCTCATGCATCATCATGCTTTCGTTCAATTCCAGTTCCAGATGGCGTCCGTCTATCTCGTATTTGTTCAGACTCTGTTCAATAAGTTTGTCAAGGTTGCCGTTGCGGAATTGCCTGGAGGAAATATTAATTGCGACCAGCACATTCTTTAAGCCTTCATCCAGCCACTGACGAATTTGCAAACAGGCGCGCTCCAGCACCATGTTGCCTATGGTCAGAATGACACCGGTCTTTTCGGCCAGCGGGATGAATTCAGCGGGCGACATCAGCGTGCCATCAAGTTTGTTCCAGCGTATCAAGGCTTCCACCCCGCATATTTTGCCGCTGCGTAAATCTATTTTCGTCTGATAGTGCAGCTGTAGTTCGTTATTCAGCAGGGCACGGTGCAAATCATTTTCCATCACCAGCTTGCTGCGCGCATCGGCGTTTAATTCCTTGGTGTAGAACGAGAACTGGTTGCGGCCATTTTCCTTGGCAAAATACATGGCGGCATCCGCATTTTTCATCAATTCGGTTACGGTTGAACCGTCATTCGGAAACAGGCTGATACCAATGCTGCAGCCGATAAAGACTTCATGCACCCCGGACAGTATGAAGGGCTCGCTCAATGAACTGATGATGTCGCGCGCCACCACTGCGGCATCCTGAGTGTCGCTCAGGGTGCTCGCCAGCAGAATGAATTCATCGCCGCCCTGACGTGCCAGCGTATCGCCTTCACGCAGGCGTAGGTTCAGACGCCCGGCGACCGCACACAGCAACTCGTCACCGACCGGATGACCAAAACTGTCGTTGACGATCTTGAAGTGATCCAGATCAAAAAACAGCACGGCGAGCTTCAGGCCGTGACGATGCGCCTGTTCGATTTCCTGTTCGAGCCGGGTCTCGACCATGGAACGATTGGGCAGGCGGGTCAGCGCATCATGATGAGCCATGAATCTGAGCTGTGCCTGATGCTCCTTGAGTTCGCTGATGTCGGCGAATATCCCGACGTAGCGTATCGGTTGCTGTTGTTCGTTGAATATGCTGCTGATGGTCAGCAATTGCGGAAAAATTTCGCCGTTCTTGCGTCGGTTCAATATTTCGCCTTGCCAGTGCCCCGTTTCCAGTATTTGCTGCCACATCGTCTGGTAGAAAAGCCTGTCTTCCCGGCCAGAGCTGAGGATGTTGGGATTTTGGCCCATCATTTCTTCCATGCTGTAACCGGTGATGGCTGAAAAAGCCGGATTGACCGCGACGATGTGGGGTGTCAGGTCGGTAATCATCACACCCTCGTGGGTGCTTTTCATCACGGCTGCGGCTTCGCGCAGCCTTTCTTCATACTGCTTGCGTTCGGTGATGTCTACCAGGCTGCTCAACAGGGCGGGCTGTCCGTCGAATTCCATGATGCAGGCCGAGAGCAACACCCAGATGATTTCTCCCCCCGCCTTGTAAAGCCGGATTTCCTCGTCGGAGATGATTTGTTTGTCGAGCACCTTGGCGATGATCCGCGCGCGTTCGGCCTGATCAACATAGAATTTAACGGCGAGTTCTCCTGTGCCTTGTTCTCGGCTGACAGCGAACATGAGTTCGGCGCGATGATTGCCGTACAGCAGTGCGCCATCCGTGAGGCGGCTGATGACGACCGGGAAAGGGGCGGCTTCGACCAGGCTGCGATAACGCGCTTCGCTTTGGCTGAGCGAGGCGGCAATTTCGCCGCGCTGCGTTTCTGTTTTTACTTTCTCTATGGCGATGCCCGCCATGCGCGCAAATTCGCTAATCAGCCCCAGTTCGGCTGCGTCGGGTACGTGCGGCTGGGCGAAATACACGGCAAATACACCGAGTACCTGGCCATCGGCCCCCTTGAAGGGGATCGCGGTACAGGCGCGAAGCCCGGCACGCGCGGTGAGTTCGCGCGCAGAGGCCCAGTAAGGGTGTGTTTGCACATCCTCGACGATAACCGTCTCGCCGGTATAGGCAGCCGTTCCGCATGAATAGGCGCCGGGGGCAGGGTGCAAACCTTCGATTGCGGAGCGGTAGAAGTCCGGCAAGCCGGGTGCGAGGCATCGCTCCAGACAACCGGTTTGCGCATTTATTTGCAGCACCGAGGCGCGCATTGCAGGGAATAATTTTTCAAGATGCTGAATGGTGGTCAGCAGAATTTCGGCAAGAGGCTGATTCGCGATAATTCTGTCCAGCACATCAAGGCGTGCGGTTTGCATCATGGGCAGGATTACGGAAAGGGGAGTTTCTGCTGCAACCGTCATTACGCCTGTGTTCAGTATTTCGCTGAGCTTGATTTTATTCATGATGGGCGCAGACAGAAAAGTGTTGGAAAGATACTGTATTCAACGCTTAATTGCTGTAGGGCAATTCTGATTTTTTGGCGACATTTTGGCCGGATGAGGGGCGGTGGACGGCAGCGGAAATTGCGCAAAACCATTGCAAAGTTTGCCAATATTCAGGAATTCGCGGTTCCCGTCATGAGCCTCGCGACTAAAGGCGGGACGAAGTTGTATCACGCGTAAAAAAGGACACCCGAAAGTGTCCTTTTAATCCCGGATTGTTCATTAGGGAGATGCTGATTTAATCTTCATCCCCTCGCAGAGGTGTAAGCAGGCAAGTCGCAAAGCGGCTGCTCGCAAAGCGGGGATCCAGTGCCTTTATCTAACTGGGTTCCCGCCTGATGAAACAACTAAGTATTGACTAAGCAATCAAAAAAACGATTGCAAAGTCACTACTTATATGCGGGAACGACAAAACCGAATAAATCAGCGCTTCCCTAACTTGCAGCGGAGCTGCCATGGCCGGGTATCGTGACTTGAAGGTTTGGCAGTTAGCCATGTTATTGGCTGAGGAAGCTTATCGTTTGGGAGCCGGTTTTCCGAAACATGAAGTGTATGGGCTGACCAGCCAGTTGCAACGTTCGTCAGTTTCTATTCCTTCCAACATCGCAGAAGGGCAGGGGCGCAATTCACACAATGAATTTCGCCATTTCTTGGGAATTGCCATGGGCTCTCTAGCCGAACTGGAGACGCAAATTATCCTGGCGCAACGCTTTAATTACATAACCGAACAACAATCCGGCAAGGCTCTCCAGCTTGCCGATGAGATTGGCAAGATGCTCAAAGGCTTGCAGAAATCCCTAACTAACGACTAACGACTAGCGTCTAACGACTAATGACTACTCATCAAAAAATCCTCATCCTAGATTTCGGTTCGCAATATACCCAGCTGATCGCGCGCAGGGTCCGCGAAGCCAATGTTTATTGCGAACTGCATCCTTATGACGTGGATGATGCATTTATTCGCGACTTTCAGCCCAGCGGCATCATTCTTTCCGGCGGGCCGAATTCGGTGACCGAAGGCGATACGCCGCGCGCGCCACAGACGGTGTTTGAGTTGGGTGTGCCGGTGCTGGGCATTTGCTATGGCATGCAAACCATGGCGGCGCAACTGGGCGGAGCGGTGGAGAACGGTCTGGTGCGCGAATTCGGTTATGCCGAGATTCGCGCGCAAGGTCACTCCGCGCTGTTGCGTGATATTCAGGATAGAGTCAACGATCAGGGGAACGGTCTGATCGACGTGTGGATGAGTCACGGTGACAAGGTGACTTCATTGCCGCCCGGTTTTTCCGTGATTGCCAGCAATCCCACCACGCCGATTGCCGGCATGGCGGACGAGGCGCGGCGTTATTACGCGCTGCAATTCCACCCGGAAGTGACGCACACCCATCAGGGAAAGGCGATGTTGAGCCGTTTCGTGCATGACATTTGTGGCTGTGGCAAAGACTGGAATATGCCGGACTACATCAGCGAAGCGGTGGAGCATATCCGCAACCAGGTGGGCAGCGATGAAGTTATTCTGGGGCTATCCGGCGGGGTGGATTCTTCTGTGGCGGCTGCGTTGCTGCACCGTGCGATCGGCGATCAGCTGACCTGTGTGTTTGTCGATAACGGCCTGCTGCGCCTGAATGAGGCCGAACAGGTAATGGAAACCTTTGCGCAGAATCTGGGCGTGAAAGTGATACATGTCGATGCCAGTACCGAATTTTTGCATCATCTGACCGGCGTGACCGACCCCGAGCAGAAGCGAAAAATCATCGGGCGTGAATTCGTCGAAGTATTTCAGCGCGAATCGGGCAAATTGTCACAAGCCAAATGGCTGGCACAAGGGACGATCTATCCCGACGTGATCGAATCGGCGGGCGGCAAGAACAAGAAGGCGCACACCATCAAATCGCATCACAATGTCGGCGGCCTGCCGGAAAGCCTGCATCTCAAGTTGCTGGAACCATTGCGCGAATTGTTCAAGGACGAAGTGCGCGAACTCGGTGTCGCACTCGGTTTGCCGCCCGGCATGGTGTATCGCCATCCCTTCCCGGGCCCGGGTCTGGGGGTGCGTATCCTGGGTGAAGTGAAGAAGGAATATGCCGACTTGTTGCGCCGCGCCGATGCCATCTTCATGGAAGAGCTGAATGCCACTGTGGATGAAAACGGCCTATCCTGGTATGCGAAAACCTCGCAGGCTTTCGTGGTATTTTTGCCGGTCAAGAGCGTCGGCGTGATGGGCGACGGCCGCACCTATGAATGGGTCGTCGCGCTGCGTGCCGTGCAGACGCAGGACTTCATGACCGCGCACTGGGCGCATCTGCCTTACGAGTTGCTGGGGCGTGTTTCCAACCGCATCATCAACGAAGTGCGCGGCATCAACCGCGTGGTCTATGATATTTCCGGCAAGCCGCCTGCTACCATCGAGTGGGAGTAGGAGTTGCTTGTAGTTGATTGTTATTAAACGATAAACTATTGGATTGTTGATATTTTGTTCCACATTATCAATGAGCTAAAAATACGCTGTAGCTCCGATAAATACGTTGTTCGTGGGGCAGCATACCCTTGGTAATGGTATTTTTGATGGTATCAAAATGGTTTTCATTTTTCATTCCGTCCGATACCATCAACGCTGTTTCCAAGGCTGATGGTATCAAGCGGCGCAGGGCTAGGAAACTGCGATAGCGGTGAAAAATATAAACGAGCGTTTATTTATTTGATGTGAGCGGCTGGTTTATGTGAAACTCAACGCTCGTTTATCAAATGAGCGGCGTTGGGCAAACATCTTTAGCACAGCGCTCCTTTTTCCAAGCAATGGACTTGAATTTGTTTGGAAATTTTGCCATAGTTAGCGCATGGCTTTAACTAAACCAAATAATTCAATACGGCGACTGCTTGATGCACTGCCGCGCGGTGAACCTGTGGAAACCTCTACCTTGGCTAAGCACGAGGTCTCCCCGCAATTGGCCTCCTACCTCGCCAAGAGCGGATGGCTACAGCATCTGTCGCGCGGGGTGTATTTGCTCGTCGGCGATCAGCCGAGCCGGGACGGATGCTTGTTGTATCTGGCAAGGCGCACCCCTGGCTTGCATGTCGGAGGCAAAACTGCGCTCGCTTGGCGGGGCATCCGGCACAACTTGTCTGTTCGTGATCAAATCGAGCTATGGGGCAATCAGTCCGTGCGTATTCCATCCTGGCTGATGGCGCACTGTCCCTGCCGCTACCAGACCACCCAACTGTTTGATGTCGGACTGCCCGCCAATTTTGGAATACAGCCGCTGCCAGAGACCCCGAATGGCCCTTTGGTATCCGTCCCCGAGCGCGCGCTGCTGGAGATGCTGTGCAATGTTGGCAAGCACCAATCGGTGGAAGAGGCAATGCACCTGACCGAGAGTCTGCGCAATCCCCGCCCTGACGTACTCGACACCCTGCTTACCCACTGCACCCGCATCAAGGTAGTCCGATTGGCACGCCAATTTGCCGACGAACTTGAGCTGCCTTGGGCGAAGATCGTCCACCCGCATAGTCAGCGCATGGGCAGCGATCACCGCTGGACGCTGCGCACCCGCAGCGGTGAGCTCCTGAGCCTGAAAAAATAATGGATCGCCAATACGTAGATACGGTTCGCCTGCTGCTCATCGTCGCGCCGGTGATTTTTGAATCGCCGCATTTTGCACTCAAGGGCGGCACCGCCCTCAACCTTTTCGTGCAGGATCTGCCGCGCCTGTCGGTGGATATAGATGTTGTTTTCACCGATTACATCATGGAGCGAGAGCAAGTTCTCAAAACCATCGGCGAAGAATTGCTGACAGCCAAGGCACGGCTGGAACGCATGGGCTATTCGACTACCCTCCACAAGACCCAAAAAGGCGACGAAGCCAAGTTGCTGGTGGCCAATCAGTCCAGCCAGGTAAAAGTCGAAGTGAATTTTGTCTTCCGGGGCACGTTGTTGCCCGTGGCGCATCGCGCCTTGGTGAGTTCGGCTTGCGACCTGTTCACTATGGCGATGGAATTGCCCGTCCTTGCCATCCCCGAACTCTATGGCAGCAAGCTGGTCGCAGCACTGGATCGTCAGCATCCGCGCGACTGGTTTGATGTGGCCGCCATGATAGATCGCTTTGGCCTCGAAGCAGAAATGGTGGATTGTTTCGTTGCCTACCTTGCCGGCCACAATCGCCCGGTTCATGAGGTACTGTTTTCAAACGATCTGCCGCTGGAGGAAGTCTACAGCACGGATTTTGTCGGCATGACCGCAACCGAAATTCCGTTGCAGCACTTGATCGAAACACGGCGGCACATCCGCGAGGAACTGCCCAAGATGCTCACTGATACTCACCGGCGCTTTATGCTCTCGTTTGTGCGTGCCGAACCCGATTGGACACTGATGCCATTCGACCATCTAAAGAACTTGCCAGCGATCCGCTGGAAGCTGCTCAATCTGGAAAAACTGCGCACGGCAAACAAACCCCGATTCGAGTTGCAGGCAAGCGAACTTATTGACCGGTTTAATCGTTTCCCAGGTTGAAAACTTTGGATCAACAACTTGCCGATAAACAGCAGGAGTGCGCGCAACTCCAAGCAGAGAATGTCCGCCTGATTGCACTGCTGGAAAAACACGGTATCCCGCATTCCGTCGAGCTTCCCGTATCGGTGCCGCCTGTACCACAAGCCAAGTCGAATCTGAACCTGAGCACCGAAGAAAAGATAGCCCTGTTCCGGCGGCGCTTCCGTGGCCGCACCGATGTTTACCCTGTACGCTGGGTCAACAAGGATGGCACACGATCCGGCTATTCCCCGGCCTGTGGCAATGAGTGGAAAATCGGCCTCTGCGACAAGAGGCGGGTGAAATGCAGCGAATGCGGAAACCGCCTGCTGCTATCACTCGATGACCGAGTTATTTACGATCATCTTGCCGGGGAGCATGTCGTCGGCGTTTATCCTTTGCTCACCGATGATATCTGCCATTTCCTCGCTGCCGATTTTGACGAGGCAGACTGGCGCGACGATGTCAAAGCCTTTGCCGTTTCATGCCGCGAGCTTGGCGTGCCTGTCGCCATCGAAATCTCCCGCTCCGGTGCAGGTGCCCATGCCTGGATTTTCTTTACTTCCGCCGTGCCTGCACGGGATGCGCGCCGTCTCGGTTCCGCCATCATCAGCCATACCTGCACCCGCACCCGGCAAATGAAACTCGAATCGTATGACCGGCTGTTCCCCAATCAGGACACCATGCCCAAGGGCGGTTTCGGCAACTTGATTGCGTTGCCGCTCCAGAAGGAAGCCCGCGAAAAGGGATTCAGCCTGTTCGTAGACGAAGCTCTCCAGCCGTATCCAGATCAATGGGCGTTTCTGGCATCGGTCTGCCCTATGTCATCGGCAGAACTGGAATCCGCCATACAGAATGCGACGGGCGGAAGCCATCCGCTGGATGTAGCGTTCATCACCGAAGAGGATGAACGCGAACCGTGGAAACGCCAGCCGCTGTCGAAAAAAGTTGCCGGGCCATTGCCGGACAAGCTCACCGCCGTACTTGCCAACCAGATTTACTTCGAGAAAAATCAACTGCCGCAATCGTTGATGAATCGCCTGATCCGGCTCGCGGCATTTCAGAATCCAGAGTTCTACAAGGCTCAAGCCATGCGCTTTCCGGTTTGGGATAAGCCTCGTATCATTGGTTGTGCCGAAAACTATCCTCAACACATCGCCTTGCCCCGAGGTTGCCTGGACGCAGTAACAAAACTACTCGATGAGAACGGTATCGCACTTGAACTTGGCGATGAGTGCTTTGCCGGAGATTTGCTATCCATGAAATTCACCGGCCAGCTTCGCCCCGACCAGGAGAAGGCGGTCAAGGCCATGATGGCATACGATACCGGCGTTCTCTGTGCGCCTACCGCGTTCGGCAAGACCGTGACCGCCGCCGCGATCATTGCCCGGCGCGGCGTTAACACGTTGATACTTGTCCATCGCACCGAACTGCTCAAGCAGTGGCAGGAGCGGTTGCATACCTTCCTGAACCTGGAAAAGGGTGATCTCGGCACCATCGGTGCTGGCAAGCGCAAACCATCTGGCAAGATCGATATTGCCGTCATGCAATCCCTCACCCGTAAGGGCGAAATCAACGACCTGATCGAGCAATACGGCCACATCGTGGTGGACGAATGCCATCACATATCTGCCGTTTCATTCGACAGCCTACTGCGGCGAGCCAAGGCGCGCTACGTGCTCGGTCTCACGGCGACGCCGATACGCCGCGATGGACAGCATCCGATCATCTTTATGCAGTGCGGCCCCATCCGCCATGAGGCCAGTCGGCCAGAAGGTGCGCCACGATCATTGATGGTGATTCCCCGACTTCTGACAACACCACTGAGCAGCGATCCAGCCATGGGTATTCAGGATATTTTCCGGCAGCTCGCCGACAGCATTGAGCGCAGCCAGAAAATTGTCGAGGACGTGCTCCAGGCCTATCGCGCTGGTCGCAGCATCCTTGTGCTCACCGAACGTACCGAGCATCTCGACAAATTGGAGATGGCGCTTAGCGGTCAGGTAGAAAACCTGTTTGCTTTGCATGGCCGCATGCCCCGCAAGCAGCGCACCACACTGCTGGAAGCGCTGGAAGCCTTGCCCGGCGACGCTCCTCGTGTATTGCTCTCCACTGGTCGGCTTATCGGCGAAGGTTTCGATCACCCGCCCCTTGATACGCTGATGCTGGCGATGCCGGTTTCATGGAAAGGCACCTTGCAGCAATATGCCGGACGCCTGCACCGCGAACACGCCAGCAAATCGGATGTGCTGATCTATGATTACGTTGATACCGGCAACACGGCACTGGAGCGCATGTGGGAAAAGCGCCAGCGCGGCTATAGGGCCATGGGCTATCAGATCAATCTATTACCAAAAAAGTCTTTCCTGAAAGAGGTACACCGCCAATGAAAACTAAGAGTAAAGCCACCAAGCCCATCAAGGAACTCAAGCTTTCCCGAACCCATGCCCCAGATGGTATTTCACCGATTGATTGGCAGCGCGCGTTGCGGCGGCAGTTCGGGCGCGAGCAATCGTTCGAATTGGAATGTCTGGGAGCCGAACCGTTCTTCTCGGATTTTCGCGTTGGCAACCCACAGTCGAAGAGCAGTTATCGCGTGGCGATTCGCGGGCCGCATCCGGGCGACAATTTCTGCGCCTGCCCGGACTACGCGACCAACGAACTGGGTACATGCAAGCATATTGAATTCACCTTGTCGCAACTGGAGAAGAAGCGGGGTGCCAAGGCGGCGTTTGCGCGAGGCTATCAGCCGCCGTTTTCAGAACTGTATCTGCGTAACGATGGCGGACGGGCTATCTATTTTCGCGCCGGGACGGATTGTCCTCCGGCGGTGAGCAAGGCGGCTGCGCTGTTGTTCGACGAGCCGCGCGGCTGGGTGTTGCGCGAGAACCGCTACGACGAGTTGGAGCGCTTTGTCGCGGCGGCGGCGAAGAGCGGCCACGAGTTGCGCGCCTACGACGATGCGCTCGATTTTGTCGCCGGGCAGCGCGATGCGGAACGTCGAGCGGTCGCGTTGGACGGAATTTTTCCGCGCGGCGCGAAAGACCCGTTGTTGAAGAAGATGCTGAAAGCGCCGCTTTATACTTACCAGGCCGAGGGTGCGCTGTTCGCGGTGCGCGCCGGGCGCGCGTTGATCGGCGATGAGATGGGGCTTGGCAAGACCATCCAGGCCATTGCGGCAGCCGAGATTTTGGCGCGGCATTTCGGCGTGTCCAAGGTGCTGGTGATTTGCCCGACTTCGCTCAAGTATCAGTGGCAGAGCGAGATCGCGCGCTTTGCGGGGCGCGTGTCGCGGGTTCTGTCCGGCGGAAGAACGCAGCGACAGAAGGACTTCGCCTTAGATGATTTCTGCAAGATCACCAACTACGAGAAGCTCAAGTCCGATCTGGATTTGATAGACGCTTGGGCACCGGAACTGGTGATCGTGGACGAGGCGCAGCGGGTGAAGAACTGGAACACCATCGCGGCGAAGGCGCTCAAACGCATCGACAGCCCCTATGCCATCGTGCTGACCGGCACGCCGCTGGAGAACAAGCTGGAGGAACTGATCTCCATCGTGCAGTTCGTCGACCAGTACCGTCTCGGGCCGACTTGGAAGATGTTGCACGAGCATCAGGTCAAGGACGAAGCGGGGAGGGTGACGGGCTATACAGGTCTTGAGAAAATCGGCGAGACGCTGGCACCCGTGATGATCCGCCGCCGCAAGGCCGAGGTGCTGCAACAGTTGCCGGAACGCACCGACCAGAACCTGCTGGTGCCGATGACCGAGATGCAGATGATCCATCATCAGGAGAACGCAGAGGTGGTGAGGCGAATCGTGCTGCGCTGGCGCAAGGTGAAATACCTGTCGGACACGGATCAGCGGCGGCTCACCTGCGCCTTGCAAAATATGCGCATGTCGTGCAATAGCACTTTTCTGCTCGACCATGAGACCGACCACGGGGTCAAAGCCGATGAGCTGGCAGCGCTGCTGGACGGCCTGTTCGCGCAGTCGGAGAGCAAGGCGGTGGTGTTCAGCCAGTGGACGCGGACGCACGACATCGTCATCCGCAGGCTGGAAGCGCGCGGCATCGGCTACGTCAGTTTTCACGGTGGCGTGCCGTCGGAAAAACGCCCGGCGCTGATAGCACGTTTCCGCGATGACCCGGAGTGCCGCGTGTTCCTCTCGACCGATGCAGGCAGCACGGGACTCAACCTGCAACACGCTTCCACGCTGGTGAATATGGACTTGCCGTGGAACCCGGCCATCCTCGAACAACGCATCGCGCGCATTCATCGCATGGGACAGAAACGTCCGGTGCAGATCGTCAATTTCGTATCCAAGGGCACCATCGAGGAGGGCATGCTCTCGGTGCTGGCATTTAAGCGCTCGCTTGCGGCGGGTATCCTCGACGGCGGCACTGGCGAGATTTCGCTCGGTGGCTCGCGTCTCAACCGCTTTATGAAAGATGTGGAGAATGTCACGGGCCACATGGGCGAAGGCGAGGCTGTCAGCCCGGAGGAGGAGGTGGGCAATGTGGCCGCAGCATCCGGGGCGGAACCTATAGAGACGACCGCCGAGGACATGGCCAACACTGGCATGGAGGCGCAGAAATCCGATGACGTTGCGTCGGCTCAGGCCAGTGCCGATCCATGGGGCGCGCTGTTACAGTTTGGCTCACAGTTAGTCACCGCGCTGACGGCGACCGATAATGGAGGAACAACACCCCATCCTTGGATCGAACGCGATCCGACAACCGGTAGGCGCAACCTCAAAGTGCCTTTGCCACCGCCAGAAACGGCGAGACGGTTTGCCGATGCGCTTACGGTGTTGGCGGATGCCTTGCGGGGCAGGTAGCTTCAGACTGGATGGTGTACTCGGCGATGCAGGGAGCCAGTCAGAAGCTCTTTCATATATCATGAAGGTCAGTTCATCCTTCGTACGCTTCCTCGAATCTCATCTGCATTATCTCCTGTAGCACTTTTGTCGGCTTCATATCGCTCTCCTCGGGCAATAGGACAACCGGATAGGTTGCGTGCTACAAAACCGGACAGATCGAAAACTCGCGACAGCAAGTATCCAGCAACTTGATATGTAGTCGCTTTGTGACTACAATGAAGCTCAGCCAACCAATTTTTAAGGAGAGTCGCTAGTACCGCCGACACATATGTTCGCGCTCGTATTGATACAGACACCAAGGAACGCGCTGCTGATGCACTGGAAGCCATGGGTCTGTCCATCTCGGACGCTATTCGTTTGCTGATGCTGCGAATAGCTGTTGGCGGCGGTGTAAATCCGCGTAAATCTGGCGCAGGTTGACGGCAGGTAGCACAAAGGGCACTTTCGTGCCCTTTGCTTTGTATCGTAATTAGATGCGGCGACAGGTCAAAACGGCGGATCAGTGTTGTTGATGAAC
>JAUSAO010000020.1 GCA_030652475.1 Gallionella sp. | reverse complement strand
ACCCACAGGAAGAACATGGCGGATATGGTCCCGAAAGATCCCCGCCCAGGAATCATTCAACAGCTGTCGCCGTTTTGGGCCAAGATATTCAAAAGGGTCAAACATGTAGATGGTTTTGTGATCCTTGACGTTGAGCATGGTATCCCTGTAAGTGTTTAATTTGTAAGGATATAATAGCACGGCCGCCCTTTGAATGCAATGGTTTTTTAATAATATTTTCAGCTTGTTACGCCACGAAGTACCTTTTTACGAATCCATCATTTCTTCCAGTATAGATTGTTTTCCTGAGACATGGTACAGTTCCCTGATCTTTCCACTCAACAAAAAAGGACAAAAAAATATGACAACAAAAATCGGTTTTATCGGCGGCGGCCAGATGGGTGAAGCCCTGATTCGCGGTATTATTCAGTCTGGCTTATGTGCCGCAGAGAACATCCTGGTAGCCGAACCTGAGAGCGCAAGGCGCTATTATCTCAAAGAGACCTATCAGGTTCAGCCCTTCGACAGCGGGGTCCCAATCTGGAATTCCTGTGCCACCGTGATCCTGGCGGTAAAACCCCAGGTGATGGGCTCTCTTCTCACTGGCTCAAAAGAGCTGATCACCGCAGAGCATCTGATCATCTCCATTGCCGCTGGACTGCCCATCTCTTTTTATGAAAGTCATCTCAGCGGCCGGCAGTGCAAGATCATCCGCGTCATGCCCAATACACCGGCCCTCGTCCTCGAATCCGCCTCGGCCCTGAGTGGTAATAAAAATAGTACAGCTGCAGACATGACTCTTGCTAAATCCCTGTTTGACGCAGTGGGAGTAGCCGTCATCATGGAAGAGCAGTATTTGGATGCAGTCACCGGACTCAGCGGTTCCGGGCCGGCCTATGTCTTTACCTTCATTGAAGGAATGATTGATGCCGGAATAAAAACCGGTCTGGCCCGTCCCGTTGCCGAGACTCTGGTCCTTCAGACCGTGCTCGGTTCGGTTAAACTGATGCAGGAAAGCTGCAAACATCCAGCCGTCCTCCGGGCCATGGTCACCTCTCCGGGAGGCACCACCATTGCCGCCCAGCATGTCATGGAGAAGGCGGGCTTCAAGGGAATCATCATGGATGCCATCGAAGCCGCAACCAATCGTTCCATTGAGCTCGGGAAGAAATAAGATGGCAACCCCTCTTTATCCCTTTCGCACTGTCTCTGATTTTTCTGTGCGCCGGGCAGGCATTATAATCAAAAAAGATCACGAGCCGGCCGACGCCTTTGCCGACATGCTCTGCGATTGGCTGAAGGGCAAGGGAATCACGGCCACAATCAACCAGATTGAACCTGATCTTGATATTTTAATTATTCTGGGCGGGGATGGAACTCTGCTCCATGTGGCAGACCAGGCGGCCCGTCACTCCATTCCGGTGATCGGGATCAATCTGGGCAACTTGGGATTTTTGACTGAGCTGACTGAGCAGGAGGCCCTACCGGCTCTGGAAGAAATCATCTCGGGGGCCGTAACCGTTGAAAATCGGATGATGCTCAAGACCCGCATCATCCGGGAAAATAAGCCGACAGGATATTGGTACGCCTTAAACGAGGTGGTGATCAGCAAGGGAACCCTGGACCGGGTCCTGCAACTTTCCACCCAAGCGAACACAGAATATATCACCACCTATAAGGCAGACGGACTGATCTTTTCGACTCCCACCGGCTCCACCGCCTATAATCTCTCAGCCGGGGGGCCGCTGGTCTATCCAGGACTGGCATCAATCCTGGTCACCCCGATCTGCCCCTTCATGCTCAGCAGCAGGCCGGTCCTCCTGCCACCTGAGACCAGACTCAGCACCCGCATCGATGATGGCCCTGGTCATTACGCCAAGATCATTATCGACGGTCAGTCGGCCTGGGACATGCAGAGCAATGAGATACTGGAAATCGAGGCAGCTGAACATCCCCTGCAACTGATCATCTCTCCCCACCGGGACTACTTCTCCATCCTGCGCAACAAACTGCACTGGGGCATCCCGCAAGGCAAATAACAGGGACATAATTCCAGGTATCAAAACAGGTTGTCTGGTCTGGGGTAGAGACGCAGAAAAAAACTTTTTTCGTCCTTCTCAGCGCCTCTGCGTCTTGTATGGTGAAAGTTAGTAAAAAACGTTCTTTGAAAATAATGACTTTCTTTTTTCGGTAAAGCCTTTAAGGGTCATCGGATGAGGAGGACAGCGTCTTGGGCTTCGAACCCGTCGCAGAGTTTCTTCCATCTTCTCAGG
>JAUSAO010000018.1 GCA_030652475.1 Gallionella sp. | reverse complement strand
AACCCACGAAAAAACACGAACAAATTCAAATGCATATCCTGATTTGTTGCATCACCCGTTGGGTGCGTTGCTCAATTTATGTAGTCGATTGTTTTCTTTCGTGAATTTCGTGCCTTTCGTGGATGAAATGAGGTTTTAAGGATTATAGATGAATCTCGGTGGTGCATCAGAATCGAATCTATTTCTTGGCGCGTGCACCCAGCATTTCGTGTAATTCACGCAAATCGGACTCCACCGTAGAGAGCTGGTAGAAGCTCCCGCCAGCTCGTTTCGCCAGTTCGAGTTGCTCGATGGCAGCAAACAGATTGCCCTGCCAGGCGTAGCTGTAAGCTTGTGCCTGATGCTGCTCGAACGGTTTATTCAGCTGGTTGTAGCTGCGTGCTTGCAGGTTGTAGAGCGTGGTATCTGCGGGGTGGCGCGTGATTTGTTCAGCGAGCAGTTTGACGGCGATTTCTGCCTGTTTGCTTTGCAGCAACAGGTCGACATAATCGTAAATCAGGGCGCGATGTCGGGGAAAATTCTGCACGGCAGTACGATAATAATCCAGCGTATCGTTTGCCTTAACGGCGCGTTTCACTTGTCCCGTGAGCGTTGTCAGCATGGCATTGTGTTGTGACTGAGGACTGGTCTGCGCCTGATTGCGCAGTATCTCCAGTTCCTGTGCGGCACGTTCGATTTCGTTGTTGCGCAGCAGTGCGTTCACCAGGCCATAGCGCTGGGCAATCGGGTTGCCATGTTTGTGTGTCGTCAGCGCATCGTTGAAGTAGCTGATGGCATCAACCGTCCCTTTTTGTGCGCCGATGAGTTTGCTGCGCACTAACTGGAAGTCGAGGCTGTCAGGCATCAGGCGGTAAGGCTGCTTGCTGACCCGGTTCTCAATGTCCGCGATACGGTCGCTGGTGATCGGATGGGTGCGCAGATAATTGGGTGCATTACCCTCGAGCAAGCGGGTCGCGCGTTGTAAGCGTTCCAGGAATTCCGGCATGGCATGGGCGTTGAAATCGGCCTTTTGCAAAATGTCCAGGCCGATGCGGTCTGCTTCCTGCTCATGGATGCGGGTGAAATCAAGCTGCTTCTGCACGGCGCGCGCTTGTACGCTGGCGAGGGCAGCCTGAGAGGCCTGCGCATTGCTGCGCGCGGCGAGTATCGCAACGGCAATGGCGGCCATGGAAGCCAGGGTGTCGCCTTTCTGCGAGGCAACCATGCGCGCCAGATGGTGCTGGGTAACGTGGGCAATTTCATGACTTAACACAGAGGCGAGTTCGGATTCGCTTTGTGTGGTGAGCAACAGACCTGCATTGACGCCGATAAAACCACCCGGCAAGGCGAAAGCGTTGACGCCGAAATCATTTAGTGCGAAAAATTCGAATTCGAGCGAGGGTTCGCTACTGTATCCAACCAGCCTGTAGCCCAGTTGATTAAGGTAATCGCTGATTTCCGCATCATCGAGCAATTGGCGGGTATAGCGAATCTCCAGCATGCTCTGCTGTCCGATCTGGCGCTCCTGAATCGGCGTGAGCACGGTTTGCGACACATCCCCCAAGTCAGGCAAACCGTCGCCGAAGGCGAAGGACGAAAAGCTCAGCAGTGATACCAGGGTAAGTTTTCTCATGGGCGCTATGATAAACGCTTTTTGAAAAGCGGGTAGCGGGTAGCAAGTAGCTATAGGCTGCATGCTCATCTCTCTGGACTTTGCCCAGAAAAGTGCGCAGAATTCGCCCCCGGTAAATTGAACGCAGTTAAAAAGGAAGAAGACGTGACAGGTTTCAAGAATATAACAGTCGACGAATTGGCGACGAGATTGCAGCAGGATGATTTAAGACTGATTGATGTGCGCACGGATGCGGAAGTGCTGCGCGGGAAAATCCCGCAGGGCGACTTGTTGCCGCTGCATTTATTGCCGTTGCGCCTGAATGAACTTGATAAGACTGCGACGATTGTGTTTTATTGCCAGATGGGCGGACGTTCTGGGCAGGCTGCCGCGTTTGCTGCAGCCAATGGTTATTCTGATGTGTACAACCTGCAAGGCGGGATTGCCGCCTGGGCGGGTGCAGGTTTGCCTGTCGCATGAGTGCGGACACAGAGCTCCGGTCCGGGCAACCGTTTGATGTTGAGCTGGACGTGCGCCAACTGGCGTGTCCGCTGCCCATATTGCGCACCAAAAAATCCCTGTCTGCGATGAGCAGCGGAGCCGTGTTGCATGTCATCGCGACCGACCCGGGATCCATTAAGGATTTTGAGATGTTTTGCCGTCAGACCGGCAACGAGTTGCTCTCATCGAGCGAACAGCACGGCGAATTCATGTTTCTGATTCGCCGCCGCTAAGTGCCGTCATTCCGGCGCAGGCCGGAATCCAGCAAAAAATATTCTGCGCAGCAGACAAAACTAAGTAACTGTCCCGCTACGCGGGGATTTTTAATTATCTGGATTCCGGCCTGCGCCGGAATGACGAGTTTATTTATCCCAGCTTTGCGCGTTGTGCCTGTAGTTGCTCCAGCGTCGCAGCAAAGTCGGCCA
Organism: Gallionella sp.; assembly: GCA_030652475.1. GTDB lineage: Bacteria > Pseudomonadota > Gammaproteobacteria > Burkholderiales > Gallionellaceae > Gallionella. The sequence goes on along the minus strand of JAUSAO010000018.1, from coordinate 27,368 downwards.
TGCGTTTCTTCTCCTGTTCCACTACCGCAGCAGGCGCTCTTGCCACGAAACTTTCGTTGCTCAGCTTGGCCTCTGTTTTGGCCACTTCGCCCTGTAGCCTGGCTATTTCCTTGCCCAGTCGCTCGCGTTCGGCGACGACGTCGATTTCGACTTTCAGCATCAGCTTGAATGCACCGACGATGGCCACTGCCGCATCGCCTTCCGGCAATTCGGCGAAAACCTGGACTTCGCTGAGCTTGCCCATGCTGCTGATGTAAGGTGCGAGTGCGTTGAGTGTCGCGGCATCGCCTGCGGCAATCAGTGGCACACGTTGTGCGGGAGACAGATTCATTTCGCTGCGCAAACGGCGGCATGCGTTGACCATTTCCTGCAATAGCGCGATCTGTTCCATCGCAGCACGGTCTATTTTTCCTGTATCGGCTTGGGGATAGGCTTGCAGCATGATGGAAATCCCCTCTACCCCCTCCTTTGATAAAGGGGGGTTGGGGGGGGATTTTCCGGCCAACGGGGCGACGGATTGCCACAGCTCTTCGGTGATGAACGGAATAATCGGGTGAGCCATGCGCAGCATGGTTTCCAGTACGCGCACCAGTGTGCGGCGCGTGGCGCGCTGCTGGGAGGCATTGCCGTTGGCGATCTGTACCTTGGCCAGTTCCACATACCAGTCGCAATAGGTATTCCAGACCAGTTCGTACACCGTGCGCGCGGCCATGTCGAAACGGTAGTCGGCAAAATGTTGCGCCATTTCCAGTTCCGCCAGTTGCAGCAGGCTGATCATCCAGCGGTCGGCGGCGGAGTATTCCAGCGGCAACGTCTCATCGAGTCCTGTGTCGTGCCCTTCGCAGTTCATCAGCACGAAGCGCGTCGCGTTCCACAGCTTGTTGCAGAAGTTGCGATAGCCTTCGCAGCGCTGCATGTCGAATTTGATATCGCGCCCGGGTGAGGCCAGCGAGGCAAAGGTGAAGCGCAGCGCATCCGTGCCGAAGGCGGGTATGCCAGTAGGGAACTCCTTGCGCGTGTGTTTTTCTATTTGTTCCGCCTGTTTCGGGTTCATCAGGCCGGTGGTCCGCTTCTTCACCAGATCTTCGAGGGCGATGCCGTCGATCAGGTCGATCGGATCGAGCACATTGCCCTTGGACTTGGACATTTTCTGTCCTTCCGAATCGCGGATCAGGCCGTGCACATACACATCCTTGAACGGGATTTTGCCGGTAATGTGTTTGGTCATCATCACCATGCGCGCGACCCAGAAGAAGATGATGTCGAAGCCGGTGACCAGCACCGTGGAGGGCAGGTATTGCTGAACGAAGGCGTTCTGTTCTTCGAATGATTTTCCTTCCTGCCAGTCCAGCGTAGAAAATGGCCACAGCGCGGAAGAGAACCAGGTGTCGAGCACGTCGGCATCGCGGTCGAGCTGTCCGGCGTAACCGGCCTGATCGGCCAGATGGCGTGCCCCGGCTTCGTCGTGCGCGACAAACACTTCGCCGTTCACGCCATACCATGCCGGAATCTGATGCCCCCACCACAGCTGGCGGGAGATGCACCAGTCCTGAATGTTATTCAGCCACTGGTTGTAAGTGTTGACCCAGTTTTCGGGATGGAATTTGATTTCGCCGCTGGACACGCATTCCAGCGCCTGCTCGGTGATGCTCTTGCCCTCAGGACCTTCCTTGCTCATGGCGACGAACCACTGGTCGGTGAGCATAGGTTCGATCACCACGCCGGTGCGGTCGCCGCGCGGCACCTTGAGTTTGTGCTTCTCGGCCTTGTCGAATACGCCAGCCGCTTCGAGGTCGGCAACGATAACCTTGCGCGCATCAAAACGGTCCATGCCGCGATATTTTTCGGGCGCGTGTTCGTTGATCTTCGCATCCAGTGTGAGGATGGAAATCATCTCCAGTTTGTGGCGCTGACCCACCGCATAGTCGTTGAAGTCATGCGCAGGCGTGACCTTGACCACGCCGGTGCCGAATTCGCGATCCACGTAGTCGTCGGCGATGACGGGGATTTCACGCTCGCACAACGGCAGTCTGACGGTCTTGCCGATCAGATGCGCATAGCGTTCGTCTTCAGGATGCACCATCACCGCGACGTCACCCAGCAGGGTCTCGGGGCGGGTGGTGGCGACGGTCAGATGCGTCAGGCCGTGCAGCGCATCCACGTCGGCCAGCGGATAACGGATGTGATACATGAAACCGTCTTCTTCCTCCTGTACGACTTCCAGATCGGATACTGCGGTGTGCAACTTGGGATCCCAGTTCACCAGACGCTTGCCGCGATAGATCAGGCCTTCGTTGAACAGGCGTACGAAAGAATCAGTGACCGATTGTGACAGGCCTTCGTCCATGGTGAATCGTTCACGCGACCAGTCGGGCGAGGTGCCCAGACGGCGCATCTGGCGTGTGATGGTGTCGCCGGAGATTTTCTTCCACTCCCAGACTTTTTCGATAAATGCCTCGCGACCCAGGTCGTGGCGGCTGATGCCCTGTGCATCAAGCTGGCGCTCGACCACGATTTGCGTGGCAATGCCCGCGTGATCGGTGCCCGGCTGCCACAGGGTATTGTCGCCGCGCATGCGGTGATAGCGGGTGAGCGTATCCATCAGAGTCTGGTTGAAGCCATGACCCATATGCAGCGTGCCGGTTACGTTCGGCGGCGGCAACTGGATGCAAAAAGATTCGTTCTTGGCCGGATCAAGGCCTGTCTTGAAATAACCGGATTCCTCCCATTTGGGATACCAGCGCGATTCGATTTCTTTGGGTTCAAAACTTTTGGTGAGTTCCATGGTGCTGAGGCTGTAAAGCCTGTCCTGAGCTTGTCGAAGAGGGCGGATTATACGGTAGGGTGGGCATATTGCCCACCGAAGGCTGAACGCGTGGGCATATTGCCCACCCTACTTTTGGATTAGCGCATCCCTGAGCAGTTTGGGGAGTTCGGCTTTGAGTTCGCTGATCGCCAGATCAACGGCGAGTTTTTGCAGTTGCTCGATGTGTCTGTTTAGTTTGCCGGTGAATACGGTTTCCAGGTGGATTTCAAGTTGCTGCAACAGGCGCTGCATCTCTTCCGTAGTTAATGCGTGTGGCAGCACGGCTGCGCTGGCGGTTTGTTGTTCGGCTATGAGATGAGAATCGCCAACCGGTATCTCTTCGGCAACGACCTCGGTGAGTATCGGCAAGTCGTCAAAGTCTGGATGCTCGACGACTTCGGTCAACAAAGGCAATTCATCCGTAGAATAAATATTTTGCGGCGTCATGGCTCTTTTGCCTTGTTCAGGTCGAAATGGCGCAGTTCGTAGCCGCGATCACGGTAAAACGTGTAGCGCTCACGTCCTAGGCGGCTTTCTTCCTCGCTCGTGCCGACGATCTCGATGACACGATCAAAGCGGCTGAAAAAGGACATGCACTCGTCATGCAGGCTGATCAACAGGTCGTGGTGTGGGAATTTGTCGTTGTCGTGGCTCAGAACAACCGGTGTCTGCGCCGCCTGTTCCGCGTCGCTGCGGCAATGCGGGATGAAGGCGGTGTCAGGGTAATGCCACAACAACCGATCCAGCGCATCGCAACTGGCGGCATCGGGCAGGCTGACGATGGTATGCAGACCGTTTTGCATGGCCTTATGGCTCAACTGACAGGCGGTGCGCAGCTTGTCAGTTGAGCCGGTGTAAAAGTCTATCCGGGTCATTGCTTTGCGGCTTGAGCTCGCTGGATCAAATACCGCGTGAGCAGCGGTACCGGACGACCGGTCGAGCCTTTTTCCTTGCCGGATTTCCAGGCTGTGCCAGCGATATCCAGATGCGCCCAGCGGTAATTTTTGGTAAAGCGTGACAAGAAGCACGCGGCGGTAATGCTGCCCGCCTCACGGCCACCGATGTTCTGCATGTCGGCGAAATTGCTGTCCAGTTGTTGCTGGTAATCGTCCCATAGCGGCATGTGCCATGCGCGGTCATTTGAATATTCGCCAGCTTCCGCCAATTCACGGGCTAATGCGTCCTGATTGCTGAACAGGCCGCTGGCGACCCCGCCGAGCGCGATGACGCAGGCGCCGGTGAGGGTGGCGATGTCCACTACGGTGTCCGGTTCAAAGCGCGCGGCATAAGTCAGCGCATCGCACAGTATTAAGCGGCCTTCGGCATCGGTATTGAGGATTTCGATGGTCAGTCCGGCCATGCTTTTCACAATGTCGCCGGGCTTGCTGGCCGCGCCATCCGGCATATTTTCGCTGCTCGGAATGACGGCAACAACGTTGAGTTCCAGACCCATTTCGGCAATCGCCTGCATGGTGCCCAGCACACTGGCCGCGCCGCACATGTCATACTTCATCTCGTCCATCGTTGCACCCGGCTTGAGCGAAATGCCGCCGGAATCAAAAGTGAGACCCTTGCCAACCAGTACCACGGGTTTTTGTTTTTTGTCGCCGCCGCGATATTCCAGCGTAATCAGTTTGGCGGGTTGACGGCTGCCACGCGTGACGGACAGCAGCGAGTGCATGCCCAATTTTTCCATATCCTTCTCTTCCAGGATGGTCGCCTTGAGCTTGTATGTCTCGGCCAGTTTGACGGCCTGCTCTGCCAGATAAGTCGGGGTGCAGATATTGCCGGGTAAATTACCCAAATCCTTGGTTAATTTCATGCCGTGGGCAATGGCGCTGGCTTGATGTAGTGCCGTTTGAGCGGCATTCCCCGGTTTCTTTGCACAACCCAGCAGGATTTTGCGCAAGCTCGGCTTGTCGGCTGGTTTGCTCTTGAGTTGGTCGCAACGATACGCGGATTCGGCAGCGAGCAAGACGATCTGATTTATTTTCCAGGCCTCATCGCGCTGCTGGACGACAAGGTCGGTGAAATAAAGTACCGCATCTTTGCAGATGGTTTTTTGCAGTACAGCAAAGGTGGTGCGCAGTGCGTCGAGAAATTGTTTGGCGTTAAATTCATCTGCTTTGCCCAGACCTATCAGCAACACGCGTTCGGCGCTCACGCCGGACAGGGTATGAAGCAACACGGTGTTTCCTGTTTTGCCCGTCATATCGCCGCGCGTGACCAGTTTGTTTAACTGATGCCCTGCTGCCTGATCGAGAGTTTGTGCTGCATGAGACAGCTGGCCGCCCTCAAAAACGCCCAGAACGATGCAGGCACTGCGCTGATTTTCCGGACTGCTTTGTTTTATGCTAAATTCCACGCGTTGCTCCTCATTCAATTTTACGTTCCGATGCCTGATTATCCGCAAACTTCCCGTGTAAAGTCAAAGTTGTTTCGCAGCGACCTCTTTCATCGTGCCCTGGTGCTTGAGTTTGCCGGCAATGGCTTGCTGGTATTTGCAACCTTGCTGGGCATTGTGGTGGTCAGCCAGCTGATTCGTTTTCTGGGTGCCGCAGTCAGCGGCAAGCTGGCCGCGGATGGGGTATTGGCACTGCTCGGTTTTAGTGCGTTGAATTATCTGCCGGTGCTGCTTTCGATCAGTCTGTTCATTTCCATTTTGTTGACGCTGTCGCGCTGCTATCGCGACAGTGAGATGGTGGTGTGGTTCTGTGCCGGTATCGGTCTGACGCGCTGGATACGGCCGGTGTTATGGTATGCCACACCCGTGGTGCTGTTGATTGCGCTGCTTAGCCTGGTGTTGTCACCGTGGGCTTTGCAAAAGGCGGAGGTATATAAAAACAAACTGGAAAGCCGTGATGAAGTTGCCATGGTGAAGCCCGGCGTGTTTCGCGAGTCCAGTCAGGCGGACAGAGTGTATTTTGTCGAGGATGTCGATGTGACAAGTAACCACGTCGGCAATATCTTCGTGCGCTCTGTGCAAAATAACCAATTGGGCACGATGGTGGCACGCCAGGGCTTTCAGGAAACATTGCCGAACGGCGATCGCTTTCTGGTGCTGTTGAATGGTACGCGTTATGAGGGGACGCCGGGTCAACGCGATTATCGCATCGTGGAGTTTGAACGTTATGCGATGCGCATTGACAGCGTAGCGACCAAACAGGCGCAGCCGAATGCACGCACGATGTCTACACCGGAATTGTGGCGTAATCCCACGACCTGGAATCTGTCAGAACTGGAATGGCGTTTAGGTTTGCCGATAAGCGCAGCCGTGCTTTCATTGCTGGCCATCGCCTTGAGTTATGTCAATCCCCGTGCCGGACGCTCACTGAATCTGATTATGGCCATTGTGTTGTACATGCTGTACAGCAACATGATCAGTGTGACCAATGCGTGGGTAGGGCAGGGCAAGCTGTCACCCGGTATCGGCTTGTGGGGTATACATGCGTTGATGTTGCTGATCACCGTGTTGTTATTTTATTGGCGCATGTCGCTGTTCTCGCTGCGCAGGGTGTTCAGGAAATGAATTTATTGACTCGCTATTTGGCCAAGGAAATATACGCCAGTGTCGCGCTGGTGTTTGCCGCACTCATCATGTTATTCGCCTTCCTTGATTTTATTCATGAGCTTAGTGTGATGGGCTATGGTCAATACAGCCTGGGCTACGTGTTGCTGTTCGTTGTACTGACCATGCCGGGGCATATCTACGAGTTATTTCCGGTAGCGGTGCTGGTGGGTACTATCGTTGCGCTGGTGCAAATGGCGGCACGTTCCGAAGTGACGATATATCGTGCTTCAGGGGCATCGACGGTGCAGATGCTGGTCGCTCTGTGCAAGATTGCGTTGCCTATGGTCATTCTCAGTTTTATCTGCGGCGAGTTGCTGGCTCCGCCCAGTGAACGTATGGCGCAGAAATTGCGACTTGAAGCGATGCATTCACAGGTTTCCTTGCAGGCGTTCCGCTCCGGCGTATGGGTCAAGGATGATCGCAGTTTCGTTAATGTCAGAAGTGTGATGCCTGACACCCGTTTGTCAGACATCACGATTTACAGTTTCGACGAGACTTTTCATTTGCGGACAATCATTAGCGCCAAACAGGCAAGCTATGTCAAGCCGGGAAACTGGCTGTTGGCAGAGGTGCTGGAGACGCGTTTTGACAAGCGCGGTGTAACGACCAGGGAAGTGCAAAATCAGCAATGGCAATCAGCATTGACGCCGGGAATATTGAGCGTGATGCTGGTGGTGCCTGAACAAATGTCGGCCATCGATTTGTATAAATACGCCACTCATCTGAAGGAAAATAAACAACAGAGTGCGCGTTATGAAATCGCCATGTGGAACAAGCTGGTTTACCCGTTTGCCTTACTGGTGATGATGGTGTTGGCATTGCCGTTCGCGTCTTATCAGCGGCGCAAGGGTGGTATCAGCGTGATGATATTTATGGGTATTGTCCTGGGTCTGGTGTTCCACTTCGCCGGGCGTTTGTTCGCCAGTCTGGGTGCGCTCAATGGCTGGCAACCTGTGCTCAGTGCCACAGCAATGACAGGCCTGTTTTTGTTACTTGGCGGTCTGATGTTGTGGTGGATAGAAAGACGTTAATTGCGTTGTTGTAGGCGAGAAATAGGTTATTTTTTTTTCTGATCTTGAGTGATCATCTGTTTGACTTGCTCGCGTTTTTCTTCCGGCACTTTGCTGAAGGCGCGATATTTATTGCGTGCCGCCTGGCGCTGTTCGGGTGTAAGTTTGGCCCATGCTGCCAGGCGACTCAGGAAACGCTGTTTTTCACCCGTGTTAAGATCGGGATAGTGATGGGCGATATCCAGAAAGTTGTGTTGTTGTGCTTCGGACAAGCCGTTCCATTGCGACTGCACCGGCGCAAGTGCTTCTTGCTCGGAAGCGGTGAGTTTATGCCAGGGTTCCGGTGAGGCAGCGACCAACGAGATGTTGAGTGAACAGCAGAATGCCAATGTGGCGACGAGTATTTTCATGTGCTTAATGATCTATGAATACTTCCATGGGCAGATCGTCAGTCAGGATGGCGATATCCAGGTGGCTTCCCTGATGTTCTTGCGAATATTGACAATAGCTGGTCACGCTGACGATTATCGTCGCGAGCAGCATGGTTGTCGCCAGCCATTGATGGGTGGAATGCGGCATAAGCGCGTGGACGCGGTGGCCTATCGCGCTTAATGAGAGAACGGGCTCGCGTAGTCGTTGTTTTTGCAAGGCAACGGCGCGCGCCTGGCGTAGCGAAGAGACGATACGGTCATCAAGTTGCTCGCTGCTTTGTGTGAGCAATTCAGCGATGCGCGTGTGGTTTAGGTCTTGCTTATATTGCGTCATGGTAATTCAACTCCTTTAGCTTTGAGCGTCGCGGCCAGAGCATGGTTCGCTCTTGAGCAGTGGGTTTTAACGCTGCCTTCGGTACAACCCATCGCCTTGGCTGTTTCGGCGGTATCCAGTCCTTCCCAGTAACGCAGCAGAAAGGCTTCGCGTTGACGCAAGGGGAGGTTGCTTAGGGCTTGTTCGATTAAGGCCAAAATTTGCTTTTGTTGCATAGCCGAATCCGGGGTTGCAGGGGTGCTTTGATTATTGTCGTCCTCAAGCACATCCAGCGGGTCGAATTCCTCCTCATCGTGTCTGGGCTGAAAGGCCGAGAACAGCGAGACCCAGTTCGTGCGCACTTTTTGACGGCGGTAGTGGTCACGAATAGTGTTCTGCAGAATACGATGGAATAATAAGGGTAATTCCTCGGCAGGCTTGTCGCCATACTTTCCCGCCAATTTGATCATTGCGTCCTGGACGATATCCAGTGCGGTATGACTATCGTGCACTGCAAAGGCGGCATGTTTGTAGGCGCGGCGTTCTATGCGGCTCAGAAAATCGCTTAATTCAACTTGGGTTGCCAGTTTTTACTCCTTGCAATGAGTGCGAATAGTAACAAATTACAGTGTTTTTAGCCAAGAATCATGTGGGTATACGACGCAAGTGGTTGACCAAAATGCCGCTTCCCTTTATCTTACGCAGTTCTTTTTAGTTTAATCATAAGGTGTGTGTCATGGAGATGACCGGTGCGGAAATAACCATCCGTTGTTTACAGGAGGAGGGCGTTGAATATTTATTCGGCTACCCGGGTGGTGCGGTACTGCACATTTACGATGCACTGTTCCAGCAGGACAAGGTCAAGCATATTTTGGTGCGCCATGAACAGGCAGCCGTGCATGCGGCTGACGGCTATGCGCGATCCTCTGACAAGGTAGGCGTTGCGCTGGTTACGTCCGGCCCCGGCTTGACCAATGCAGTGACTGGAATCGCGACCGCTTATCTGGATTCAATCCCGATGGTGGTGATCAGTGGTCAGGTGCCCACGTTTGCGATCGGTGAAGATGCGTTTCAGGAGGTGGATGCGGTGGGCATCACGCGTCCGTGCGTGAAGCACAACTTCCTGGTCAAGGATGTGAAAGATATCGCGTCCACCATTAAAAAGGCCTTTTACCTGGCCAAGTCAGGGCGCCCCGGCCCGGTTCTGGTAGATATACCGAAAGATGTCTCGGGACACAAAACCGAGTTTATTTATCCTGCCAGCGTCAATATTCGCTCTTATCATCCGCAAGGTCGTGGCGATAGCGCGCTGATCCGGCATGCCGCACAGATGTTGCTGGAGGCCAAACGCCCGATGATTTATGCGGGTGGCGGTGTGGTGCTGTCCGATTCGTCTGCACAGTTGACTGATCTGGTTCGTTTATTGGGTTTTCCTTGTACCAATACCCTGATGGGATTGGGTGGTTATCCGGCCAATGACAAGCAGTTCGTCGGCATGCTGGGCATGCACGGCACCTATGAAGCCAATATGGCGATGCAGCATTGCGATGTGCTGGTGGCCATCGGGGCGCGTTTTGATGACCGCGTGATCGGCAACGTCGAGCATTTTGCGCAGGTGCCGCGCAAAATCATTCATATCGATATTGACCCTTCCTCGATAGCCAAGCGCGTCAAGGTGGATGTGCCGATTGTCGGTGATTTGAAACTGGTTCTGACGGAATTGCTGGAAGTGCTGCGCGCGAGCCGCCAGAAGCCGGATGCGGCCGAGATGGCGGCATGGTGGAAGCAGGTCGATGAATGGCGTGCGACAGGCGGTGGATTACGCTACAAAAATTCCAGCGAAATCATTAAGCCGCAATTTGTGATCGAGACGCTGCATAAGCTAACCGGCGGTGATGCCTTTGTTACATCCGATGTGGGCCAGCACCAGATGTGGGCTGCGCAGTATTACAAGTTCAATCATCCGCGTCGTTGGATCAACTCCGGCGGGCTGGGTACGATGGGCTTTGGCTTGCCGGCGGCGATGGGTGTGCAGCTCAAGCATCCGGGTGAAACGGTGGCGTGCGTGACGGGTGAGGGCAGTATTCAGATGAATATTCAGGAATTGTCCACCTGTAAGCAATACCATTTGCCGATCAAGGTGTTGTCGCTGAATAATGGCTATCTGGGCATGGTGCGTCAATGGCAGGAATTCTTCCACGGCAACCGTTTTTCAGAATCTTATATGGATGCGTTGCCTGACTTCGTGAAACTGGCCGAAGCGTATGGTCATATCGGCATGCGTATCGATAATCCGGCTGATGTGGAGCCTGCGATGAAAGAAGCCTTTTCACGCAAGAATGACCTGGTGTTCATGGACTTTCGTACAGACTCGACCGAAAATGTCTTCCCTATGGTGCCTGGCGGCAAGGGTTTGTCTGAGGTTGTTCTGGCGGAGGATTTATAATGCGCCATATTATTTCCTTGTTGATGGAAAACGAAGCGGGTGCCTTGTCTCGCGTGGCGGGATTATTTTCGGCGCGTGGTTATAATATCGAGTCGCTGACCGTGGCACCGACTGAAGATGCTACCCTGTCGCGTATGACTATCGTCACGAGCGGCTCGGATGCGGTTATCGAGCAGATTACCAAGCAGCTCAACAAGTTGATCGATGTGGTGTCGGTGATGGATCTGAGCGAAGGTGAACACATTGAGCGCGAGCTTATGCTGGTGAAACTGCGCGCGGAGGGTGAGGCTCGTGAAGAGCTGAAGCGTCTGACAGATATTTTTCGCGGGCGCATTCTGGATGTTTCGGATCACACCTATACCATCGAATTAACGGGTTCGAGGGTCAAGCTGGATAGTTTTATCGATGCAATTGGCCGTGATTTGATTCTGGAAACGGTACGTACCGGCGCGTCCGGTATCGGGCGTGGCAACAGGATTTTGAAACTTTGAGTTAAAAGCAGTCGTTAGACGCGAGTCGCTAGTCAGTAGTTAAACCCGCGCAGCGGACAACGAAAACGAATAACTCACGCCTAGCGACTACCAACTGATTTATTATTTTTTATAGAGGGCAACATGAAAGTTTTTTACGATAAAGATGCAGACCTGTCATTGATCAAGGGCAAACAAGTCACCATCGTGGGCTACGGTTCACAAGGTCACGCACATGCGCAGAACCTGCGTGATTCCGGCGTGAATGTGACGGTTGGTTTGCGTAAAGACGGCGCATCCTGGGCCAAGGCGCAAGCGGCTGGCTTGAACGTTGCCGAAGTAGCTGTGGCAGTAGCCGCTGCTGACGTGGTGATGATGTTGTTGCCGGATGAAACCATTCCTGAAGTTTATCACCGCGATGTCGCGCCTAACATGAAGGCCGGTGCCGCGCTGGCGTTCGCGCACGGTTTCAACGTGCATTACAACCAGGTTGTGCCACGTACCGATGTGGACGTCATCATGATTGCACCTAAAGGCCCCGGCCATACCGTGCGTTCCGAATACCTCAAGGGTGGCGGTGTACCTAGTCTGATCGCGGTTTATCAGGACAAGTCCGGCAAGGCGCGTGATATTGCCTTGTCCTACGCGGCAGCCAATGGTGGCACCAAGGGCGGCGTGATCGAAACCAACTTCCGCGAAGAAACTGAAACCGACTTGTTCGGCGAACAAGCTGTGTTGTGCGGTGGTGCGGTTGAACTGGTCAAGGCTGGATTTGAGACGCTAACCGAAGCGGGTTATGCACCTGAAATGGCGTATTTTGAGTGTCTGCACGAACTGAAACTGATCGTCGATCTGATGTACGAAGGCGGCATCGCCAACATGAACTACTCGATTTCCAATAATGCAGAATACGGCGAATATGTAACCGGTCATCGCGTCATCGCCGATCAGGCGCGTGCTGCAATGAAGGAATGTCTGACCAATATCCAGAACGGCAATTACGCCAAGCAATTCATTCTGGAAGGTCGCACCAATTATCCGGAAATGACTGCACGCCGTCGTCTGAACGCGGAACACCCGATCGAAGTGGTCGGCGGTCAGTTGCGCGCGATGATGCCGTGGATCGGCAAGAACAAGCTGGTCGATCAGAGCAAGAACTAGAAACGAGAAGCGCTAAGGGGGAAGGGTGAAGGGTAAAAACCCCAACTCTTCCCCCTTCTTCATTTTTTCTTCTCAATAGAAACGTCACCCTCATCGTCGCCGCTTGAGCAGGTTAAGGCTGGCGGTACTGATGCAAAACGGTTAATCTTTGGTCATGGATGAATTCAATACACGCAAGCCGATGAATCTGCGCCGCCGGGGCATCTATCTGTTGCCCAATCTGTTTACCACGGGCGCGCTGTTTGCGGGGTTCTATGCCATTGTGCAGGCGATGAATGGCAGGTTCGAGTATGCAGCGGTGGCAATTTTTATCGCCATGGTGCTGGATGGGCTGGATGGGCGCGTGGCGCGCATGACGCACACACAAAGTGAATTTGGTGCGGAATACGACAGTTTGTCTGATATGGTTTCATTCGGTGTTGCGCCCTCGCTGGTCATGTACGAATGGGCATTGAAGGGCATGGGAAAATGGGGGTGGTTCGCCGCTTTCATTTATTGCGTGGCGACTGCCTTGCGTCTGGCGCGCTTCAACACCAATATCGATGTTGTCGATAAAAATTATTTCCAGGGCTTGCCCAGTCCGGCGGCTGCAGCTTTGGTGGCGGGTTTCGTCTGGGTGATGCTGGATTACGGATATAGCGGTGAATCGTTGCGTTGGTATGCGGCAGCACTAACGGTATTTGCCGGTTTGAGTATGGTCAGCAACCTGCCTTTTTACAGCTTCAAAACCATCAATATGCGCAAGAGTGTGCCGTTTCTGGTGATTTTTCTCGCGGCATTGTTCTTTGTGCTGATTTCCAGCGATCCTCCGCGCGTATTATTCGGCTTGTTTCTTTGTTATGCCTTGTCAGGCTTTGTGATGTGGTTTGTGCGGCGGCGCAGCAAGCCCATTGCGTGAGTCGTCAAAACTCGTTATATTCGCGACATGCATTTTTCACGCCAAATTTCTCAGCTTCATTCCACATTCAGCTTGCTGGCAGCGCTGTTGCTGCAACAAAGTCAGGCAATCTACTATCGCCTAAAGGCGATGTAGAGTTGACACCGCGGCGCGCGCTAATCCACTACCCGAAATCTGAAGTATCAAGTGCGTCAATCCTCAGTGATTGCGCAGGTTAATCTATTTCATCAGGAGTTCAGCATGACAAATAAGTTAATTATATTCGACACCACTTTGCGTGATGGCGAACAAAGCCCGGGTGCTGCGATGACCCGCGAAAAAAAGATACGCATTGCACGTCAGTTGGAAAAATTGGGCGTGGATGTGATTGAGGCGGGTTTTGCTGCCGCCAGTCCGGGCGATTTTGCAGCGGTCCGCGCGGTTGCTGAAACAGTCAAGGACGCTACGGTATGCTCGCTGGCGCGGGCCAGCGAAAACGATGTGCGCCGTGCGGGTGAGGCCATTCAGCCCGCCAGATCGGGCCGTATTCATACCTTTATTGCTACCAGCCCGATACACATGCAGCACAAATTGCGCATGAGCGAGGATCAGGTGGTCGAACGTGCGGTGGCTGCGGTGAAATGGGCGCTGGAGTATACCGACGATGTGGAGTTTTCTGCCGAGGATGCGGTGCGTTCGGAGATGGATTTTCTGGTGCGGGTGTTCGATGCGGTGATCCAGGCCGGTGCTAAAACGCTGAATGTGCCGGATACGGTCGGTTATTCCATTCCTGCGGCATGGGGTGAGCGCATCAAACAATTGATCGAGCGCGTACCGAATTCGGACAAAGTGATCTGGTCCACCCATTGTCATAACGATCTGGGTCTGGCTGTGGCGAATTCCTTGTCCGCAGTGATGAATGGCGCGCGCCAGGTTGAATGCACCATCAATGGCCTGGGTGAACGCGCCGGTAATGCCTCGCTGGAAGAAATAGTGATGGCGGTGAGAACCCGTCGCGATGTGTTCAATCTGGAAACGCGCATCGACACCACCCAGATCGTGCCGACCTCCAAACTGGTTTCCAGTATTACCGGCTATCCGGTGCAGCCGAACAAGGCGATAGTGGGTGCGAATGCCTTTGCGCATGAGTCCGGCATTCATCAGGATGGCGTACTCAAACACAGGGAAACCTACGAGATCATGCGTGCCGAAGATGTGGGCTGGAATGCCAACAAGCTGACTTTGGGCAAGCTTTCGGGCCGCAATGCCTTGCGTCAGCGTTTTACTGCGTTGAACATCGAATTTGCTTCGGAGGAGGAATTCAATGCGGCGTTCCAGCGTTTCAAGGAATTGGCTGATCGCAAACATGAAATATTTGATGAGGACTTGCAGGCTCTGGTGAGCGATGAAGCCATTGCGAAAGTCAGCGAACATTATCGCTTGCTCTCGTTGCGCGCCCACAGTGAAACCGGTATTTTGCCTGTCGCCCGGGTGGTGATAAGCATAGGTAATAAACAGCATGAAGCCGAGATGCACGGTGGCGGGCCGGTGGATGCGACATTCAAGGCCATTGAGCACATCGTGCATAGCGGCACCGAGTTGCAACTGTATTCGGTGAACAACATTACCAGCGGTACCGATGCGCAGGGCGAGGTGACGGTGCGTCTGGCCAAAGGCGGGCGCATCGTGAACGGGCAGGGTGCGGATACCGATATCGTGGTGGCATCTGCCCATGCCTATCTGGATGCGCTGAATAAGTTGCATGACAATTTGCAGCGCGCGCATCCGCAGCTTTGAACTTTTTGGAATAGTGCTCGTCTGACGGCGCGTGCATGATTTGCACGTGCGTATAAGGTTAACGTGAAACTCGCGTAGCGATTCGTTTGCCCTTTCCCTCGCTTGCGGGGGAAAGTTGGAAAGGGGGAAACGGGCATGGCGAGCTTCATTATTTGGGGTGGCTACTTGCCATGCCCGTTAGATTGCCTTTGCAATTTCCATTGGAGAATATTTTGAAAAAAGTTTTATTGGGATCGTTGTTGTTATTGACTTCGCTGAGTGCGAATGCAGGTTGGATCGAGTGTTCGATCATCCCGAACACGCAGTGTCCACATGCTCAGTTTTCCGGAAAAAATCTGGAGAATGCTAACTTGCAGGGGGCTCAGTTGCTGGAGGGCGATCTGTCCAAGGCCAATTTAACCAAGGCCAATCTGCAGGGTGCAAACATTTATCATGGCAAGTTGATGGGGGGTAATTTCACTGAAGCGAATATGGCTGGCATTACGCTATATAACGCCGATCTGACTGGCGCCAACCTGACCGGTGCCAACCTGACCGGTGCCAAACTTAAAAACGCAAACCTGAGCGAGACCAATCTCACCGATACCGATCTGAGCAATGCAGAGATTAACGGAGCCAAGTTCGGTAAGGCGGTGTTTTGCCGCACCGTGATGCCGAATGGCATAATAAACAGCGGCGCAAACTGCCCTGCAAAAACTGCCGCCACGGCGATTCAGGCCGGGGTTGGGGAAGCCTCTGTCAATGGTTGTCTCATTCAGCCGCGCAGTGTATGCCTGAATGCCTCGCTGGCGGAGGCGAACCTGGGCTCGGCTAATTTGTCCGGTGCGCAGTTGTACATGGCCAATCTGGCGCAAGCCAATCTGTTCAAGGCTAATCTCGGCAAGTCGAATCTGACCGAAGCCAATCTGGCACGCGCCAATCTTACCGGTGCCAACCTGTCACAAGCGAATCTGACCGAAGCTAATCTGAGCAAGGCCACGCTGCGTGGCGCACAACTGGAGCGCGCCAATCTGACTGGGGCAATTCTGCTGAATGCGGATTTGTCTGATGCGGATTTGTCCGGTGCCAATATTGCAGGTGCCGCATTGTCCGGTGCGATTTTATGCAACACGGTCATGCCGGACGGAAAAGTAAATAACAGCAGTTGCAGGGTTGAGCAAAAAAACTGAGTGGTTGCCGAACCAGTAAGGTCCGGAATGGTAAAGTCAGCGCTGCCATGGTTTTTTAGGCGGCCTGCGTAAGAAAAATGACCTGCTGGTCAATAACAAGGGGCACGCTAGTCGTGCCCCTTGTCGTTTCCGGCTGATCTATGGAGTGATACGAGGCGACAGAAGGTGTTCATCGTCTGTCACAACGCATGCAGGCGTCTCTAGCGGACTTATGCATTGCGCGATGGGCAGGGCTTAACATACACTGCCACGATTTTTCAAAATGATGGGGGTGGGGATGTCGGCATTGAGTCGCAATGATTATCGAACCTTGGTGTTGTCTGCTTTAGGCGGGGCGCTGGAATTCTATGATTTCATCATTTTCGTCTTCTTCGCAGTAGTGATCGGACAATTGTTTTTCCCACCGGATATGCCGGACTGGTTAAGGCAGCTGCAAACTTTCGGCATCTTTGCTGCAGGTTATCTGGCGCGCCCGCTGGGCGGCATTGTGATGGCACACTTCGGTGATCTGCTTGGGCGCAAGCGCATGTTCATGCTGAGTATTCTGTTGATGTCTCTGCCTACTCTGGCTATCGGTCTGTTGCCTACTTATGCCGTGATCGGTATCTGGGCGCCGTTGTTGTTGCTGGCATTGCGCATCATGCAGGGTGCGGCCATAGGGGGTGAAATTCCCGGTGCCTGGGTGTTCGTCTTTGAACATGTGCCTGCACGGCATGTCGGGTTTGCTTGCGGCACCCTGACGGCGGGACTGACGGGCGGTATCCTGCTTGGTTCACTGGTGGCAACCGCAATCAATGAAATCTATACGCCGGCGGAACTGCTGAGTGAGGGGTGGCGGGTGCCCTTTATATTGGGTGGCTTGTTTGGACTGTTGTCGGTGTGGTTGCGTCAGTGGCTGAATGAAACGCCGGTATTCAAAGAGATGCAGGCTCGGCAAACGCTGGCCAATGAACTGCCGTTGAAAACCGTGATTCGTGATCACCGACCTGCGGTGGTTCTGACCATGGCCATGACCTGGCTGTTGTCGGCGGCGATCATCGTGATGATATTAATGACGCCGATAATGATGCAAAAGCTGTATGCCATCCCGGCCACGGTGGCCTTGCAGGCTAACAGCATTGCCACCCTGTTCCTGAGTCTGGGCTGCATCGTGTTCGGCGCATTATCTGACCGCTTCGGTCCCGGGCGGGTGATGATGGTGGGCTGTGTGATGTTGGGCTATACCTCAATGCTGCTCTACAGCCAAATGTCAGTCGCCCCGCAGCACATCAATGCGCTCTATGCGCTGTGCGGTTTTTTTGTCGGCGTAATCGGGGTGATTCCTAGTGCGGCTGTGCGCGCCTTCCCGGCCGTGGTCCGATTCTCCGGCTTGTCATTTTCATATAATGTAGCTTATGCGGTATTCGGCGGGCTGACACCGGTGCTGGTGAGTCTGTTCCTGCCGCTTGATCCGCTGGCGCCGGCACATTACGTGCTGCTGCTGAGTGCGGTGGGCGTATTGATCGGTTTGTATTTGTGGCGTAGCGATAAGTCAGGCGTATACGGTTAAATAGTTTTTTATGCGACAATGCGCGATTCGCCAGTGCGGGCCCCGGAGCGGCCAGGCACTGCCAAATGATAGTAATCTTTTAGGACGGATCGTGTTTTTGGATAATCTCAAACAATTGCTCGCGGCCGATATGGCCGCAGTAGATCGGGTGATACGCAACCGCTTGCACTCGGAAGTGCTGCTGGTCAATCAGGTCGGTGAATATATTATCAATAGTGGCGGCAAGCGGCTGCGCCCGGCTCTGGTCGTGTTGTCTGCACGGGCATTTTCCTATCAGGGCACGCATCACCACGATCTGGCTGCGGTGGTCGAGTTTATCCATACCGCGACCTTGTTGCACGACGATGTGGTGGATGAATCCGGTCTGCGTCGCGGGCGCGAGACGGCGAATGCCTTGTTTGGCAATGCGGCCAGCGTGCTGGTTGGCGACTTTCTGTATTCGCGCGCTTTTCAGATGATGGTCGAGGTGGGCGAGATGCGCGTGATGCAGACGCTGGCCGATGCGACCAACGTGATTGCCGAAGGTGAAGTGTTGCAACTGCTTAACTGCCACGATGCGGATGTGGATGCCGACAATTACATGCGGGTAATCCATTACAAGACAGCCAAACTGTTTGAGGCGGCGATGCGTCTAGGCGCGATTCTTGCCGGTGCTTCCGATGCCGATGAGGCCGCCGTCGCCAGGTATGGCATGCATTTGGGTACGGCATTTCAACTGGTGGACGATGTGCTGGATTACTCGGCAGACGAGGTCGAAACGGGCAAGCATCTCGGCGATGATCTTAGTGAGGGTAAACCTACCTTGCCGCTGATTTATGCCATGCAGCACGGTACGCCCGAGCAGGCTGCCGTAGTGCGCGGGGCGATTGAGCAGGGCGATGTCGGCAAGTTTTCCGAGGTGCTGAAGATCATCCATGCCACTGGCGCACTGGACTTTACCCGTCTGCAAGCGCTGCGTGAGGTGGAATTTGCCTGCGCGGCCATTGCTGTACTGGCAGATTCTGAGTACAAGCAATCACTGGTAAAATTGGCACACTTTGCCGCTACGCGGGAATATTAATGCGATAGACGCAAGGCGGGGTGTAGCTCAGCCTGGTAGCGTGCCAGGTTCGGGACGTAGCAGCCGTAGATTGTTCTTTTTTTTACACCGACGTATTAGTCTCATCCATCCGCAACGGGGTTTATCTGCCATGAGTCGTTTGATATTTCTGTTTGCCATTGCCGCACTTGTATATTTGCTGTTCAAAGCCTATCGCAAGAAAGTACCCCCAACAAAACAGGCTCTTGCCGAGGATATGGTGCGTTGCGCACATTGTGGCGTGCATTTGCCCATAGGGGAAAGCATACAGGCAGAGGGGCAGCAATATTGTTGTGTCGAACATCGCGATGCACATCTGAAATAGTCTGGTCGTATATTGAGTACGCATTCTGACATGCATGGCAAAGATGCCGCCTCTTGCAAGGAGGCACACCATGCCCGTTTCCCGGATGGTGAGGAGCAACTTACTCTGACCTCATTGGGGGAAGGCCTGAACGGGGAGTTTGGGGCAGGCGAATCGCTGCGTGAATTTCACGTTAAAGCCGCTGATGTTATTCCCGCCGATTTCTGGCGTTCGCTGAATTATTTCAATCTCTATCGTCTGACATTAGTCGGTTTTATCGTTTTTATCGCTTTGGCCTTTGACGCTGAAGGCTTGTTCGGCGGAGAAAAAGGACGACTATTCGTGATGACGGCCTGGTTTTATACGGCTGCCGTGATGTTGTCCTTTATTCCGCTGCGCATGCGCTGGTTGCCGTTCTCATGGCAATTGGCGGGGCAGGTGTGTAGCGATATTGTCGCTTTGACCGTGCTGGCGCATGCCAGCGGCGGAATACATAGCAGTGTTGGTTTGTTGATTATGGTCTCGCTGGCGGTAGCGGGAATCATCAGTCGAGGCCGGGACACCCTGTTTTTTGCTGCACTGGCCAGCATCGCCGCGTTACTGGAGCATACCATCGCTGTGTGGTATGACGGGGCGCCGATCACTCAATATATTCAGGTCGGTTTGTTGTGTGTATCTTATTTTGCGGTGGCCGGACTGGCGCACAAGCTGGCAAAATATGCGCTGGTCAATCAGAAGCTGGCACAGCGTCGAGGCCGTGATTTGATCGGCATGGCGGAAGCGAATCGCCTGGTGATGCGGGATATGTATGACGGTGTGCTGGTGGTGGATGAACATGGCCATATCATGCAGATGAATCCCAGCGCAGCTCGTTTGCTGCATAACACCGAGGCCTCAGCAGGCAGGCTGGCTGACAGTTTTCCGCTGCTATACGGGCAGTACCTGTTATGGAAAAATGAAACATTCAGCAGTCGCGATACGATACAGCTGGATGGCGGGTTGCAGGCAAGATTGAGATTTATCGGTGTTGAACGCGATGTGGCGCAGGGTGCGGTGATATTTCTGGAAGATATGCAGCATGTACAGGCCGAAGCGCAGCAAATTAAATTGGCCGCACTGGGGCGTCTGACGGCGAATCTGGCTCATGAGGTGCGCAACCCCTTGTCAGCCATCAGCTATGCGACTGAATTGCTACAGGAAGAGCCGGGTAGTGTGCGGCAAGAGCGGTTATTGCAGTTGATCAGGGATAACACCCGGCGCATTAACCGCATAGTGCAAGACGTGATGCAGCTGAATCGGCGTGACCGCGCACAGTCCGAGACGTTTGATTTGGCGGTGCTGCTGCGGGTGTTTGTCGACGAGTTCGTCCAGTCTGAACGGGTAGCACCCGGTGTGCTGGTGTTGCAGGCTGAGCAAGTCAGTACGGTTAGTTTTGACAAGGGCCATTTGCGTCAGGTGTTGTGGAACTTGTGCGGCAACGGATTGCATTACGGGAAACAGTTGCCTGGCAGTCTTGTGCTGCTGTTAGCTGCCGAGCATGGGCGAGTGATACTGGATGTGCAGGATGATGGGCCTGGCATCGCAGCGGAAAATCAGGCGCGTCTGTTCGAACCGTTTTTTACTACCGCGGAGCAGGGGACGGGGCTGGGCTTGTATATCGCACGCGAGTTGTGCGAAGCGAATGGCGCATGGCTGGAATATCATGAATCGGCTGTACATAAACCTGGAGCACGCTTCCAGATCATTTTTGGAGAGAGGCGGCTTGGGAAAAGGCCGGAGCGCGAGCATGGCAGATAATCAAAAAATGAAACGCGACATATTGCTGGAAGAACGGAACAAAACCGCCCGTGTGCTGCTGGTGGACGATGAGCCGGATATCCTGGAGTTGCTGGAAATGGCCATGCTCAAAATGGGGCTGGTTGTGGATAAGGCAGTCAACGTGCGCGAGGCTTTGGCCAAACTGGCTGCGTGTCACTATGATTTGTGTCTGACTGATATGCGTATGCCGGATGGCGATGGGCTGGAAGTCGTGCGCTACATTGCGCAGAACAATCTGGATGTGCCTGTTGCGGTGATTACCGCGCATGGCAATATGGAAAATGCGATTACAGTGCTCAAGGCGGGTGCCTTCGATTACCTGGCCAAGCCGCTCTCGCTGGAACAATTACGCACCCTGGTAAAGTCCGCGCTGAACCTGCCTGCGCCCCGTGTGCCGGGCGATAAGCTGTTGCTGGGTCATGCTCCGGCGATGCAGAAGGTGCGTGATCTGATCGAGCGCGTAGCGCGCAGTCAGGCGCCGGTGTACATCAGTGGCGAATCGGGCAGTGGCAAGGAATTGGCGGCAAGGCTGATCGTGCAAAGCGGGCCGCGTGCCGAACAGCCTATGATTGCAGTGAACTGCGGGGCGCTCCCCGAAAATCTGATGGAGAGCGAATTTTTCGGTTACAAGAAAGGCGCATTTACCGGGGCGGATAAAGACCGGGATGGCTTTTTTCAGGCTGCGAACGGCGGAACCTTGTTTCTCGATGAGGTGGCTGATCTGCCGCTGGTCATGCAGGTCAAACTGTTGCGTGCGATACAGGAGAAGCGCGTTCGCAAAGTGGGTGCGACCAGTGAAGAAGAAGTGGATGTGCGCCTCATCAGTGCAACGCATAACGATCTGGCCGAACGCGTGAAGCAGGGGCAGTTTCGTCAGGATCTCTATTATCGTCTGAATGTCATTCCCATACAGATGCCGGCGCTGCGCGAATTGCGTGACGATATTGCAGAAATTGCCAGACAAACGCTGGATCGATTGCGCGCGGGCGTGCCGGTACGTTTTTCCGAAGAAGCAGTGAGTGCGCTGCAACGATATGATTTTCCAGGAAATGTTCGTGAAATGGAAAATATTATCGAGCGGGCGCTGGCTTTGTGTAGCAACGGCCTGATCACGGTGGCGGATTTGCATCTGACTCCGCTGGAGTGCAATCAATTCGAGGCGGGCGAGGTAAGCGATAAGTATCCGCTGCCTGCCTATCTGGACCGGATCGAAAAAGAGGCCTTGCTGGAAGCCTTGCAACAGACCCACTTTAATCGCACCGCTGCCGCCAAACTGCTGGGGCTGACCTTCCGCACCATGCGCTACCGTATGGACAGGCTGGGGATTAAGAATCCGAACGGTACAGATGATGCAGATTGACGACAACGGCTGGATGGAGGGCTGTGAGTATCTGCCGACGCCCAACTGTGATGTGCGCGCAGCAGGTGATATAGAACTGCTGGTGATACACAATATCAGCCTGCCGCCCGGCGAATTTGGCGGTGACGGCGTGCAGCGTCTGTTCACCAATACGCTGGACCGCGATGCGCATCCGTATTACCGGACGATTCCTGAAGGGCGGGTGTCATCGCACTTCTATATTCGCCGCGATGGGCAACTGATTCAGTTTGTATCTGTTTTGCAGCGTGCCTGGCATGCGGGTGCATCCGTCTGGCAGGGCAGGGCGCGCTGCAATGATTTTGCTATCGGCGTCGAACTGGAGGGCAGCGATTTTGTGCCCTTTACCGATGCGCAGTACGCCGTGCTGCATCAACTGACCCTGACGTTGCGCGCAGCGTTCCCCATCCGTGGCATCGCCGGTCACAGCCACATTGCACCCGTCCGCAAGACCGATCCCGGCCCCTGTTTTGACTGGCTGCGTTATCTGGGTGAATTGTCTGTCAAGTAGGATGGCAGCTGTTGCTCGCTACTCATTGTTTCCTCTTGGTTTATCCGCGTAGCCCTTCTCCTCAAGCCCTGAACGGGTGATTTTTCTGCTTGCAAAATTTATTCATAACACTACAATCAGCGCCCACCACTAAAAAAAATACTATATATAGTGGTTTTGAGAATTTTACTGATTAGCCAACCCGGGGATATGTCCATGCCAAATTCCGCTGCTTATAGCGTTTCCGCTTCTTTTTCGTCTGCCAATACCGTTGCACCTGTAGGGCATCAGTTTGATCAATACAAGGTTGTTCGCCGTAACGGTTCGGTGGTGGTGTTTGAGCCGGCGAAAATATCAGTCGCGTTGACCAAGGCCTTCATTGCCGTGAACGGTGGCCAGGGTGCGGCTTCCGCGCGTGTCCGCGAGATCGTCGAACAACTCACGGGGGGTGTGGTCAGTGCGTTGATGCGTCGTCAGCCACATGGCGGCACGCTGCATATCGAGGATATTCAGGATCAGGTCGAGTTGGGTTTGATGCGCTCCGGCGAACATGATGTTGCGCGCGCCTATGTGTTGTATCGCGAAGAACATTCACGCTCACGCGCCAAATCCAGAACACAGGAGCCGGTTCATGTCATTAACGTTACCGGTGAAGATGGGGTGGTGCGCCCGCTGGATCTGGATCGTTTTACCATTCTGGTGCAATCCGCCTGCGCGGGTTTGGGTGACGTGGTCGATGTAGATAGGGTCATACGCAGTGCCTTGAAGGATATGTACGATGGCGTGCCTATGCATGAGGTGCACAAGTGTCTGATTCTGTCGGCGCGCGCCTTGATCGAGAATGAACCGGCTTATAACTTTGTCACGGCGCGTCTGTTGCTGAACAATATCTGCTGCGAAGTGCTGGGCGAAGAAGTGACGCCGGCCGACATGGGCACGCGCTATGCGGAATATTTCCCGAAATTTATCAAGCGCGGCATTGCCGCCGAGTTGCTGGATGAACGTCTGGCAGGCTATGACCTGCCGCGTCTGGCGGCCGAGCTGGATGCATCGCGCGATCTGCAATTTGGCTACCTTGGTCTGCAAACGTTGTACGACCGCTACTTCCTGCATATTGAGGAAACGCGCATCGAATTGCCGCAAGTGTTCTTTATGCGTGTGGCGATGGGTCTGGCATTGAGCGAGATCGACCGCGAGGCGCGCGCGATTGAGTTTTATCGTCTGTTGTCCGGCTTTGACTTCATGTGTTCCACACCGACGCTGTTTAATTCCGGTACACGGCGTTCGCAGCTGTCTTCCTGTTACCTGACCACCGTGGAAGATGATCTGGACGGCATTTACGAGGCGATCAAGGAAAATGCGCTGCTGGCCAAATTTGCCGGCGGTCTGGGCAATGACTGGACGCCGGTGCGTGCACTGGGCGCGCACATCAAGGGTACCAACGGCCAGTCGCAAGGCGTGGTGCCGTTCCTCAAAGTGGTGAACGATACCGCCGTGGCGGTCAATCAGGGCGGCAAGCGCAAGGGCGCGGTGTGCGCCTATCTGGAAACCTGGCATCTGGACATCGAAGAGTTTCTCGATCTGCGCAAGAACACCGGCGATGACCGCCGCCGCACGCATGACATGAACACCTCCAACTGGATTCCCGACCTGTTCATGAAGCGCGTGATGGAAGGCGGCAACTGGACGCTGTTCTCACCTTCCGATGTAAAGGATTTGCACGATCTGTTCGGCAAGGCTTTCGAGGAGGCTTACATAGGCTATGAAGCACGCGCGGCTCGCGGTGAAATCAAGCTGTACAAGACGGTGCAGGCGGCCAGTCTGTGGCGCAAGATGCTAACCATGCTGTTTGAAACCGGCCATCCGTGGATTACCTTCAAGGACCCTTGCAACATCCGTTCGCCGCAGCAACATGTCGGCGTGGTGCACAGCTCAAATCTGTGTACCGAAATCACCCTGAATACCAACGCGGACGAGATCGCCGTGTGCAACCTGGGCTCGGTTAACCTGCCCGCACACCTCTACCCCAAGGGGCATGAACGATCCGGGCAGATTGACCATGACAAGCTGCGCCGCACCATCAACACGGCGATGCGTATGCTGGATAACGTGATCGACATCAACTATTACGCAGTCGCCAAGGCGCGCAATTCCAATCTCAAGCACCGCCCGGTCGGTCTGGGTATCATGGGCTTTCAGGATTGTCTGCATCAGCTGCGTCTGGCCTATTCTTCCGAGGCGGCGGTCGAATTCGCCGACCGTTCGATGGAAGCGGTGTGTTATTACGCTTACTGGGCCTCCACCGAACTGGCGGAGGAGCGCGGCCGTTACGCTTCATATCGCGGCAGCCTGTGGGATCGCGGCATCCTGCCGCAGGATACGCTGGACTTGTTGCGTGAAGCGCGTGGCGGCTATGTCGAGGTGGACATGTCGGTCAGCATGGATTGGGAGGCGCTGCGCGCCCGCATCGGACAATACGGTATGCGCAATTCCAATTGTGTGGCGATTGCCCCGACCGCGACGATTTCCAACATCATCGGTGTATCGGCCTGCATCGAGCCGACTTACCAGAACATTTTCGTGAAATCGAACCTGTCTGGCGAGTTCACCGTTATCAACGACAACCTGGTCGCCGATTTGAAGGAACTGGGTCTGTGGGATGAGGTGATGATTTCCGACCTGAAATACTTTGACGGCAGTCTGGCAAAGATTGATCGTGTACCGGCCGAGTTGCGCAGCCTGTACGCAACAGCATTTGAAGTCGAGCCCAGCTGGCTGATCGAAGCCGCGTCGCGTCGTCAGAAGTGGATAGATCAGGCGCAATCGCTGAACATCTACATGGCGGGCGTATCGGGCCGCAAGCTGGACGACACCTACAAGCTGGCCTGGGTGCGCGGTTTGAAGACCACTTATTATCTGCGCACGCTGGGGGCGACGTCAGCCGAAAAATCTACCGGGCGCGCGGGTGCGCTGAATGCGGTGGCAGTTGGCGAAGCGCAAGCTGAAACGACGCAATTCTGCTCGATTGACAACCCTGAGTGTGAAGCATGTCAATAGCCAGTCGTAAGTAGGAAGTCGCTAGTCGTTAGTTGAAGCAGAGCAGCGAGTGAATGAATAACATTTAGTGAGAAATAACTAACTACTAGCGTCTAACGACTAGTAACTCATAAAGGAAACAAAATGCTGACATTTGATGAAGAAATCAGGCCGACTGCGGCGCCTGCGGGCGTGACGGGCGCTTTCAATACGACACCTATCCAGCAGCCTGCGTTCGCGCCGGTGACGCCGGTCAATGCGACTGCCGCAGCCTCGACCGGTCGTATCCGCGTGGAAGACAAGCGCATCATCAACTGTAAAGCGGACGTGAATCAGCTGGTACCGTTCAAATACAAGTGGGCATGGGAAAAATACCTCGCCGCCTGCGCCAATCACTGGATGCCGCAGGAAGTGAACATGACGGCGGACATCGCCTTGTGGAAGAGCGACAAGTTGAGCGACGATGAGCGCCGTCTGATCAAGCGTAATCTGGGGTTTTTCACCACTGCAGACAGCCTGGCGGCGAACAATATCGTGCTGGGCTCATATCGCCATATTACCAACCCGGAATGCCGCCAGTTTTTGTTGCGTCAGGCCTTCGAGGAGGCGATTCACACCCATGCCTACCAGTACATCGTGGAGAGTCTGGGGCTGGATGAGGGCGAGATTTTCAACATGTATCACGAAGTGCCCAGCATCCGTAACAAGGATGAATTTCTGCTGCCGTACATCGATGTGCTGACCAACCCGGAATTCAAGACCGGTACGCCTGAAACCGACCAGGCCTTGCTGCGCAGCCTGATCGTGTTTGCCTGCATCATGGAAGGGCTGTTTTTCTATGTCGGCTTCGTGCAAATCCTCGCTCTGGGTCGTCAGAACAAGATGACCGGTGCAGCCGAGCAGTACCAGTACATCCTGCGCGACGAGTCCATGCACCTGAATTTCGGCGTGGATCTGATCAACCAGATCAAGATGGAAAACCCGCACCTGTGGACGGCGGCATTCCGCGAAGAAATACGCGGCCTGATGCAAAAAGGCGTGGAGCTGGAATATGCCTATGCCGAAGACACCATGCCGCGCGGCATCCTCGGCCTGAATTCCACCATGTTCAAGGAGTATCTGCGTTTCATCGCCAATCGCCGTTGCCAGCAGATCGGTGTGGATATTTTGTATCCGGGCGCGACCAACCCGTTCCCCTGGATGGCGGAAATGATAGACTTGAAGAAGGAAAAGAACTTCTTTGAAACGCGCGTGACGGAATATCAGACCGGTGGTTCTCTGAGTTGGGATTAACGTGAAACTCGCGTAGCGACGAACAGTACACCTCGTCCTTTGGGATAACCAGACACTTGCCGGCTCTTGCACCCTTTAGGGTGTGCTGGCTTAGTGGAATGGCTAGTAGTTCCATCAGAGGGGCACGGGGGTGTACCCGCAAGGGGCAGGCCGTGGTTGTATAGCCGACAAGTCGGCAACCACCACGCTCAGGGAACGGACATGGCGGGTTTATCCTGGAAAAAGCTGTTGTCCACGAAACCCACGAAACGGTTTTAGCAGGCAATCCGCAAAGCGGATGCTCGCAAAAAACACGAACAAATTCAAATGCATATCCTGATTTGTTGCATCACCCGTTGGGTGCGTTGCTCAATTTATGTAGTCGATTGTTT
>JAUSAO010000017.1 GCA_030652475.1 Gallionella sp. | reverse complement strand
GGCTGTTCACCATGACAGAAGCCCGAATGTCAGCGAGCCAATCCCGATGAGGAAACCACTGACTGGAGAGCCGTATGCGGGAGAACCGCACGTACGGTTCGGAGGGAGGGGAGGGCTAGCGCCCTTCTCTACCCCTATCGGTGTCCAGTTTATTTTGGGGTTGCCTGTGTGATTTGCGATTCGCTGAAGAATGCCACCGCTTCCGCTTCCACACGGGTGCGTTTCATCGGTGGCAGGCTCTGCCAGATGCGTTTTCCGTATTGTTTAGTAATGATGCGCGGGTCGCAGATCATCAGCACGCCGCGGTCGGTCTCGTCGCGTATCAATCGCCCTGCACCCTGTTTAAGGGTGATGATGGTGCGCGGCAACTGATATTCCATGAAGGCGTTGCGCCCTTGTTTGCTGATTTGCGCGATACGCGCGGCCAGCACCGGGTCGTCCGGCGGGGCGAACGGCAGCTTGTCTATGATGACCAGCGACAGGGCTTCTCCCCTGACATCCACGCCTTCCCAGAACGACTGGCTGCCCAGCAGTACCGCGTTGCCGTGTTCGCGGAAACGCGTCAGCAGTTCGTTGCGCGAACCTTCTCCCTGAAGCAGTAGCGGGTAGTCCCAGCCGCGCCGGTCGAATTCGGCCTGCAAAATCTCAAAAGCGCGCTGCATCGCGCGCAGACTGGTGAACAACAAAAAGGCGCGACCGCGACTGGCTTCCAGCATAGGGATGGCTGCCTGAACGACTGCATCGGTATAACCTTCACTGTTCGGTTCCGGCAGGCCGCTCGGGACATATAACAAGGCCTGTTTTTCGTAATCGAAAGGACTGTCCCAGCAGGCGGTCTTGGCATTGAGCAAGCCCATCTCGCTCTGATAGTGGGAAAAATCTTGCTTTACCGCCAGCGTCGCGGAGGTAAATATCCATGCGCGCGCATGGCCGCCGATCTGCTTCTCGAAGATTTCCGCGATGGACAGCGGGGTGCTGTTCAGTTGCAGCGAGTGGTGGAATATTTCCAGCCAGCGCACTACATCATCCCCCTCGCCCGCTGGCGGGAGAGGGGTTAGGGGTGAGGGTTGTTCAACCATCCACTTTTTCAATTGCTGCGCGTAAGCCTGTGCGCGTTGCCAGCAATTTTCCAGACCTTCGCTGCGTTCGGCCTGCTTTTCCAGCAGACTGCCTAACTGTGTCAGTTTCTCGCATAACGTCTTCAGCGCCGGAGCAAAATCCTTGAAGTTTTCGGTTGCAACGGCGGCCATCCGGCCTTCCTTCTTGAACACCAGCCTGAGATCGCGTGCGGCCTTGTCCAGTTCGTCGCAGGCCTTGGGGAGCGGCGCAAAATCCTTGGCGGAGGTCAGCGCTTCGATGCGCGTATCCTGAGCCAGATCGAGCAGTAATGAGGTGGACAGATTCTCGCCGAAGAACAGGCTGGCGGTTTCCGGCAGCTGGTGCGCCTCGTCGAAGATGACCGTGTTGCAGGCGGGCAGCAGTTCCGCCACGCCTTCATCGCGCAGCATTACATCGGCAAAGAACAGATGGTGATTCACCACGACGATATCGGCCTTCATCGCATCGGTGCGTGCGTGCAGCACGAAGCATTCCTTGTGGTTCGGGCATTCCTGCCCCAGGCAGTTGTCGCGCGTCGAGGTCACTTGCAGCCAGATCGGCGCATTCTCCGGTACATCGGCGATGCCGCTCTTGTCACCGGAACTGCTCACCTTGGCGTATTTTTTGATCTTGCCCAGATGTTTTATATCTTCGCGCGTCGCGAAACGGCCATCGTTCAGTGCGCGTTCCAGATGATAGTGGCACACATAGTTTGCGCGGCCTTTCAGCAAGGCGATGGAAACCGGGGCTTTCAAGGCATCGCGCACCATGGGCAAATCCTTCTGGAACAGCTGATCCTGAAGGTTCTTGGTGCCGGTGGAAATGATCACCTTGCCGCCGCCCAGCAAGGCGGGAACCAGATAGGCGAAGGTCTTGCCGGTGCCGGTGCCGGCTTCGGCCACCAGAATCGCATTGTCTTTTATCGCCTCAGCGACGGCCAGCGCCATTTCCCGCTGCTGTGTGCGAGGGCGGAACGAGGACACCTCGGTGGCAAGTGGACTTTGTTCGGAGAAAAAACGGGCGACTTCGGTAGACATGGTAATGGCAGGCAAAAAATCAACCGTGATGGTATCGCAAACAGGCACGCCCCGGCTGAATAAGTAGGCGCTTAGCTAATAAACGACATTGTGATCGCCGACATTGACCGGAGTAATTGCGGCGCGCACGTCCGGTGATCCGGGTGCGCGCACAGCGTCAATACCCTGTCTTGCGTCCTTCTATGGTTGGCAGCGCCTGCTCTGCGATGAGTGACCAGATCAAACGGGCAATCGTTTCGGAGGCGATGATCGTATGATGATTATCCGAGGTGACTAGCTTGTTCCTTAGTTCCTTGCGGACTTCCTGATTGCCGGTCAGGTCGAAGATAATATCGATCTGCTGACCCATTGCAACGATCTCATCAAGGTGGACGATTTTGATACCCGCCAGCTTGGCCTGGGCTTTTCCCGGACCGTCAAAAACCTCAGATACGCAGACAAGATTGATGCCGCGCCCGGCCTTGTCGAGCATCTCGCCCAAAAAAGCTGAGCCAATTCTACCCAGGCCGATGATTGCAATGTTTTGTCCATCCATGCTGCTCCCCTTTGTGTATGGTCTTATGATGCCAAGGCAAATTTGACAAGGCGGGGCAGTATATCGCCGATTGCCTGACTTCGGCAGGGCTATAATTCCGGGCCGGAGGGAAGTTTTTATTTCAACATTACGATTGCAAGTGCCTTTTGCATTGGCTGGCGAGTGAGGAAATGACGCTGTTTTGTCATGGGCAATAAGAGAAAACAGCCGCCCGCAGGCGGCTGCTTGCTTTTGCTGCTATTTGGATTCCGCCGATTGGCTTGCGTAGCGATTGTGCGCTATTGTGCCGATATTCTGGAGGTGGCATGGCTAAGGCAAAAACGATATATTCCTGTACCGAGTGCGGCGGGCAGACGGCGAAATGGCAGGGGCAGTGTCCGCATTGCATGGAGTGGAACACGCTGATTGAATCGGTCGCTGATCCTGTGGTCAAGGGTGTCAACCGTTTCAGCGCGCTGGCGGCATCGGGCCGCGTTCAGCTGCTCTCCGACGTGGCCGCAGAGGAAATGCCGCGCATCCCGACGGGCATCAACGAATTTGACAGGGTACTGGGTGGCGGTCTGGTGTCGGGTGCGGTGGTGCTGATTGGCGGCGACCCGGGGATCGGCAAGTCCACGTTGCTGCTGCAAGTGCTGGCGCACCTGTCTGCGCATCAAAATACCCTTTACGTGAGCGGCGAAGAATCCGCGCAGCAGATCGCGCTGCGCGCCAAACGACTGGCGCTGGATGCGCGCAGCCTGAGGCTGTTGCCGGAAATTCAGCTGGAGAAGATACAGGCGACCATCGCCAGCGATAAACCTGACGTGGTGGTGATCGATTCCATCCAGACCGTGTATTCCGAACAGCTCACCTCGGCGCCCGGTTCGGTGGCGCAGGTGCGCGAATGCGCCGCGCAACTGACGCGCATCGCCAAGAGCCAGAACATCACCATCATACTGGTCGGCCATGTCACCAAGGAAGGTGCACTGGCAGGCCCGCGCGTGCTGGAACATATCGTCGATACGGTGCTGTATTTCGAGGGCGATACGCATTCCAGCTTTCGTTTGATACGTGCATTCAAGAACCGCTTCGGCGCGGTGAATGAACTGGGCGTATTCGCGATGACCGAGCGTGGCTTGCGTGAAGTCAGCAATCCGTCCGCGATGTTTCTGTCGCAGCACGGGTCGCCGGTTGCCGGTTCCTGCGTGATGGTGACGCAGGAAGGCACACGTCCGCTGTTGGTGGAAATTCAGGCTCTGCTCGATGAGGCGCACTCGCCTAATGTGAAGCGTCTTTCACTCGGTCTGGAACAGAACCGGCTGGCGATGCTGCTCGCCGTGCTGCACCGCCATGCGGGCATCGCCTGTTTTGATCAGGATGTGTTCATCAATGCGGTGGGCGGGGTGAAAATCACCGAGCCGGGTGCCGACCTGGCGGTGATACTGGCGATGGTGTCCAGTCTGCGCAATAAACCCCTGCCGGAAAAACTGGTGGTGTTCGGTGAGGTGGGTCTGGCGGGTGAGGTGCGTCCGGTGCAACGCGGCCAGGAACGCTTGCGCGAGGCGGCCAAACTGGGATTTACATCGGCTATCATCCCCAAGGCCAACGCACCTAAACACCCGATAGACGGGATGGAAATTATCGCGGTGGAACGGGTGGAGCAGGCGGTGGAACGGATGCGCTGATACATGGATATTCCGCCCTTGCGACAGTGACAAGCGGGGATGAGCGCGAAGTGTCGTTGTGCTGTTTGCTGTCTCGCGTTAGAGTAAGGCACTGTCGCAATGGATAATTGAGGAGAGAGCTGATGATGTTGTTAACCATGCTGGCCGCACTGGTCGTATTTACCTTGCTCGCGTTTTTTCGCGCGACAGTGACCAGTTGGGTGTTGGCGATTATGGTTATTGTGCCTGTGCTGGCGATACAGGCGCGTCTTTCAGAGACCGTCCTGCAAGTGGTTTATTTTCTGTTGTTTGCCGTCATCGTCGTGTTTGGTGTTCCCTTTCTGCGTCGCACCCTCGTCAGTGCGGCTGCCCTCAAACTGTTCCGCAAAGTCATGCCGCCCATTTCCGCCACCGAGCAGGAGGCGATCAACGCGGGTACGGTGTGGTGGGATGGTGATCTGTTCAGCGGGCATCCCGACTGGGATAAGTTGCTGGCCTATCCGAAATGCGCACTAAGTGGAGCGGAACAGGCGTTTCTCGATAACGAGGTCGAGCAGCTTTGCGCAATGCTGGATGACTGGGATATTACGCATAAGCGCGCCGATTTGCCGCCGGAAGTCTGGCAGTTTCTCAAGGATAAGGGCTTCTTCGGCATGATTATTCCCAGGAAGTACGGCGGCCTGGCGTTTTCTGCGCAGGCGCATTCTGCTGTGATAGTCAAGATTGCCTCGCGTAGCGGTACGGCGGCGGTGACGGTGATGGTGCCCAATTCATTGGGGCCCGCCGAATTGCTGTTGCACTACGGCAGCGAACAGCAGAAGGAAAAGTATCTGCATCGTCTTGCACGGGGGCAGGAAGTGCCGTGCTTCGCGCTGACCGGGCCGTTCGCCGGTTCAGATGCAGGGGCGATTCCCGATTACGGTGTGGTATGCAAGGGCGAATTTGCCGGGAAAGAGGACGTGTTGGGCATACGTCTGAACTGGGAAAAACGCTACATCACACTGGCCCCCAATGCCACGCTGCTCGGCTTGGCATTCAAATTGTACGATCCGGAACATCTGCTCGGAGGTGCCGTGAATCGCGGCATTACCCTCGCACTGATCCCGGCAGATACGCCGGGGGTGCAAATCGGCAGACGTCATTTTCCGTTGAATTCCGGTTTTCTGAATGGCCCGACCCAAGGACGGGATGTATTCATTCCGCTGGATTACCTCATCGGTGGCGTGGAGCATGTCGGACAGGGGTGGCGGATGTTGATGGAATGTCTGGCGGCGGGGCGCTCGATTTCGTTGCCGGCCAGCAGTGCGGGCGGCATGAAGCTGGCGGCACGCAGCAGCGGAGCCTATTGCCGTGTTCGCAAGCAATTCAACATGCCTATCGGCCTGTTCGAAGGAGTGGAAGAGCCGCTGGCGCGCATAGGCGCGCACACCTACATGGTGGATGCGGCGTGTAAATTAACCGCACTGGCGGTGGACATGGGCGAAAAACCCTCGGTGATCTCTGCCATCATCAAATATCACGCTACTGAGCGCGGGCGCATCGTCATCAACGATGCGATGGATGTGCATGGCGGCAAGGGCATCAGCCTCGGTCCGGACAATTACCTGGGACGTGTGTATCAGCAAACTCCCATTGCTATCACCGTGGAAGGTGCGAATATCCTGACGCGCACGCTGATGATATTCGGTCAGGGCGCCATTCGTTCTCATCCTTATGTGCTGAAGGAAATCGCGGCCGCAGGTGAGCACGATCACGAGACGGCTCTGCACCAGTTTGACGATGCCTTGTTTGGACATATCGGCTTTGTCATGAGCAATGCGGCGCGCAGCTTTGTCTTCGGACTGTCTGGCGGGCGCGGCATTCCTGTTCCCAAAGGGGTGGTGTGTCGTCGTTATTACCAGCAGTTGACGCGTTTCTCCACGGCGTTCGCCTTGAGCGCAGATGTGGCGATGGCGGTATTGGGCGGCTCACTGAAACGTCGCGAGAAAATTTCGGGGCGTCTGGGCGATGTGCTGAGTCTGCTTTATTTGGGTTCGGCGACGATGAAACGCTTTGCGGACGACGGACGTCCCAGCGAGGATTTGCCGCTGGTGCATTGGGCGATGCAGGACGCGCTGTACAACATCCAGCAAGCCTTCGCCGGCATGATACAGAATTTTCCGAATCCCCTGGTTCGCGGCGCGTTGAACGGCTTGATTTTTCCGACGGGGAGAAATTTATTGCCGCCCTCTGACCAGCTCGGCCATGAGGTGGCTACACTGCTGATGCAACCCGGATCAGCACGCGACCGGCTGACGGCCGGCATCTATCTGCCTGTCGTGCATGGCCAAACCCGCCATGCCGACTCCCGCTCCCCAACCCTCTCCCAAGTACCCGCAAGGGGTATCCCCGCCGAGTACGGCAGCGAAGCTGCTCGCACTGGCGTGACGGGCGAGGGGGCAAACGAATCGCTACGCGATGCGCCTGTTTACGACGAGATGGATGCGCTGGGTGCACTGGAGGCGGCACTGGCCAGCACGCTGCTGTGTGAGCCATTGCAGAATAGACTGCGCGTGGCGCGCAAGGAGGGCAGACTGAACGCGCTGGAAGAATTGCTGCGCATCGCCGAAGCGCGCGATATAGGCATCATCACAGCGGAACAGGCTTTACAGCTGGAACGCGACTATGCGCTGCGCCGCAAGGTCATTATGGTGGATGACTTCGCGGCGGAAGAATTGCAGGCCCATCAAACGGGCATGGAAAAATGACCATCCCTGAAATGAAACCCGCCATGCCCGTTCCCTCACCCCCGTTCCCCCTCTCCCAAAGGGCGAGGGGTACGGTTCGTCGCTACGCGAGTTTCACGTTAAGATGAGCGGTTTACGCGACAAGGTGGTGTTTATCACCGGTTCCACGCGTGGCATAGGGCGGGAAATTGCCTTGCGCTGTGCACGGGAGGGCGCGCAGCTGGTGATCACCGGCAAGACAGTGAAGCCGCATGCAAAACTGCCCGGCACGATACATACGGTAGCCGATGAGGTGGTGCAGGCGGGCGGGCGGGCGTTGGCGATAGAACTTGACGTGCGCGATGAACAGGCGATAGCCGCCGCTGTGGTTCAGACGGTGGATTATTTTGGTGGCATCGATGCGCTGGTCAATAATGCCAGCGCGATCAGTCTGACGCCTACACTGGCAACCTCGACCAAAAAACTGGATTTGATGTGGGAGGTGAACGCACGCGCCACATTTTTGATGTCGCAAGCCTGTATCCCGCATTTGCTGAAGGCCGTCAATCCGCGCATCCTCATGTTATCCCCACCGCTCGACATGAATGCCAGATGGTTTGCGCCGCACCTGGCATACACACTGTCCAAATACGGCATGAGTATGTGCGCTTTGGGCCTGGCGCAGGAATATGCCGGAATTGCGGTGAACTGCCTGTGGCCGCGCACGACGATTGCGACGGCGGCGATTGAATATAATTTTCCAGTCGAGATGCTGCGCGCCTCGCGCAAGCCTGCCATCGTGGCGGACGCGGCTTATCGGATTTTGACTGCCGACAGTGGCAGCGGTAACTTTTATATTGATGAAGAGGTGCTGCGCGAGGCGGGCGTGAGCGATTTCGAGCAGTACGCGGTGTCGCCCGGTACGGCTTTGTTTGGCGATTTGTTTCTGGATTAACGTGAAATTCGCGTAGCGACGAACCGTACTCCTCGCCCTTTGGGAGAGGGGGAACGGGGGTGAGGGGAACGGGCATGGTGAGTTTATTATCAGGGGTGGCTGCTCGCCATGCCCGTTGAGAGAGGATAGGCAATGGTTGCTTTGGCGAAGGATGTGATTTCCCCCGAGCAGGCGGGTACGCTGCATGGTTTGTTCCTGGAGCGCGTTCGTCGTTCGCCGGACAAGATCGCCTATCGGTATTTCAGGCAAAATGCCTGGCGCGACCTTAGCTGGCGTGAAATGGAGGCTGAAGTGGCGCGCTGGCAGGCGGCGCTGTCAGGACTGGGCCTGCAGCGCGGCGACCGCGTTGCCATCATGCTGCGCAATTGTCCGGCCTGGATCATGTTCGATCAGGCGGCGATGTCGCTGGGTCTGGTAACCGTGCCGCTGTATACCGTGGACAGACCCGATAATGTCGCTTACATCGTGAATGACGCCGATGTGAAGGTGCTGTTGTTCGAGACGGACGAACAATGGCAAACCTTGCGCACGGTGCGCGATCAACTGGCCGGTGTGGTGTGTTTCGTCAGCGTAGAAAGTCTGAGCGATACCTCTGCGACGCTTTCATCCGTGCAGGCGTATGAACCCCGTTTGATGGCGATGACGGAGTTTTTGCCGCCTGAAGCGTCCTTGTTGCCCGCGCTGCCCTGTCAGATGAACGAGTTGGCCAGCATCATTTATACCTCGGGCACCACCGGCAAGCCCAAAGGCGTAATGCTCAGCCATGCCAATATGCTCAGCAATGCGCATGCCTGTCTGGATACCTTCGCCGTGCACGGCGATGACCTGTTTCTGTCCTTTTTGCCGCTGTCGCATACCTTCGAGCGCACGCTGGGGTATTACCTGACCGTAATGACCGGCGCTACGGTCGCTTTCGCGCGTTCCATCTCGCAGTTGTCGGAAGACTTGCAGACCATACGTCCGACACTGTTGATTTCCGTGCCACGCATCTATGAACGTGTTTATGCTGCGATACGCGGCAAGCTGGAAGAGGGTTCCTCGCTGAGCCGGAAACTGTTCAATCTGGCGGTGGAAACAGGCTGGGCGCGGTTTGAATATGAGCAGGGGCGGGGGAAATGGCAGCCCTCGTTTTTGCTCTGGCCCTTGTTGCAAAAGCTGGTGGCGCAAAAAATACTCGATAAGCTGGGTGGCCGTCTGCGTGTCGCCATCAGTGGCGGAGCGGCACTGTCATCGGAGATATCGCATGTGTTCGTCGGCCTCGGACTGCCCATCGTGCAGGGCTATGGACTGACAGAAACCAGCCCGGTGATCACCGGCAATCATCTGGAAAACAACTACCCGGAGAGCGTCGGACAGCCGATACGCGATGTGCAAGTGCGTCTGGGCGCACAGGGCGAGCTACAGGTGAAAGGCCCGAATGTAATGCTGGGTTACTGGAACAACGCTGAGGCGAGCAGGGAAGCCATAGGCGCTGACGGATGGCTTAACACTGGCGATATTGCTCATATCAGTGACAGCGGACATATCTATATCACCGGGCGCCTCAAGGAGATCATCGTCATGTCGAATGGCGAAAAGATCCCGCCCACCGACATGGAGCTGGCGATACTGCATGATCCCCTGTTCGATCAGGTGATGATTTTCGGTGAGGCGCACCCCTATCTGATCGTGCTGGCGGTGCTGAATCCTGAGGTGTGGCTGCATTTTGCCCACGAGGTGGGTATCCGCGCCGATATGCCGGAGGCGTTGACGGACAGCCGTGTAGAAGCCAAGGTGCTGCGGCGTATTGCTATCAATCTGCGTGCTTTTCCCGGCTATGCGAAAGTCAATCGTGTGCTGATTCTGCGCGAGCCCTGGAGCATAGAAAATGGCTTGCTGACACCCACGTTGAAGCTCAAACGCGATGAAGTGTCACAGCGTTTTTCAGGGCAAATCAAACAGCTTTATGGGCGGCGTTAAGATGCTGCGCGATCAACAAGTCACGGCTCTGCCGTCGCGCCAGCCGACCTTGCGCGTGGTGGCGATGCCTTCCGATTGCAGCTATACCGGCGATGTATTCGGTGGCTGGATCATGGCGCAGGTGGATATCGCGGGCAGTATTCCCGCGGTTCATCGCGCGCGCGGACGGGTGGCGACGGTAGCCGTTAACTCTTTCCTGTTCAAGCAACCCTTGTTCATGGGGGATGTCGTCAGTTTCTACGCGCGCATCGAAAAAGTAGGCCGCACTTCCATTACGGTTGATGTCGAGGTGTACGCGCAGCGCGATCCGGCCAAGCCGGTTTGTGTGAGAGTGACCGAAGCAAAATTAACTTATGTGGCGGTGGATGATGATCGCGCGCCGCGCGTTGTTCCGCCGGAAGAATAGGCAGGCAGTTTGCGAGGGTGACATTTTTTGCAGTCGGGTGTTTTTCTAAAAATAACAGGGAGAGGCAATCATGATGTTCAAGCAAACGGTAGTCAGCGGGTCTGTAGCAGGAGCGTTGTTGATGATGGCCGGAAGTGCGACCGCGTCAGGCTTCGCGCTGATAGAACAAAGCGGCAGCGGTCTGGGTAACGCGTTTGCCGGGGGGGCTGCGAGTGCGGAGGATGCCTCGACGATCTTCTACAATCCGGCGGGCATGTCGCGCCTTTCCGGCAAGCAGCTTGTGGTGGCGGCACACGCGATAAAGCCATCTGCGAAATTTTCCGGAACATCAACGGTCCCATTGCAAACGGCCGGGTCTGCAATGGGCGGCGATGCGGGGAGTTGGGCGCTGGTGCCTAACGCCTATTTTGCGATGGAAGCAAATCCGCAAATGCACGTTGGTTTGGGTATCAATGCACCGTTTGGTTTGCAGACTCAATATGACGCAAACTGGATGGGGCGTTTTC
The DNA here is from genome assembly GCA_030652475.1 of Gallionella sp. Lineage (GTDB taxonomy): Bacteria > Pseudomonadota > Gammaproteobacteria > Burkholderiales > Gallionellaceae > Gallionella. The sequence goes on along the minus strand of JAUSAO010000017.1, from coordinate 4,080 downwards.
AGGCGATCAAGTCCAAGCTGCAAACCATCAATCTGAATCCTTCTGTGTCTTATCAATTCAGCGATGCTGTCAGTATTGGTGCCGGCCTGAATTATCAGCACATCACGGGTGAACTGAGCAATGCGGTGAATTACAGTGCTGCGGCGTTTGCTGCGGGGGGAGTTCCATTGCTTGGTGCCATCGGTGGTGCGGGCAAGGAAGGGATTAGCGCGCTGACCGGCAGCGACAGCGCGTGGGGTTATAATTTCGGCGCCTTGTTTAACCTCACTCCGCAAGCCCGTATTGGCGTAGCTTATCGCTCGCGCATCAAATACAACCTGAGCGGTAACGTCAGTTTTACTAATGTACCAGCCGCTCTGGCCGCTGCGCTTCCCAATCAGGCTGTCACACTGGCAGTCACAATGCCTGACACGTTTTCAGTCAGCGGATTTCACCAGCTTAACGATAAATGGGATCTGATGGCGGATGCGACATGGACAGGTTGGAGTGTGCTTCAGCAGCTCAACGTGTTACGCACGAATGGGACATCGCTGAGTTTAACGCCAGAAAACTGGAAAGACACCTGGCGCGTTTCCACAGGAGCTAGCTACCACTACAACGAAACGTGGACAGCTCGCATGGGTTTGGCTGTTGACCAGTCACCAGTCTCTGATGCGTTCCGTACGGCGCGCATCCCTGACGGCAATCGCACCTGGTTGTCGGTGGGTGGGCAATACAAGACGAGTAAGCAAAGCGCACTTGATTTCGGCTATGCACACTTGTTTGTGAATAGTGCAACCATCAATCAAAACCTGGCGGCTACAGGGGCGGGTAATCTGGTTGGTACGTACTCCAATAGCGTGGACATTCTTACCGTGCAATACGCGCACGGTTTCTAAGCCGGTATGACTGACGGGAGGGTACGCCTTCCCGTTTTAGCATTACCAATCTGTATTGGAGCATCGCTATGAATATTCGTAAAGTGGCCGTGCTGGGTGCGGGCGTGATGGGCGCGCAGATCGCCGCGCACCTCGTCAACGCGGGTGTCGAAACGCTGTTGTTCGAGCTTGCTGCCCCAGAGGGTGAACTTAACGGCAACGTGAATAAGGCGCTTGAAAACCTGAAGAAGCTTGATCCCGCGCCCCTCGCCAGCCCGGCGAAGCTCGCTTATATCCAGCCTGCCAACTATGAGCAGCATCTGGAATTGTTGCGCGAGTGCGACCTGGTGATCGAGGCGATTGCCGAGCGCATGGACTACAAAGCCGATCTGTACCGCCGTGTCGCGCCTTTTATCGGTGAACATGCCATCTTCGCCAGTAACACCTCCGGGCTTTCCATCAAGCAGTTGGCGCAGGCATTTCCTGAACAGTTGCGTCATCGTTTCTGCGGGGTGCATTTCTTCAATCCGCCGCGCTACATGCATCTGGTCGAACTGATTGCCTGCCGTGAGACCGAAGCGAGCTTGCTCGACCAACTGGAGACCTTTCTGGTTTCCACGCTGGGCAAGGGTGTGGTGCGCGCCAAAGACACGCCCAACTTCATCGCCAACCGCATCGGCGTATTTTCCATGCTCGCCACCAAACATCACGCTCAAGCCTTCAATCTCGGCTTCGATACCGTCGATGCGTTGACCGGGCGCTATCTGGGGCGCCCCAAGAGCGCGACTTTCCGCACGCTGGATATCGTCGGCCTCGATGTGTTCGCCCATGTGGTCAACACCCTGCGCGAAAACCTCACCGACGACCCCTGGCACAAGCATTTCGAGTTGCCGGGCTGGTTCGGCTATCTGGTGGATCAAGGCTCGCTGGGGCAGAAGACCAGGCGCGGTATTTACCAGAAGATCGGCAAAGAGATACATGTGCTTGATTTGCACACCAATGAATACCGCTTGTCTGATACGAAGATAGATGACGGCGTAAAAGACATATTGTGCGAACGCGACTGGGCGAAGAAGCTGTCCGGGTTGCACGATCATCCGCACCCGCAGGCGCAATTTCTCTGGGCGGTATTTCGCGACGTATTTCATTACTGCGCGCTGCAGCTGGGCGAGATAGCCGACAACGCGCGTGATTTCGATTTTGCGGTGCGCTGGGGTTTCGGCTGGGACAGCGGCCCGTTCGAAATCTGGCAGGCGGCGGGCTGGCAGCGGGTGGCGAGCTGGATTGCTGCCGATATTTCGGCAGGCAAGACGATGGCGGAAACGCCGCTGCCCGAGTGGGCCACCGACCCGTTGCGCACCGGTGTCCATACCCCTCAAGGCTCTTACTCATCCTCTCCCTACGCTGCGCTCCCCCCTCTCCCGCTTGCGGGAGAGGGGCAGGGGGTGAGGGGCTATCAACTCCGCTCCACACTCCCCGTTTACAAACGCCAGTTGTTCCCCGATGCACTCGTCGGCGAAGAGCGGCATTACGGCGAGACCGTGTTTGAGACTGAGGACGTGCGCATGTGGCACATGGGCGACAACATCGCCATCCTCAGCTTCAAGACCAAGATGCACACCGTCAGCAACGAAGTGCTCGACGGCATACTGCGTGCGCTGGACGAGGCCGAGGCGAATTTCACGGCATTGATACTGTGGCAGACCGAGCCGCCGTTCTCTTACGGCGCGAATTTGCTGCAACTGATGCAGGGTGTGCAGGAACCGGATGCAGGTCTGTTCGGCAAGTTCAAACAGGCGGCCAACCGCGTTAAATACACCGTCGCGGGCGGCGGCGGACTGAGTGAAGTCTTGAAAGCCGCGACCGGCAACGTGCCGCATGTCGAAGCGGTGGTCGCCAAGTTTCAGCAGGTCTCGCAACGTCTCAAATATGCGCTGGTGCCCACCATCGCTGCGGTGGACGGGCTGGCGCTCGGCGGCGGCTGCGAATTTTCCATCCACTGCACGCGCATCGTCGCCACGCTGGAAAGCTATATCGGTCTGGTCGAAGTCGGCGTCGGCGTGTTGCCCGCAGGTGGAGGTTGCAAGGAAATGGCGCAGCGCGCAGCGAACGAAGCGCAGCGTTTCGCCAATGACAACCGCGTGGACGTATTCCCCTTCGTGCGCCGCTACTTCCAGAACATCGCCATGGGCGAAGTGGCCAAGAGCGCCGAGATGGCGCGCGAGATGGGCTATCTGCGCCCGTCGGATCGCATCGTGTTGAACCGCTTCGAATTGCTGCATGTCGCGAAGGAAGAAGCCAAAGCGCTCAACGCCACCGCCTACCGCCCGCCGCTGCACCAGCACCAGATCGCCGTGGCCGGACGCACCGGCATCGCCACCCTGAAAGCCGCGATGATCAATATGAAGGAAGGCGGTTTCATCTCAGAACACGATTACAACATCGGTTGCCGCGTCGCCGAAACGATCTGCGGTGGCGACGTGGAGGCGGGTTCGCTGGTGGACGAACAATGGCTGCTCGATCTGGAACGCAAAAATTTCATGGAACTGCTCGCGACGGAGAAGACGCAGGCGCGCATCGAACATATGCTGAAAAACGGGAAGCCGTTGAGGAATTGAGCCTCTTATTGAATCTGAAATTAAGTCACATGTAGGTCGGGTTAGCGTAGCGTAACCCGACATGATGTAAAGAGTTCCGTAGGTCGGGTTTGCCCTAAAGGGTACAAGAACGCAGCGTAACCCGATTTTTTCCTCTTGCTCTGTCGGGTTACGGCCTGCGGCCTAACCCGACCTACAGGGATATTGGCGGTATACGAGGCAGGGCGTGCAATGAGATACCGGCGTGCGTTCGTTGAGGGCGGTTCGTTCTTCTTCACGTTGGTGACGGAGAAGCGGAGGCCGATATTTGCCTCGACGGAGGCGGTGGATGTATTGCGGTCCGCATTCCGTTCTGTACGAGCCTCCCGTCCGTTTGCGCTGGATGCGATAGTGGTTTTGCCGGATCACTTGCATTGCATCTGGACACTGCCGCCAGACGATGCGGATTTCGCTATCCGCTGGCGGTTGATTAAAACGTGGTTCAGCCTTAAAACCTCATTTCATCCACGAAAGGCACGAAATTCACGAAAGAAAACAATCGACTACATAAATTGAGCAACGCACCCAACGGGTGATGCAACAAATCAGGATATGCATTTGAATTTGTTCGTGTTTTTTCGTGGGTT
>JAUSAO010000016.1 GCA_030652475.1 Gallionella sp. | reverse complement strand
AACCACTCCATTAATTCTGGCTAAGGGCTAAAGCCCAAGCCATCATTGATAGCCATTCGACTAAGCCAGCAAGCTGGCAAGTCGCTGGTTATCCCGCGAAAGCGGGAATCCAGATGATAGAAAAATCCCCCGCAAAGCGGGTCAATATCATGTTTGACCGTTCCTCGAAACTCGCCGCAATGGGTTACAGGCTCGTTTTGTCAGCTTCGCTGGCACTTTTTCTTGCTGGATTCCCGCTTTCGCGAGAATGACAAAGCTAATGGATTATTTGGGTTAATGATGTAAAGTGGCGACCTTGTTGACATTGTTTGCCGGTATGAAGCGTTGCGGCTTCGACAGAAATAAATCACGGGGTTAATGCATGAAGGTATTGCCATTTATATCTAAACATCGAAGCATTTATCTGCGTTTTACCGCCTTGGGGATTGCCCTGGTAATGTCATTTGCGCTGGTGCAAATGGCGCTGCTATTTCCACATTTAACACCACGCCACTTAATCATCCCGTTATTGTTAGGTTTGACTATTGGCCTGATGCTTTCCACCCTGGTGGCCTTGCGGCGGGAGATGCAGCTCAAACAGGAAATTTTTAGTGCCGTTGCCGACCTCGCACAGGAATTCATCTACCTGCGGCGAGTTGACGGGGCTTACGACTATGTTTCCCCCTCATGCTTCCAGACTACCGGCTACCGTCAGCAGGATTTCTATGCTCAGCCCAATCTTATGAGCCGTTTGATACACGAGGATGATCGCCCGGTCTGGGATACACATGTGCATCAGATGCACGAGCATGGCAAACCCGAAAAACTGATTGTGCGCATTCGCACCCATACTGGGGAAATTCGCTGGCTTGAGCATTTGTGTGGCGATGTGCGCGACAGGAATGGGACGATACTGGGTGTGCGTTCGACCAACCTGGATGTCACCGAACGCATCCAGAAAGAACAACAGCTCTGGATTGCTGCCACGGCGTTCGAAACACATGAAGCCATTATGGTCACCGATGCGAACGCCAATATCCTGCGAGTCAACCGGGCTTTCTCTGCAATCACCGGCTACGGGGCTGATGAGGTGATAGGTAAAACCCCCGCCTTGCTCCGCTCAGGAAAACACGACAAGCGCTTCTATGAAGCCATGTGGGCGTCATTGCTCAGCACGGGGGGATGGAGTGGCGAGATGTGGGATCGCCGGAAAAATGGTGAGTTGTACCCCAAGCACCTGACTATTACGGCAGTGAAGGATGATCTCGGCAAGACGACTCACTACGTCGGGGTATTCAGTGATATTTCCGCGCTCAGGAAAACAGAGGCGGAAATCAATCGTCTTGCCTATTACGACCCGCTGACACAACTGCCTAACCGCCGTTTGATGATGGATCGTCTGCGTCAGGCCATGGCTGCGAGTCAGCGCAATGACAGCTACGGCGCCTTGTTGTTCATTGATATGGATAATTTCAAGGAGCTTAATGAAACCCAGGGGCATGATGCCGGCGATAAATTGCTGGTCAATGTCGGCAATCGACTCGTGACCTGCGTGAGAACGGGTGACACGGTAGCCAGGACGGGCGGGGATGAGTTTGTTGTCATGCTGGCGAATCTGGTCGATAGCGATATCGATCTCGTCCCGCGTGCAGAGTCTGTAGCCGAAAAAGTGCTATTCACGCTTAACCAGCCTTATCTGATTGACGGCAAGGAATATCTTTGTACTGCCAGCATAGGGATTGCCCTGTTTCACGGCGAGCAACAAACGACTGAAGAGTTGCTCAAACATACCGATCTTGCCCTGTATCAGGCAAAAAATAGCGGCCGGGCCACTTTGCGTTTCTTTGACGCGTCCATGCAACAGGCACTGGAGGCGCGTACCCGGTTAAAAACAGACTTGCGCTATGCCTTGCAGGAGACACAATTTCAACTGTATTTTCAGCCCCAGATGGATGCAGTCGGCCATTGTGCCGGCGCCGAAGTACTGTTGCGCTGGCAACATCCGCTGCGGGGTTTGGTACAGCCAAATGATTTCATTCCCTTTGCCGAAGAATGCGGATTGATAGCCTTGATTGATTATTGGGTGTTGGGGGAGGCCTGCCAGCAACTCAGCAAGTGGAGTACCCAAAGTCAATTTTCCGGGATACGACTTGCCGTCAATATTTCCGCCTCAGCTTTCATGCGCGCCAGTTTCGTGGAAGATGTACTTGCGATTATCAAGGCCAGGGGCTGTGATCCGTACCAGCTCAAGCTTGAATTGACGGAGACGTCGCTGGTACACAACATCAATGAGGCTATCGGCAAGATGAACCGGCTCAAATCTGCCGGAATCAACTTTTCGCTGGATGATTTCGGTACCGGCTATTCATCGCTTTCCTATCTCCGTCAGCTCCCTATCCAGCAGTTGAAAATCGACCGCGCGTTTGTGCGTAATGTCACCACTGAATCCGGTGATGCGGTGATTGTCCGGACGATGGTGGGTATGGCCCAGAACCTCGGGCTGGATGTGATCGCGGAAGGGGTGGAAACCGAAGCGCAACTGAGCCTGCTGAAATCATTCGGATGTCCCGGGTATCAGGGCTACCTGTTCTCAAAACCGCTAAATCTTGAGGGTTTCGAATGCTGGGTGAACGATGCGCAGCAGCAACACTGAGTGTTATCAGGCTAGATTCGCTGCATGAAAAACAAAGCAACCGTTCATGCTTGTTTATAAACCGCTCGTCGGGATAATTGCGCCGTTCAGTCTGATTGCTTGCACCTTGATGAGCGGGCTTGAGCATTTATTCTGTTTTGGTTAAATTAGCCTACGGTTTGAGGAAACCCCCACCCACCCCGAGCAATGTCCGGCCAATTCAAGCTGCGGTTCAGAACGCAATATTTGAAATGACGGTGGCGTGAATCCGAACTGTTTAAGCAATTTAGCCGCTGCAGTTATGCGGTAAAAAGACGAACTTCCTTTTAATTGTTTTGTTTTTCGTACACGGCATTGCGATATGGACAGCATAGACCCCCTGACTGGATTGCTGGATCGATTTGGCTGCTTGCAGACAGCCGAAAGATTAACCGCGACTTCCAACTGCAAAGGACAATCGTTCGCGGTTATCTGGATTGATCTGGACCGCTTTAAAAAAATTAATGAATCGTTTGGTCATCCGGGGGGTGACGAAGTAATCAAGAATCTCGCCGTGCGTTTACGACGGGTGGCTGGACGCGCCGAAATTTCCAGAATGGGGGGGGACGAATTCGTGTTGCTCGTCCCTCAATGTGATCGGATACAGGCAGAACAGTTTGCCCGTGAATTGGCCGACACGGTCGAAGAATTGATCCACATGGGAAATATGACCTTATGCCCCACTGCGAGCATAGGGATAGCCATACACGACAGAGAAGAAAGTTCGCTGGACTTGCTGGAACGCGCAGACCGTGCCATGTATGCTGCCAAATCCAGAGGGGGGAACGGCATTGTGTGTTCAGGCGACGAGCCTATTCCCGGGCGGCTCGGAATCACACTCGCGCGCGAGGAACTTTCGATCGAAAGCACGCTGCATGTCGCGCTGGAGACGGGGGGATTATGCCTGCACTATCAGCCCATCATTCTTGCAAATGGAGAGATAGAAGCCGTCGAGGCGCTGATGCGCTGCTCGGTCAATGGCGTAAATATCCCTCCCGGGAAATTTATCCCTGTCGCGGAAAAAACCGGTCTGGTGACCCGTCTGGGTGAATGGAGTTTGTTGCAGGGCGCGTTGCAGGCGCGCCAGCTACAGGAGGCGGGTTATCACACCAAGGTTGCCATCAATGTTTCACGCGCACAGCTGATATCCCCGAAATTTACTCAGGCGCTGCATGCCGCACTGATATGCTCAAACGTTAAACCGGAATTGATCGAGCTGGAACTGACCGAATCTCTGTTCATGGATGTGTCCGATACCGTTCAGATCAATCTTAGAAATGCCATCGCCGCCGGCGTGGTGCTGGCTATCGATGATTTTGGAACCGGTTATTCTTGCCTGGCGACTCTGAAGGATATACCCGCCAAAAAAATGAAGCTGGATCGCGCCTTTGTCACCGTGTTGCCGGAGGATCCCCGTGCGCTGGCCGTGGTCAGGGCAATGACCCAGTTGGGCCATGAGCTGGGCATGACGGTTGTGGCCGAAGGCTGCGAAAGACAGGAAGAGATAGATATTCTGCTGGAGGCCGGTGTTGATGCCATCCAGGGGTTTTTCTACGCAAGACCCATGCCTGAAGAAGCACTGCTGAAATGGCTGCAAGCAAGGAATATGAAATGAATGACATCGTGCGAGCAACTCCCAAAACAGCTGTTGATAACCTGATCGAACGTTCCATTCTTGACGTCGGCATTCCCCCTTGTCCGATCATTCTGGAACGCTTCATGGCTGAGGCACGCCAGGACGAACCGGATTTTAATCGTCTGGCTAGCATTATCGGAACCGATGTTGGCTTGTCGGCCGGTTTGATCAAGACAGCCAATTCTCCTTATTTTGGTATGCGTCAGCGAGTGCGTTCGGTAAATGAAGCGCTCGTGATACTCGGCTTGAATACGGCCAGTCGTGCCGTAGCAGGCCTGGTGCTCAGCAAGGCTTTCCCGAACGTCGCGAATCTGGAACGCTTCTGGGATGCGTCGGCACGCATTGCATTGCTTTCCGGTTGGCTGGCACAACACCTCAATATCTCCGGTCTCCGCGCCGAAGATGCCTATACTTTCGGTCTGTTTCGTGACTGTGGTATCCCGGTTCTGCTCGGACGTTTCCCCGGTTATGAGAATGTACTGGTGGCCGCAAATAGCGATGTCACGCGCAGCTTCACCGAGGTGGAAGGCGTTGAGCTGCCGACGAACCACGCGATGGTGGGTTGCATGTTGGCGCAAAACTGGTGGTTGCCCGAGGAAATCTGTCTCGCCATTCGTAATCACCACGATCTTGCTGCACTGGAACCTATGCACTCCACATTGCCTGTGCTGAGCCGCAGGCTTATTGCGATAGCACAGCTTGCGGAATACATCGTGCAACAACAACTCGGCCTGAGCCTGACGCAGGAATGGACGAAGCTGGGCGCGGCCTGTTTGCGGATTCTGGATCTGGATGAAACAGATCTTGATACGCTATCCATTGAGGCAGCGCCCATCGCAGCTTCAGCGGAATAACTTTCCTGACAGCCTGCTAAAGGTGCGTCCTGTTCCAGAATTTATGCGGGAAATGTTGCACCGCGTCGTTCAGCCATGCGACGACCTATCAGTTCCATCTGTTGCAGATCGAGCAGGCGCGCGGCAAACGGCAGCAGTTCGGCGTTCTCGATGGCGATGTGATCGGTATATCTGCTGATGAAATTTTCGCTCAGGTCGGCAGTCAACGTTGCTTGATTCCCTTGCGCAAGTTTCAATAGTACCGGATGCAATGCCTCCCAGGCAGCCAGCATGAAGACATGCTCTGCGAGCAGGCGTTCCAGTAATGCATTCAGCGTTAAATTATCAGCGCCTGCCGCAGCACGCAGGGCAGGGAACAGGTTTTGCTCCTCATCCTGATGGTGAAACTGCCCCGCCGTATCAAAGTAGCGCAGAATGCCCTGTGCGGCTTGTTGAGCTTGCTGGTCGCAACCCTTGCGTTCCAGATGTGCTGCCAGTTTTTGCAATGTGTCGCATTGCCGCAGTATCTTACCGTGGCAGGCGCGCAGCATTTCCAGCGGGTGGTCGAAGCTGGGTGCGGTCGCGCCGGAGATAATAGAAATCATTTTGTTAATCCAGAATAAAAATCAAAGTAGCCAGGGAAACGGATTATGGTTGAGGGCGACCAGCACGATGTAGGCGAATACCAACTGTGCGGCCAGCCAGGCATAAATACGCATGGGTTTGCTTCGGGCGTATTTTAGTGCAACGAAACCCAGGCCGATGTACAGCAACAGGGCGATAACTTTTGCGGTCAGCCAGTCATCTGCGAACGGGTATTGCCCCAGGGTCCAGGCCAGCGCAATCGCAGAGGAAAGCAGCAGTGTGTCCACGATGTGCGGGATTATCCTGACCCAGCGTTGATGCATGATGGCTGATTCATTGAGGCTCCAGATGCCGCGCAGGAAAAATAGCGTATAGCTGAGGACAGCACAGCTGATGTGTATGGATTTAAGGAGCATGAAACTCATGGTCAAACTTTCGCTAGTCGTTGATAGGTGCGCCGATAAACCATGATGCTGATGAAAATTGCGAAACTCAGCAGCATGCCCTGAAGCGACAAGCCAACTATCAGTAGCCAGGCCGCAGCATCCCAGAAAAAGGCCATCAAGGCCGCCAGCAGGGTGGTGATATGCAACCACAAGTGCCGCCACATCCAGGGTTCCGGAATGACTTCCTTCATGTTGGGAACCCCTTTTTTTACCCCGCCACGAAACAGATGAAACCAGACCAGGAAAGGGATGATTTTGTACAGCATGCCATGTATTACGGACAGTGCGAAGCCCAGTATGAAAATTACAACAGAAAGTGTCCTGAAATACTCTTGGGCAGGCGCGAGCAAGGCTGCCACCGCGCATAGCGCGGCACACAGCAGCGAAATCATTCCCAGCCGGAAAAAATTCAGTGTGGCATCCGTAACGCGACGACGACGCTGGAATTGCAAGTTGAGCGTGACCAGCGCGAAACAGCTGGCGCATAACCAGAACAGGCCCTCGGCAACAAAACCCAATGGCAGAACTTCGAAAAAGTTTGATGCCAGATACAGCAGTAGGGCGGCGAACAGGGCAGGGGCCAGGGCGGCAGACAGCCATTTCGGGTAGTTGGGTGTGAGCTGGAACATGGGCACGACTTGATAGGACACACCGACTATCAGCAACATGACCCATCCACCCAATGCCAGGCTAATGTGAGCGGCGGCCAATTTCCGGTAGTCCAACTGCAATCCGCTGGCATAACCCTGTGCCAGCACTATGCCCAGTACGACAGCTGCGGTGAGAGCCAGAACAGCCAGCAGTATTGCCGTTGCGGTTGCATTACGCGTAGCGGCACGCGCCAGAGAGATAAGACTGGCAACGATGAATACAAGGAAGGCCAATCCCAGCAGTACCGAGGCAAGATGCAGCAAGGCAGAATTGCTCAGCAGAAAACCGCCTGACAATGAAAGCGTGCCGAATATCAGTGGCAGCAAACTAAACCAGGCTACCAGTCGGGATGAGGGCATGGGACTGCCGATTACCACGGGCAGGATTTGTTGCATCGCACCGAACATAATCATTCCGATGAAACCCAGAGTGACACAGTGTGTGGCGGCCAGCAGCGCGGGCGTATGCGCATCGGCTATGCTATCGCCCATCATCGCTATCAGTGCAGCCAATATCAGAAATAGCGGAGCTATAGCGAAAAAGCGCAACGGTACTGAAATCGGTGGTGCCTGTTCGGTGCTGAGGGAGGCTGTGCTCATTTGGCGCGTCTGATCAGTATTGCAAAATGCCCGTCGGGTAAAGCGCTGGTTTGCCAGACGTAGCCCATATTCTGCAATTCTGCGTAGAGCGGGAAAGGCTCGCGATGTATCAGCACACGCAGGGTTGCACCCACGGGCAGTGCTGGCAAAGCACGCATGATGTTCTCGAAGGGCTCAGGTGGCTGCAGTCCGCGTACGTCCAGTTCTGACATTAATAAGTCCATGATACGCTGGGCTATTGAATGGCCTGCATGCGGCTGAACATGGTTTCCAGTTCGGCTGCCAGAATACGGTCAGCGATGGGATAAAGAATTTGCTCCTCCTTGAGGTTATGTTGCTGCATCACAATCAGTAGTGTTTCAGAAAGGCCGCCGTATCCCTGAGTATTCTTGTTGGCTACAGCGGTTGCCATCAACTCGATCAACTCGTTCATTTGCGCATGCTCCATGTGCATCACCTGCACCGGACCGGCAGGGCCACCCGCATCCAGCAGGGCGGGAAACAGCACCTCTTCTTCCATACGGAAATGTCGTTGTATGTTTTGGCGGAAAGTATCAAAGGCCGTTTCCGCATCGTTCCAGTTGTTGTCAAGTGCAGCTTGCTCTGCCAGGGCAAATGTCAGGTCGCAGGCTCTATGGTCAGTGCTCATGGATTCCGCAATAGTGTTCATATCAGTTTCCTTGTTTTAAGAAAAAAATCGCTGTAGTTTTATGAGTTAACAGGCAACGCTTGCACTATACAATAAAACATGTATTATTGCCGCATGTTAATTATTTGCGTGTGTTAAAGCTGCGTGAAATCATCTGTTTTTATCAATCATTACTTACAAGGAATTGAAATGTCACACAATTGCTCCAATACCGTGTCCTTTGATATGTGCTACCCGTTCGATGCGCGCGGTGTGGCTAAACGTTTTCGCCATGCGGCTATTTTCGGTGCGCTCGATTCATTGAATCCGGGTGAGACCATGAGTTTTGTTAACGACCACGATCCACTACCGTTGCTGGCACAATTAACCCAGCGTTACGGCGAGGGAATTGCGATTAATTATGTTGCTCGCGAACCCGGGCAGATCGCCATCAACTTCACGCGCATGTAATCGCTTTTGTATAACGAGCATAATGACCCCGATACCGCTCTTGTCCTGTTTGTGTATTCCGGTATGCGGGGTTAAATACTAAAAAATAGCTTATCGCATCGGGTAGAATCGATTAATTACAATTTGAGTTGAAAAGACGAACATGAAGCTGACACACTATTCTGACCTGGGCATGCGTCTATTGATGTACCTGGCGCTGAACAAGGGCGAGGTGGTCACAATACAGGAGGTCAGTGACCGTTTTGCCATTTCTAAGAATCATCTGGTCAAAATTTCACATCAATTGACCAAGTCAGGTTTGATTGAAAGCATACGCGGTCGTAATGGCGGGGTGCGCCTGGCAAGGGCGCCGGAAGATATCAATGTAGAAGAAGCGTTGCATGCGACTGAAGATAATTTTGACCTGGTGGAGTGTTTTAGCCCGGACAGTCATCGCTGCATCATTTCTGACGTATGTAAGCTAAGTGGGGTGCTTGACAAAGCTTCCGCTGCATTTTTTGCCGTTTTGCGTCAATTCTCTCTGGCCGATCTGGTAAGAAATGGCCAGGAACTTGAAAATTCCTTGTTGCCTGTACCCAAGGAGATTCAGTTTATGTTTCAACAGCGCTCAAAGCTTGCGGCAAAAAACAAGATCGGCTGAATTGCACCCTGAAGCGTAATACGTGCTTTGATGGCTGGGGTTTGCTATCCAGGACCACAGTTAACGTGAAACTCGCGTAGCGATTCGTTTGCCCTTTCCCTCGCTTGCGTGGGGGAGAGCGTAGCGAGGGGGCAATTGGAAAGGGGGAAACGGGCATGGCGAGCTTCATTGCTTGGGGTGACTACTTGCCATGCACGTTAGAGGCGCATATGTTTTACGTGGGGCATGGACTGCTCTATATCAAGTGGCTGCTGACAGACGGTTAATGTTTGAGGAATTTTGCTTTGACAATTTTTTTTATTGAGACTATTCTCTAAACATGTATCGATACTATATGTTTAAGGTGGATTACCGGGTTCTGTGAATTCGCTTTAATGGACAAAAGTAGGTCAGTGTGATGTGTGAGTCCGGAAAATAATACAAACGGGAGGGTAAAAATGGAATCATCCAATATGGGCAGTACTCAGGTTTCCTTCATGCAGCAGATGTGGCACAACAAATTTTTGCTTTTAACGGTATTTTTAGCCGTAGCCGCGCTGGCCTATTTGTTGATTGGCCTTTTTTTGCTTCTCAGTCATTGATTTTTGCAAGGTAATTTTCCGGAAAGTATCGGAAGGAAAGTAGATTTTGTCGCATAGTTTCAGTGGGTAAGAAAAAAGGTAAGCGTTTTATCGTTGTAATATTTTTTCTGTATCATCAATCAATATAGCTAAGGGGAGAATAAATCATGTCAGAACCAATTTCAGGTGATGTAGAGCCTCATGCAATGCAGAAATTGTTGGACAATAACTGGATTTTGCTGGTGTTGGGGGTGGCCGTTCCTGCGGTGTTTTATACGTTGTGGGGGCTGTGGAACATAATTAATATACCGATGGCACCGTAAGATTCGTTTATCTAGATAAAGGAGATATAGCTATGGGAACTTCTTATACCCCCCCCACTAATCCAGACTGGTGGCGTGAACCGATAGAGCGCACCGAAATGGTTTGGATCGTGCTTTCATTTACATGGTGCGTATTCATGTTCGGCTGGATGATAGGCTGGCACTGGATCGGCAATCAGAACATGAGTAATGAGACCTATAAAACCACACCTGAGGCATTTTCCCAGAAAGTGGCCGATATGCAGGCGAAGTACACTGTCCGTAAAGACGAAGCGACCGGTGAAGATGTAGTAGCGCCTCCGCCAGGCAGTGATGTTTATCTGGCCGGCATGATGTGGCAGTGGCGTCCCATTCTTGAGTTCCAGAAAGGCAAGACCTATCGCTTGCATATGTCCTCTCTTGATGTGGGTCACGGATTTTCTCTGCAGCCAGAAAATATCAACTTTCAGGTTTATCCAGGTTACGAGCAGGTTTTAAATTTGACCCCGAATAAAACCGGTATTTTCAGCATAGCATGCGGCGAATACTGCGGTGGTGGTGACACAATGGGTCACCATACGATGTTGGGCAGAATTTACGTGAAGGAGTGAACATAATGTCAACGACAACAATGTCTGAATACCGTGTCGATCCCGTATCCGGCCTCAAGATCAACAGAACAGCCAACACTCTGGTTAAATGGAATGCATTTGCGGCAGTCGTGTTTTTGCTGGTCGGTGGTCTGTTTGGCCTCGGCGTGGCGCTGACGCGTATGCCCAGCGTGCAACTGCTTTCGCCGGAGATTTTCTATATGGCTCTGACGGCACATGGTCTGGTCAATCTGGCTGTGTGGATCATATTTTTTGAGATGGCCGTGTTGTATTTCCTCGGCGCGCATGTACTGGGTAACCGCCTGGCTACGCCGCGATGGGCATGGACACAGTTCTGGCTGATGCTGGTCGGAGCTGCTATGGTCGCCGTTGCTGTGCTGGGAGGAAATTCAAGCGTAATGATGACCTCTTATGTGCCGCTTACAGCGGAACCCCATTTTTACCTTGGGTTGATCCTGTTTGCAGTGGGCGCGCTGATAGGCTGCTTTGTGTTTCTGGGTACCCTGGTGATTGCCAAAAGAGAGAAAACTTATAGTGGCTCGCTTCCTCTGGTGGTTTTTGGCGGTGTGACGGCGACGATCATTGCCGTATTTACCATTGTTTCCGGTGCGCTGATTCTGATCCCGACTTTCCTCTGGTCAGTGGGTCTGATCGAGCATATTGATCCCATGATGTATCGTGTAGTCTGGTGGGGATTCGGTCACTCATCGCAGCAGATCAACGTGGTTACCCACATTTCCATCTGGTATCTGATCTCGTCGCTGGTATTTGGTGCCAAGCCTATGTCCGAGAAGGTAAGCCGGGGCGCGTTCCTGCTGTATATCCTGTTCCTGCAACTGGGTTCTGCACATCACCTGCTGTCCGATCCGGGTTTGACTTCTGCCTGGAAGATATTCAACACCAGTTACATGATTTACTTGGCGGTGTTGGCCAGCATGATACATGGCTTGACTGTACCGGGCTCAATCGAGGTTGCGCAACGCAAGAAAGGGCTTGATACCGGCTTGTTTACCTGGCTACGCAAGGCGCCATGGGGAAATCCGATATTTTCCGGCATGTTCCTGTCGTTAGTCGGCTTCGGTTTCATCGGGGGTATCACTGGTGTGGTAATGAGTGTTGAACAGATCAACATGATCATCCATAACACCATGTACTTGCCTGGGCACTTTCATGGCACGTTGGTAGTGGGTACGACCATGGCGTTTATGGCGGTTACCTACTGGCTGATACCGGTGGTTTTCCAGCGCAAGATCGCACTGGCTGGAATGGCGAAATGGCAACCCTATGTATTTAGTCTCGGCGCGTGGGTATTTTCCATCGCGTTAATGGGGGCGGGTACCATGGGTGTGCAGCGTCGTCATGCGGACATTACCTTTGCAGGCCAGCCGCTGGCATATCAGTATCCTGAAATTGCTAAGGGATTGATGGACATCGGCGAGATTTTCGGTGTGATCATGTCAGTTGGTGCGGTCATGTTTATCGTTATTGTGCTGGCGTCCATCTTTACCGGTGAGCGTATTGCAGAAGATTCGGCACCATGGCCTAAAGTAGAAGACGCCGATGTTACGTTCGAGAAAACGGGCAAAAAGCACATTGGTATATGGGGTATGGAAGCACCGGGTACCTTCGTGCTGGCAATGATTCTGTTTGCAACGATCATTCTTTACTACTTCATCAACTTCAAGTATCTGTCCACTGTCTGGGGCATGTCCTGAAGAAACGCGGTGATAGGGGATGCCGGTTGGCATCCCCGCTGCGGTAAATATTGATAAGTAAAAATCATCAGCTTGGGCTATGGTGATGCAAGGAACTGACTCGGTTTCGCTTGGAAGTGTATGGAACAAGGTTGCACTAAACTTGACCTGCATTTCTTCTGATGTCGGAGAGTGAAAAAACAAGGACTTAAAATCATGATCAAACAATACGTCAATGTTTTCAAGCTGCGCATAGGTCTGGTGATTGCTTTGGCGGCGCTGGGCGGTATGGCGATTACCCCGGGCGATTCGCTTCCAGTCTGGAAAATCCTGATTCTTTCGTTGACGGTTCTGATGGGTTCGGCTGCTGCCGGCGCCTTCAATCAGTACAGCGAGCGTGATATGGATGCAAAAATGCTGCGCACAAAAAATCGCCCTTTCGTAACGGGGTTTTTTCAACATAGCCCCAAGTGGTTGGCAATCATCGGATTGTTACTGCTGACGGCTGTAGCAACGGCTACTTTTGCGCTCAATGCAATGGTGGCACTGAATATTTTTCTGGGCGCTTTTACCTACGCTATCGTTTACACAGTGTGGTTGAAGCGACGCACCTGGCTGAATATTGTGTTTGGCGGGTTGGCTGGAAGTTTTGCAGTACTTGCCGGCGCGGCGGCAATCGATCCGTCCTTCGGTCCACTTCCAACACTGCTGGCTTTGGTGTTATTTTTATGGACTCCGCCGCACTTCTGGAGTCTCGCAATCGCCTACCGTGATCAGTACGCGACGGCAGGTGTACCCATGTTGCCTGTGGTGAAAGGCGATCAGAAGGCAGCGCGTATTATATTAGGGCACACCATACTTCTGGTGCTGGTCTCACTGATGCCGATTTACTACGGCTTAGGCTGGATTTACCTCATCGGCGCAGTGGCGGGCGGCGGTTACTTTCTGATTAAAAGTGTGCAACTGGTACGTAATCCAACCAAGAAAACGGCCATGGCGAATTTTTTTGCTTCCATGCTGCAACTCAGTCTGCTGTTGTTTGCACTGATGCTGGAGAGCTTCTTCGCCTGACCAGTTCAATCGGCTACATGCCTGGTTTCAGGCTAACGCGGTGAGAGGGTTGTGGCTAGGCAACGATCCTCTCATGACGCCAGCAGCCACTAATACGGAAGTTAAAATCATGTTTCACCACCTTGTACCATTGAGTTTCGCGGTTTTGTTCTCCGCAGTGCTACCTGCATGGGCGCAGAATAATGAAGTCAAGGGTATAAAGTTATATGAAACGACTGTCTCTGCCACAAAATTACAGGTGCAACCCGAACCTAAACAGCAGTATTTTGATCCGGTAGAAGCACTGAAAGCCAGTCAGGGCGCTATCGGAAATCAGCTGGGTGATTACACTTTTCTGAATCATAGCGGGCGTAAAGTCAAATTGTCTGATTATCGGGGCAAGCCTTTGATTATCAGCATGATCTATACGCATTGCCCATTCATCTGCGTGACCACAACCCGAAATCTGACCGCGCTCAAGGAATCCAGAGAGGCCCTGGGAGCTGACAGCTTTGGGGTTCTTACCATAGGTTTTGATACGGATAACGACACCCCTGAAGCGATGGATAATTTTGCCAAACGCCTGGATGTTAAAGTCCCCAATTGGGAATTCGTCAGCGCTGATGCTGAGACCATTAATAAATTGAGCAAAGATTTGGGATTTGTTTTCATGCCCGCTCCGGAGGGCGGGTTTAATCACACGACCCAGACTACCTTTATTGATGCAAATGGTAAGGTTAATCTGCATATATACGGGGATGAGTTTGAGAACAGAACGCTGCTCGAACCGTTAAAAAATATGATCTACAACGTCAAGACCACCGACCCGATTTACAATTTCAAGACGGCTGAGTCAGGTTTTGATGGCATAGCCAAGAGCGTGCGTTTCTTTTGTACCGTATACGATTCACAAACTGGAAAATATACGGTTGATTACAGTTTCTTTTACGGAATTGGACTGGGCATCCTCATTTCTTTGTTTATTACCTGGTGGATCGTAAAGGAGTTCCGTGGCAGCACCAGGCGCAATCATGGTCATCATGCCTGATTCCTTTGCTACAGGACATCGCAGAACTATTGCGCTTGCAGGCGTAAAATCTGTCAGCAGTCTGTCCACTCATCCCTTGCCCTACCGGTATGTTCTATAGCATCATTTCTTGGAGTTTTCAGGTGATCAAATTTATTCACAGGCTGGGCCAGCATGTTTTTCTGCGTTTGGAACGCATACTGAACGTCCCCTTCGGAACGACACTCAACCCTTTTTATTATCTGGGGGCGATTACCTACCTGATGTTCTGGATTGTCATGGCCAGCGGTTTCTATATTTACGCTTTTTACGATACCGGCGTGGATGATGCTTATAGTTCGGTGGAGCGTCTCACTCATGGACAATGGTATCTGGGCGGGATAATGCGCAGCTTGCACCGTTATGCTTCCGATGGGATGGTGCTCGCCGCTATTTTGCATATGCTGCGTAATTTCGCCTTTGACCGCTACCGTAATTTCCGCTGGTTTTCATGGTTCACCGGCATTGTATTGCTTTGGCTGGTATACATGGCCGGCATAAATGGTTACTGGCTGGTGTGGGATAAACTGGCGCAGTTTGTTGCTATAGCGACCGCAGAGTGGATGGATTCATTGCCGATCTTTAGTGCGGCTCTGGCTCGTAATTTTCTGGAGCAGGGTAGTGTGAACGACCGTTTCTTTTCGCTGCTTTCCTTGATACACATAGGTATCCCATTAGTCACTTTTGCCATCATCTGGGTGCACACTCAGCGCGTTTCCGAGGCTAAAACTGCCACACCAAAGGTGCTCACGATAGGGTTGATCGCGTCCATGGTGGTGCTGTCACTGGTCAAGCCGGCATTAAGCCAGGGAGCTGCGAACTTGAACTATTCGCCGTCTGTTCTGGAGATGGATTGGTTTTATCTCTGGAGCTTCCCCCTGATGTATGCCTGGGGGCCGGGCAATGTTTGGCTGTTCGCAGGCGGAATCACGACTTTTCTTTTATTGTTGCCGTTTGTGGGTGGAAGTCGGCGTGGCAAGGACGAATACGAAATCACCGCATGCGGGCATACGCTAATTGCCCGAAAGGGTGAGACCATACTTGAGGCTGCGTTGAATCAGGAATTGAATTTACCCTATGTCTGCCGGGAAGGTATTTGCGGTGCCTGCAAGGGTAAGGTATTGAAAGGCAAGGTTGATTACGGTACTTACCATAAGAGTGCGCTTAGCGATGCGGAAAAGGCAGAGGGTAAGGCGTTGTTCTGTTGTGCAAAGCCGTTATCCGACTTGTCCATAGAGTGTCACCCGATAAAAATAATGAATTTCAGGGTGCAAAAAATGCGGCGGGCCGCACCGGATGTGATGCTGCTTGAATTGCGTCCGCAGGGTGAAGCACGGATGAACTTTATCGCCGGACAATATATTGCTGTATTGCTGGATGATGGCAGCAAGCGGAGTTATTCAATTGCCAATGCACCGCATGAGGCAGATCACTTGCAATTGCATATCCGTCTGGTGGAAGGTGGGAAATTCACCAGCTACGTCTTTAATGAGATGAAAGAAGGTGACGTGTTGCAGGTGGAAGGCCCGTTAGGCAGTTTCTTCCTGCATGAGAGCGATGAGAAGCCGATTATTTTTATGTCGGGCGGGTGTGGTTTCGGTTCCATCAAGGGTATGGTAGAACATGCTTTCAATATCGGACTGAACCGCCCTATGGTGCTGTATTGGGGGGCTAGAGTGACAGCAGATTTGTATTCGGATTTACCGGAAAAATGGCAGAGTGAGCATGATAATTTCAAATTTATACCGGTATTGTCCGAAGCGCGGCCTGAAGATGGCTGGCAGGGCAGAACCGGTCTGGTACACGAAGCTATCTTGCAGGACTATCCGGAGCTAGAAGGCTATCAGGTTTATGCCTGCGGTTCGCCAGATATGGTGGAGGCCAGTCGTGCCCCCTTCATGGCCAGAGGTTTGCCGGAAAATCAGTATTTTTCCGATGCCTTTTCGTATACGTGTCAGATCGCTCCGGTTGCGGAAGCGCCCGTATCCAGCGAGGAGGTGAAGCATGATTAAGCCCTTGCAATATCTGGGACAGGGAGTTTTTTATGCTCTGTTTATGGGCGTAATTGGTTATTTTTCTACCTCGCCTGTATATACCCACCTTCCGCCGGATGAAACGTTGATCAAGCTGAGTTTTAGTCATGCAGGTCAGCATATGGGTGAATGCCGCGAACGTACCCCTGAAGAATTGGCTAAACTCCCCCCTTACCAGCGAAAAGTTACCACGATTTGTCCTAATCGCAAGCGTTCAGATGTTGTTGTTGAACTCGAAATGGATGGTAAACAGCTATATCATGTGATATTAAAACCTGCCGGATTCTCCAGTAGCGGCAATTCCAATATTTATCGGCGTATACCTGTGAAAGCAGGTATCCATACACTCAAGGCACGCCTTAAAGATCACGAAGGCGAGGACTTTAACTATGTTCGTGAAGAGACCGTGACACTTGCGCCAGGGCATATCATGGTGATCGATTTCAAGGCGGCAACGGGCGGATTTATTTTTAAAAACAAAAATGCAAAATAAGGATAAATGATGAATTCAGAATTTCAGCAGACAGCTAACGAAACTGAGGGTGGAGATAAACGTGCTTATGTACTGACTATGCCATCCGAGGCTGGGCGCAGACTTGCTTCCGGCTGGTTGTGGCTCGGGATTGCCTCGCTGGTAGGCGCCGGGGTGTTCGCCATTCTGCTGGTGCTGGCACGCACACCCTATTTGCAGGATATTTTCCCCTGGGTCGATTTCTTTCACACTGCGCTTGTGGTGCATGTGGATTTATCGGTGTTGTTGTGGTTTCTGGCGTTCGCAGGCGTGTTGTGGAGCCTTAATTCAACATCCAGATTCATCGGGGTAGGCTGGCTGGCGCTGGCGCTTTCCTCCGTGGGCGCTTTGATTATCGTGTTGTCTCCCTTTGTGGCGACCGGCATGCCGCTGATGAGCAACTATGTGCCGGTGATACAAAGCACGTTCTTTTTTTCCGGGTTGATCAGTTTCGCAGCGGGTATGGCGATACTGGTGCTGCGCAGCTTACTCGTAGTTCCACCCGCTACACTGTGGCGTGGTGGTGAAGGTTCATTACGCATCGGCTTTTATGCGGCTGCTATTTCGATGCTGTTTGCGCTGGCTGCATTTGTCTGGTCATACGGCATTGTCCCAACCGATTTGGACAGCACGGTTTATTTTGATATTTTGTTCTGGGGCGGCGGCCATGTGCTCCAGTTCACTTATATGATACTGATGCTGGCCGGCTGGTTGTGGCTGGCAGATGCCTGCGGAGTGAAAAATTCATTAAGTCCACGGGTGTCGTCACTCCTGCTCATTTTGGGGCTGCTCCCCGTGCTGTATGTTCCGGTTATCTATCTGAATTATAACGGAATATTAGGTGATTATATGGAGCAGTTCACCCAGTTGATGAGGGTTGGCGGGGCATTCGCGCCCGTTCCGATCGGCTTGGCCATTCTTTATGGCAGCCTTGCAGGTAAAGGCGCGGCATCAACTCACCCTCAGCGTGCTGCTTTGCTCTCATCTGTCATTCTGTTTGCCATAGGCGCGGGGATAAGCCTGATGATCAGGGATAGCAACACTATCATCACGGCGCATTATCACGGAACCGGTGGCGCAATCAGTCTGGCTTTCATGGGGCTGACTTTGCATTTGCTGCCTCGCCTGGGCTATCGTGAGCCGGAATTGAAGTGGGCCACATTGATGCCTTATGTGTACGGAGTCGGGCAACTGCTGCATATTGTCGGTTTGCTGTGGTCAGGCGGTTATGGTGTGCAACGCAAGGTGGCGGGAGCCGCGCAGGAGTTGCACGGTTTTGCACAAACCGCAGGTATGGGATTGATGGGGCTGGGCGGACTGATCGCCGTGGTAGGCGGTATCATGTTCCTGGTGGTGGTTTTTAAGGCGATGCGCAAACCGGTTCAGTCGGGTGCGTAAATCATACGTATAGTGAAAATTTGTATGCCGGGTGCGCTAAAGCAAACGGCACCTTTACTGCGATGAAAGTGCAATGAAATTGACAAAACCGAAGGCGAGAAACGCCATTATCAGAATGATGACAAAGAAAATAATGCTGCGATATTTGAAACGCTCACCACGAGATGTTTCAATGTAATTGAGCAATCGGTCGGACGCCAGATAGAGGCCGGCGGCCACAAGAGTGTAGTAGATAACTTCCAAGTTTATTCCCCTAGGTGGTTTTCAAGTATGTCGACATTGTATTATGTTGCCAGACTTTGAAGTGGCGGATTTAAACACTTTTTTAGACTGCAATCCGGGTGATATAGATGCGTCGACTTGAAATAACTGCCGCCGACCCTACCATGCCCTATGCGCGCAGGGCGTTGCTATGGATAGAGGGGGGGGTGAATAAATTCTTCGGTCATGATCTTAATCCTTTCTATCATCTGGGCGCGCTGGGATTCTATCTTTTCTGGATTGTTCTCGTCAGTGGCGCCTACATTTACGCCTTCTATAAAACCGGCATAGAACTTTCGTATCCTTCGGTTGAATATATCACCCACGAGCAATGGTATCTGGGTGGGGTCATGCGCAGTCTGCACCGATATGCTTCCGACGCGCTGATTGTGGTGATGGTATTGCATCTGTTGCGTGAATTCATTCTGGGTCGTTATCGCGGCGCACGCTGGTTTGCCTGGGTCACGGGGGTGCTGCTGATATGGCCGATATATGCCGCCGGAATCAACGGTTACTGGATGGTATGGGACAAGCTGGCGCAATATACCACCGTGACCACGGTCGAATGGTTTGACTGGCTGCCCATATTCAGTGAGTCGCTATCGCGTAGCTTCATCACTCAGGAAGTACTCAATGATCGCTTCTTTACGCTGATCTCGTTTGCCCATGTAACCATTCCGCTGTTTATCCTGTTTTTGCTCTGGGTGCATATCATGCGCATCAGCAACCCCGTGGTTAACCCCAAAAAAACCTTGGTGGTCGGGATGTTGCTGTCGTTAGTGGTTCTGGCGTTGGTGAAGCCCGTATTGAGCCAGGGGGCTGCGGACATGGCGATTGAACCCCATAATCTGGAAATAGACTGGTTTTATTTGTTTATTTACCCATTGTTGGGCGTATGGTCCGCAGGTCAGGTGTGGGCGTTTGTGGTTGGCCTGAGCCTGCTGCTCGTTATTTTACCGTGGCTACCTGCCAGATTTAAACAAATTCCGGTCGCACGGGTAAATCTTGAAGATTGCAGCGGGTGTCGACTTTGTGTCGCCGATTGCCCGTATGAAGCGGTGGTGATGCGGCCACGCAGCGACGGCATGCACTTCCAGGAAGAAGCGGTAGTGGTAGCGGATCGTTGTGTAAGTTGTGGTATTTGTACCGGCGCATGCCCCTCATCAAATCCATTCAGGAGTGAGGATGATTATGTCAGTGGCATTGAAATGCCATCCTTGCCACTGTCCCGTCTTCGTGCCGCCATGTTGAGTGATATGGACGGGCGTGATGGGGATGCCCGGGTGATGGTCTTTGGTTGCGATAATGCTGCGAACATTGAAAAATTACGCAGCGAAAATGTTTCCGTATTAAGTCTGCCCTGTATTGCGATGTTGCCGCCCTCTTTCGTGGAGTATGCGCTGCATGATCGCAAAGTCGACGGCGTGTTTATTACCGGGTGTCGTGAGGGCGATTGTTATCACCGTTTGGGTGTGCTATGGACAGGTAAGCGCGTGCTCGCGGAACGTGAGCCGCGCCTGCGTGGTCGAGCAGACCGGGCGCGAATCAGGCAATTCTGGGCCTCTTCAGTCGACTTCAAAGAATTGAGCTCGGAAGTGGAATCATTTCGCTCCAGTCTGGGCGACTTGGCTGATAATCACGCACCGAAAAATGAGGCGGAAAAATAATCAGCATAAATCATTTTACTGATGCGCAAAGCGCCTTTCCCTCTGCTACGATGGAACTGCGACAGTTTGCACTGGCATCTGCGGGATAGTTATTACAATGTCATTTACGGGTAGATAAAATGAAAAAAATGATCCAGAGAAATACCTTAATCAGAATACGTTCGTGCAGCAAAGTTGCCCTGGTGTTGCTGGGAACGGTGCTAATGACTGGCTGTGGTGAAACGCTTGATCCCAAGCCATTCGTTTTTGACATGACGCGCATCAATCAGGATGGCAGCATCAATGACGGTAACGACTATGCGAAACACCCCTGGGCCTGCGTACGGGACAATCAGGCGGGTATGACGTGGGAGTTAAAAAATATTCAGTCCGGTTTACAAAACATGGACAACACCTACAGCTGGTATGACTCGGATCAAACGAGTAACGGCGGCTTTGCCGGAAAAGCCAACGCCGGGTTATGCACGGGAAGTGATTGCGATACGGAATCCTATGCCAAATCGATCAATGCCATGAAGCTTTGCGGTCTTTCGGATTGGCATTTGCCCAGCCGTTTTGAGTTGAATACGATAGTGGATACCAGTGTTCCCTATCCAGGACCGACGTTGCCGAAGCTATATTTTCCTGAATCTCTGGCCGGTAAATACTGGACTGACACGACGTTCAGAACCCGTCGTGCGGGTGCATGGGTGTGGCGTTTTGATTATGGCAATGATTATGTTGTGGAAAAAAGCGAGGCGCTGAATGTAAGACTGGTACACGCGAACCCGAAAATATCTGAAATTAAACCGCTGGCAAAGTGAGATGACTGTCACTAACGGGCATGGCAAGTAGCCACCCCAAATAATGAAGCTCGCCATGCCCGTTTCCCCCTTTCCAACTTTCCCCCGCAAGCGAGGGAAAGGGCAAACGAATCGCTACGCGAGTTTCACGTTAAGGGTCAGGAATCCGCCGCAGTTTCCTGATCCTTTGTGGTACGGGTTTTGTTATTCAACATGACCAGCAACATCAGCAGCAGCGCCGCGCCGCCATTATGCGCCACGGCAAGCAGCAGCGGCAGTTGCAGCAGAACGATTGCAATGCCTATGGAGAATTGCAGTACCACAGCGATCAACAACCAGCGCGCGTTCTTGCGCAACGTTTCTATCTTATAGGCGCGGAGTGCAACCCAGACGAGCAGCGCTATCACGACAAAGGCCAAGGCGCGATGCGTCCAGTGTATCGCGGTTAAAGCCGCGAAAGGAAGGTAATCGCCATGGGCAGTCATGCCCAGATCACGCCAGATTGTAAAGCCGTTGTGAAAATCCATTTGCGGCAGCAGCGCACCATTGCACAGCGGAAAATCCGTGCAGGCCAGCGCTGCATAATTGGTGCTGACCCAGCCGCCGAGCGCGATTTGCATTAGCAGCAGCAATATCGCCAGCGTCGTCGGCAGGCGAAGTGCGGCAGCTGATTTTGGTATCGGCGGGCGATCGCTTAAGCGTGCGCTGAACCATGTCAGCAGGGCCAGCAATCCCATGCCTAACAACAGGTGTATCGTCACGATAACCGGTTGCAATTTCATCGTGACGGTCCAGGCGCCAAAAGCGCCCTGAACACAAACGAATGTAAGCAGCAGAGACGGAAACAGGGGTGAAAATTTTCTTTCCTGGCGTCCCGATTGCAGCCACTTTCGCCATGAGATTACCGTCAGTGAGACTATCAGCACACCGATGCCCATTGCCAGATAGCGATGTATCATTTCTATCCAGGCCTTTATGACGGTTACCGGTCCTGTCGGCATCGCGGTCTCGGCGGCACTGATGTCCGCATGCGCCTGTAGCGGGTTGGCTTGTCCGTAACAACCTGGCCAGTCGGGGCAGCCCAGACCGGAATCAGTCAGACGCGTGAATGCGCCGAACATAATCAGGTCAAAGGTGAGAAAAAGCGTGACCCACACCAGTTTGCGATATTTGTCAGTATCGCCTGATACCCATACGATAGTGAGCGGCAGCAACGCTGCCAGTATGCCCAGGGCTGCAAGCTGAATTAGCATGATGAATTACCAGAATTAAATAATTGAACTTGAATGGAGTAAGGCAGGGTTTGCGCATGGCATGCGAACAGGTAAACGGCGTTCCGGTTAATGCGGGATGCCAGCAGCAGACGGGTAATTTTGGCGGGCATTGGTTTGCTTTCAAATAAAATACGGTGATACTGTATGCGGCAAGCGCTTTCCTGTTCAGTCATGGCTTACCTTTCCTGTGCAGAGCAACACTACGCATTAGCTGTGACGGAGTCAAGCATGAGCCACCTCCAATAAAAATGCTTGGGAAACTTTCGGCGAAAATAGCAGTTGATCTATTCGCACGACAATTTTTTCATGGTTGCGCGGTAGCAACAAGTCAGCTTGTTCCCCGGTTTGAATTTTGCTAATCTGACAACCGCAGGCTAACTACCCCAATCCATCAGGACGATCCCATGAAAAATTTTATCAGTTCGTTTTTGGCTATTGCGGTGATGTTGACTTCAGCTGCCGAGGCACAGCAAATCATTAATGGCTGTCAGATCAAACGCAGAACCAATTGTCCCGGCGTCGATCTTTCCGGAGCGAATCTGACCAGGTCGAATTTAGCTAGCGCCGATCTTGCAGGCGCCAACTTGTCTGGTGCTAATCTGAGCGGGGACAGGATTACGGAAGCCAATCTGACCGGAGCCAATTTGTATAATGCGAATCTGGCCGGGACCGATCTCTCTCAAACCTATATGAATAATGCGAATTTGTCGCGTGCGAATCTGGCTAAAGCGGATTTGTCGCAAAGCACTTTGTCGGGTGCCAAGCTCAGGGATGCCAACCTGGCTGGCGCGAAATTATTAATGGCCAATCTTAAAGGCGCTGACCTGACGGGTGCCAATGCAACAGGGGCGGTGTTCGCGATGGCCAGTCTGGTTGGTGCTAATTTCAGTCGTGTTGATCTGACCGGTGCGACGCTGATCGGTGCCGATATGCGTAATGCCGTACTGGAAGGTGCACGGTTATGCAGAACAACTATGCCGGACAGAAGTATCAATAGCAGCGGTTGCCCAAAATAACGTCTCCAGAGGCAGATATCACATGTATTTAAGACTTGTTCTGTTGGCCTGTTTGCTTGCTTTTATCGCCGTGGTATTCAGCGCCTATGCGCGGCTTTCCGATGCCGGACTTGGCTGTGCCAACTGGCCTGCCTGTTACGAGGAAAATGCACTGAAGCAAAGACAGGTTCGTACTGCTGATACCGTACTGCGCACCCATGACTCGTGGCAGTGGAAGCTGCAAAACCAGGTGGGGTTGCTTATGGGTATTCTGTCTATTGCGATCTGTGCGATTGCATGGCGCAAGCGTGCAGCGTTTCGGCAATCTCCTTTATTACCCACGCTGCTGGTTGGATTGATTGTATTTCTTGCCGTATTCGGCATGACGGCGTTTTCCTATTTTCCGCGATCAATTATTGTTCCTGTGCATTTCGCGGGCGGAATGGCCATGCTCATATTATTGACATGGATTGCGTTGCGCCATATGACGCCATCAACTCCTGTTGTCAATGATGTTCGCAACTGGCGATGCGCATCGCTGCTGGGACTCGTGCTGTTGCTGATTCAAATTATGCTGGGCAGCTGGGTAAGCGCTAACTTTGCCGCGCTTGCCTGCACCGGGTTTCCTCTTTGTAATGGCTCACTGATGCCAGCAATGGATTTTTCATACAGCCTTGAAAGATTTGGGCTGCCCCTTTCTGCTGAGAAACTGACAGCGATACACTGGATGCATCGAGCGGGTGCACTGCTCGCTTTTTGTTACTTGAGTTGGCTGTCCTTGCGCATTATGGCCGTGGAGGGCATGCGCACGATAGGCGGGATTATGCTGGCACTACTGGCATTTCAGTGTGTGCTTGGTATCTTCAATGTATCGATCGGACTGTCCCTGATTGGTGCAGTTCTGCATAATGCACTTGCTATGCTGTTGCTCGTTATTCTGGTGTTATTGAATTTCAGGACGCAGAACGCGGTGTAGCACTGAACTGATTTGAGTAAATTGTTTCTTGACAATCTGTAAATATCCCCTCAATATATTAAACATGCATTTCTGATACATGTTTAATTGGGTTTTAGTCAGTAATCAACCCGTCGTATTGTGATCAGTCATGTATGAGGAAGATGGGCTATCTGATAAGGCTAGCTTGTTTTTTATCAAAGACTTCTTTTACCTATCAGGAGGAAACATGAAAACTATGATGTTGAGTATGATTGCTGCTGCGGCATTGATAATGGCCGGCAGCGCGATGGCAGTTGATATGCCCAGTTCAGCTAAAAAAAACGGCTGCACCAATTGCCATAAAATTGACAAGAAAGTGGTGGGTCCGTCCTGGCAGGCAGTGGCCGATAAATACAAGGGCGATGCGAGCGCAACGGCAAAATTGAGCCTCAAGATAGTCAAGGGGGGCGGTGGCGTATGGGGGGCAGTACCCATGCCGGCTACACCCAAAATTACCGATGCGGAAGTAAAAGAAATTGTTACTTTTATTCGGGGTCTGGCCAAGTAAGCCGGTCATTGTAAAAAGCCGACTCGCGTCGGCTTTTTAATTCTTTTTTGACACACTTTAAAATCCCTACGGATTTAATATTTTTTATTAAAGAAATAAATTTTTGCTTGATAATCTCGCACGATTGGTTCAGTATTATGAACATGCATCATTGATGCATGTATTGACAGGTTGAAATTGGCTGAAAGATAGTGAGTAGGCATGAGCAAAGTGGCTTTGCAAGGATTCTAATGCAACTTACTTTGTAGCGAGTAGTTCCCTTGTCCTATTTTGCAGTGCGGAAATAACTAAAAGGAGGAATTATGAAAACGATAATTGTAAGTATTATTACAGCAATGGGTTTATTGATTGCTGGCGTTTCAACTGCGGTTGATATGCCGGATGTGGCCAAGAAGAACAACTGTACCGCTTGTCATGCAATAGATAAAAAAGTAGTCGGACCGGGTTGGCAAGACGTGGCCAATAAGTACAAGGGCGATGCGGGTGCAGCAGAAAAGCTGGGCACCGTGATCGTTAAGGGTGGTCGTGGTGTGTGGGGCCCTATGCCTATGCCGGCAACCGCTAAAATTAGCGATGAGGAAGTCAAAGAGTTGGTTGCTTTTGTTCTGGGTCTGGCCAAGTAGGGGTATTTGATCAAAGTCGTTCGTGCCATGAGGCGTCATGTTTTAGAGGTAAAATTTTTCAGTAGTCAGTTTTTGTTCTTGGAATACTAGTACTTGTAGTGTTTGTGTTTTTTCAATAACCGGCGAAGCTATGAAGGCTCTACCAGCGTCTTCACTTAAGTAGTTAGCTTTTTGATAGTTATAATTGGGGAGATATTTCATGAAAAAGAGTTATAAAGACAAATTGGCGGCATTTGCAGTCCTGGCAGCACTACCGCTGCTCATTAGTAATGTATATGCGGCAGAGGCGGGTGCGCCGGCAATTACTGCGGAAGAAACCACTAAGGCAAGTCAGATCTATTTCCAGCGTTGCGCGGGTTGTCACGGCGTATTGCGCAAGGGGGCAACCGGCAAAAAACTGACGCCTGATGTCACAATAGCCAAAGGCACGGAATACCTGAAGGCATTTATCGGTTATGGTTCGCCAGGCGGTATGCCCGGCTTCCAGACTGGCGGCGAACTGACCGAGCAGGAAGTTGACCTGATGGCGCGCTATGTACAACAAACCCCAGTGGCTCCGCCCGAGATGGGTTTGAAGGATATCGAAGCTACCTGGAAGGTTTTTGTGGCGGTGAAGGATAGGCCAACCAAGAAGATGAACAACATCAACCTGGATAACATCTTCTCCACCACACTGCGCGATGACGGAAAAGTGGCGATTATTGACGGCGATAGCAAAGAAATCATTACCACACTCAATACCGGCTATGCGGTCCACATTTCCCGTTACTCTGCATCAGGTCGTTATCTGTACGTAACCGGCCGCGATTCCAAGCTCAGTCTGATCGACTTGTGGGCGAAAGTGCCGAATGTCGTGGCTGAGGTCAGAACAGGCGTCGAGGCGCGTTCCGTGGAAACCTCCAAGTTCAAGGGCTGGGAAGACAAGTATGCGATCTCCGGAACCTACTGGCCGCCTCAGTTCGTGATCCATGAAGGCGACACGTTGAAACCGCTGAAAGTGGTTTCGACCAGTGGTATTGCCTCCGAGACCAACGAATTTGTCAAGGAAGCCCGTGTTGCCGCCATTGTTGCTTCTCACTACAAGCCTGAGTTCATGGTTAACGTAAAAGAAACCGGCAAGGTGATCATTGTTGATTATTCTGACCTGAATAATCTGAAAACAACGACAATCGATACGCCGCGCTTCCTGCATGACGGTGGTTTTGAGTCGACCAAGCGCTACTTCATGGATGCCGCTAACGCCTCCAACAAGATCGCAGTCATAGACATCAAGGAAAACAAGTTGACCGCCGTGGTTGACGTGGGCAAGGTGCCGCATCCGGGTCGTGGCGCAAACTTTATCGATCCGAAATTCGGACCGGTTTGGGCGACCAGTCACCTGGGTGATGACACCATCTCGGTAATCGGCACTGATCCAATCAAGCACAAAAAGAACGCCTGGAAAGTGGTCAGAACCTTGAAGGGGCACGGTACGGGATCGTTGTTTATCAAGAGCCATCCCAAGTCAACCAATTTGTGGGTTGATGCTCCGCTCAGTCCGGATACCAAGACCTATCAGTCGATCGGTGTGCTGGACATCAACAATCTTGAAAAGGGCGTAACGGTATTGCCGATTGCCGATTGGGCAGACTTGGGTGAAGGTTCCAAGCGTGTTGTTCAACCGGAATACAACAAGGCGGGTGACGAAGTCTGGTTTGCAGTCTGGAATGCTGCGGACAAGAATTCCGCCATAGTGGTGGTCGACGATAAGACTCGTAAGCTGAAAAAAGTAATCAAGGGTCCAAAAATGATTACGCCAACCGGGCACTTTAACCTCTACAATACGATGCATGACATTTACTAAGCAACTTTGCTAATCCCTGATTCGTCGTTTCAGTGAACGTTGCCGGAATGATGAGTTACCAGGATAGACAACAGAAGAAAGTGTGTTAGAGGGGCGGGGGTGACCCGCCCTTTTTTTCACCTATAAATAAATGGGGGCATGCGATGAAAACTCAATCAAACAAAGGGCGGTTGCTGTTTGCAGCAGGGAGTATGTTTGGCCTGATTGCGGTGGCGGATGCAGCGGAAAATGTTGACCCCCTAGAGTTGGGTGAGGTCGTGGTGACGGCCACCCGAACCCAGACTACGCTCTCCGATGTGCCTGCCGCTGTGACGGTAGTTAATGCCCAAAACATCGAATCAAAAAATGTCTCACGGCTCGGCGACGTGCTGGATCAGGTACCCAGTCTCTATTTGCGCGGCGGCGCACTCGGTCAGTCGCAGGGCACTATCGGCACCAGCGGTATGTCATTGCGCGGGATCGATCAGACCAGAATACTCGTTTTGCTGGATGGGCAGCCCATTCAGGATGCCGGTTCCGGTAAAGTGAACTGGCGTGTTCCCTTTGTCGAAGACATTGCTCGTGTCGAGGTCGTACCTGGCGCGTTTTCTTCACTGTATGGCAGCAATGCCATGGGCGGAGTCATCAATATCATTACCAAGCAACCGGATAAACGCGAGTTTACCGCCAAAATAAGGAAAGGCTGGAACGATGCCGGCGGCGAGGATGCCAGCCTCTATTTTCGCGACAAAATGGATAACGGGCTGGGCATTGTGGCCGGGTTCGGTTATCAGAGTCGCGACAGTTATATAAATGACTTTGTTGTCAGGTCGCCCGTTGCGGGCGCGCTCGGAACGGTGGTGACAGGCGCACAGGCGACGACCACGACCACAGGAGCGCCAGCTTATATCGTGGGCGATAAAGGTGCGGCACCATGGCGGCAAATCAATGCAACAACCAAGATTTCCTATGATCTGTCGGACGTGGGAAAGCTGTTTGGTGGCATCGTCTACAGCGAAACCGATTTGGGTTATACGATGTTTAACACCTATTTGCGGCGTAACGGCGCTCCGGTTTCTGTTGGCCCGCTTGGCATCAACGGACAGCGGGTCACCTTGTCAGAATCCAATTTTGTGAACAATTCACCCTTATATGAATCAACTGCGCGGTATTTTGCGGGGTTCGAGGGGACGGTAGGGAATGACTATTTGTTGAAAGTCGATCTGGCTCAGATTGAGCGCCAGTATAGGTTTGTCAATGCAAACACGGCCTCAACATGGGGGGGAGGTGCCGGAACACAGACGAATGCACCCAATAGCGGAACGGATGGGAGCGCTCAATTGAGTTTTCCTGTCGGAGACAAGCAGTTTGTCGTCACCGGACTTTCACTGCATAGCGATAAAGTTGACGGGACAAGTTATACACTGTCGAACTGGCGTACCCCCGCAAGCCGAACCGGCGTAGCCGATGGCTACAGCGGTGTATCAACCATGACGTCCTTGTTTGCGCAAGATGAAATCAGCGCGATCGATAAGCTCAAGATTTATATTGGTGGGCGCTTTGACAATTGGCAGACCAAGGGCAGCTACTACAAAAATACTGTACCTGCCTCGGCCGTTGCTTATGCATCGCGCAGCGCCTCATCATTTAATTCCAAGCTCTCGGCAGTTTATCAGGCTGCGGACCCCGTCACGCTGCGGGCATCATTCGGACAGTCTTTCCGTGCGCCAACCAATAACGACCTGTATTCCTATGCGAATATTTTCGGCATTACCAGTATCGGAGATCCCAACCTGAAACCGGAGCGCGGTGAAACATGGGAAATTGGGGGGGAATGGCGTGTATCGGATAAATTCAAGGCAAATGCAACTTACTATCAGACTATCCTCAAGGATTTAATTACCAATTTTCGCTTGAGTAATGTGCCCATTGTGTCAAAACGCATTAATGCGGGGAAAGCGAAGATTAACGGTATCGAACTGGCGGCGGAAGCCGGACTGACGAGCTGGTTAACGCTTAACGCCAGCTACGCATACATAGGTTCTGAGATGCTCGAGAACAACGTGGATCCTTTGAGTGTGGGCAAGCGACTGATAGATTCGCCGAAAAACATCGTCAATATGGGTGTCACCGCTCAACAGAACTCCTGGACCGGTATATTGAACGCCAGTTATTCCGGCAAGGTGTTTTCTACCGCCCAGAATATTGATACGGCGCAAGGTGTGCCGGGCAGCTATGATGCGCACACCATGGTAAATGCCAAGCTAGGCTATGCGTTTTCCAAGATGGTGAAAGGGTCTGTTGCCGTCAATAATCTTCTGAATACCAGGGCCTACTCGTTTTTTCTGTTGCCAGGACGCAATATGACTGCCGAAATGGACTTCTCCTTCTGAGGGCGGGTTGAGAATTTTTCTCCCCCTTCTGGTCGTGCTGCTTGGGCTGCCGCTTGCAGTGGCTGCAGAGGGATTTACGCCCGGAACGTCACACTATTACGCTGATTTTGAACCCGGGAAGCAACCCTGGCAACCCGGGCAGGCTTTGAATTTCGAGGAAGTGTTCAAGAATTACCAGTACTATGAAATAGTCATCGATCAGGAGGGCAGGGAAGTGACGGTCAACCAATTTATCCGGGGTGACAAGGCAGACAGTGCAACGTATCTGCTGTTGCCGGATGGCTCGTTGCAGAAAAAATAAGTACTTGTGCCAAGTTGCCTAAGGGGTCGCGCAGTGTATCGCGGTGGTTACAATCCGGCTGTATGTCGGGTGAGTGCCGGTATGGATGAGGAGTTGAGATAATAATGCGTAAACTATTTTTGGCATTGTGCCTGTCGCTGTTAACCGCCTGTGCAGAGTCGCCTCCGCCCTACAATTCCATTGATGTCACCACACCGCTGGAGCAGGCTGATTTTCACCTGACTGATTTTAATGGCAAGCCGCGCAGTCTGGCGGATTTCAGGGGAAAGGTCGTACTGCTGTTCTTTGGTTATACCCACTGTCCTCTGGTATGCCCAACCACCATGGCTGACCTTGCGCAGGTCATGGAAAAGCTGGGAAAAGATGCAAACAGAGTGCAAGTTTTGTTTGTCACAGTAGATCCTGAAAATGACAGGCCGGAATTAATGGCAAAGTATATTCCCGCCTTCCATCCCTCTTTTCTGGGCTTGTACGGTGATGAACAGGCCACCTTGCAGACAGCCAAGTCGTTCGGTGTCAGTTATGAGAGGCAGACTTACAAACAGGGCGGCTATAGTTTTATTCACTCCGACAGTACGTTCCTGATAGGCACGACGGGAAAACCACGCCTGCTTTCACGTTATGGGCAGAAAGTCGAGCTGCTGGTGCAGGATGTCAGGCTGTTGCTGGCTGCCGGTCAGTAAACGACAGGATTTAACCTTAAAACCTCATTTCATCCACGAAAGGCACGAAATTCACGAAAGAAAACAATCGACTACATAAATTGAGCAACGCACCCAACGGGTGATGCAACAAATCAGGATATGCATTTGAATTTGTTCGTGTTTTTTCGTGGGTT
>JAUSAO010000013.1 GCA_030652475.1 Gallionella sp. | reverse complement strand
CCTAAAAACGGCAGTTGAGTTTCTTGTAGGTGCGAATTCATTCGCACAATCAACGTGTTCCGTGCGAATGAATTCGCACCCACGAAAACCTATAACATCTTGATGCGTTGTGTGAAATTTTCTAACTGCGTTTTCTAGGTTAATAACAGAATCGTTTTGAGTTGGATAGGCGCATACACAGTTGCGTATTTACTTTACCTCCCGTTTTGAACGTATTGAAAAGCCAGTTAATTCCCTCGTTATTCGCCTGATTGAATATTGTCGCTTCGCTGATAATCGGCGTAACCAGCGGAGTTCATCATGGCAGAAGATAGCGATCTAGAAAAAACAGAACAACCCTCGCAGCGAAAACTTGACCAGGCAAAAGAAAAAGGTCAGGTCGCCCGCTCGCGCGAGTTGTCCACGTTTTCAGTATTGCTGGTGGGTGGAGGAACGCTGTGGTTCATGGGTGCATCGCTCACTCAGCATATGGTTAAGCTGTTGCATGATGGCTTGACGATCAGCCAAGACCTTGTTTATAAGCCTGAATTAATCATTCCGCATCTGTACGATCTTTCGCTGGATATGCTGATTGTTTTTTCACCGGTGCTGCTGATGTTACTGTTGGCGGCCTTTTTTTCGCCCCTGTTGATGAACGGCTGGCTGTTCAGCGCCGACGCGCTGATGCCGAAGTTTTCGCGTATGAATCCCATTTCCGGGATAGGTCGCATGTTTTCAGCGCAATCACTGGTGGAACTGACCAAGGCCATCGGCAAAGCGATTGTGGTGGGGGGCATCGCCACCTGGGTCATCTGGCACAACCGGGACGACGTGCTGGAGCTGGCGACACTCTCGATTATTACCGCGATTCCACAAATGGGTTCTCTGGTTGGCGGAAGCTTCATGGCCATTGTCGGCGCGATGCTGATTATCGTGGCGATAGATGTGCCGTTCCAGCTTTATGATCACAACAAGAAGCTGATGATGACCAAGGAAGAAGTACGCAAGGAATCCAAGGAGACCGAAGGTGATCCTATGGTCAAGGGGCGTATCCGCAGCATGCAGCGTGAAATGGCGCGCCGCCGCATGATGGAAGCGATACCGACTGCCGATGTGGTGGTGACCAACCCGACCCATTATTCTGTGGCCTTGAAGTACAGCGACAGTGGCATGCGGGCACCGACGGTGGTGGCCAAGGGCTCGCATCTGATTGCGCAACGCATACGTGAAATCGCCGCAGAAAACAATGTGCCGATTCTTGAGGCGCCGCCGCTTGCCCGTGCGTTGCACAAGCATACCGAGATCGGCGAGTCTATTCCTGAAGCCTTGTATACCGCCGTTGCCGAAGTGCTGGCTTATGTTTATCAATTGAAACGCTATCAGGCTCAAGGCGGGGAACGCCCTCAGCAACCGGCTGAGTTGCCCGTTCCTGCCGAGCTTGATCCTGCATCAGGAGTCACATCGTGAACATCAACTCCGTACTGAGATTTTTGAAAAGCAGCGCAAATATGCGCGGTCTGGCCGGCCCGATATTGATAGTCATGATTCTGGCAATGATGGTGTTGCCACTACCGCCTATCCTGCTGGATGTACTGTTTACCTTTAACATCGCCATTGCCGTGATGGTATTGCTGATCAGCATGAATACCACCAAAGCGCTGGATTTTCTGTCCTTTCCGACTATCCTGCTGATGACCACCTTGCTGCGTTTGTCGCTTAACGTGGCCTCGACGCGCGTGGTTTTGCTGGAAGGCCATACCGGGCCGGATGCGGCGGGTAAGGTAATCGAATCGTTCGGCCATTTTCTGGTGGGCGGCAATTACGCCGTGGGTATCGTGGTATTTGCGATTCTGGTGGTCATTAACTTTATGGTTATCACCAAGGGTGCGGGACGTATCGCCGAGGTGGGCGCACGTTTCACGCTGGATGCGATGCCCGGCAAGCAAATGGCGATTGATGCAGACCTGAACGCGGGGCTGATTGGTGAGGATGTGGCACGTAAGCGGCGTGCAGAAATTTCCCAGGAGGCGGATTTTTACGGTGCGATGGATGGTGCAAGTAAATTTGTGCGCGGTGATGCGATTGCCGGCATCCTCATCCTGTTCATCAATCTGATCGGCGGTCTGATTGTGGGTGTGCTGCAACATGATATGGATATCGCCTCGGCCGCCAAGGTTTACACCCTGTTGGCGATTGGTGATGGTTTGGTGGCACAGATACCGGCTCTGGTGATTTCAACGGCTGCCGGTGTGGTGGTGAGTCGTGTGGCCACGGATGAAAACATCGGCGAGCAAATGCTGGGTCAGTTGTTCAGGCAGCCGCAGATCATCATGTTGACCGCCGCGATTATTGGCATGATGGGCCTGATTCCGGGCATGCCACACTTTGCCTTTTTGTTGTTGGCGGGCGCGATGGTCTGGTTGGCTTACCACTTGTCACAAAAAACTGAGAAAGTGGCGGAACAGGAGCAGGCGGTTGCAGCGGAGACGCCAGTAATTACCGAGCCTGCCGATGCCAGTTGGGAAGATGTCGCGCAAGTGGACGTGCTTGGGCTGGAAGTGGGCTATCGGCTGATTGCACTGGTTGACAAGGCGCAGGACGGTGATCTGCTGCGCAGAATAAAAGGAATACGTAAAAAATTCACGCAGGACATCGGCTTTTTGCCGCCTTCTGTGCATATTCGTGACAACCTGGACTTGCGTCCGAATGGATATCGCATCACCCTCAAGGGGGTAGAAGTGGGCAGCGGCGAGGCTTATCCGCATCAATTTCTGGCGATCAATCCGGGTAGCGTGACGGGTGAGTTGATCGGCACACCTACGCGTGACCCGGCGTTTGGCCTGCCTGCTGTCTGGATTGATGCGGCGTTGCGCGAACAGGCACAGATTATGGGTTATACCGTTGTGGATCCCGGCACGGTGGTGGCTACCCACCTGAGCAATTTGATCAGCACGCGTTCAGCCGAGTTGCTGGGACGGCAGGAAGTGCAACAGCTGCTTGAGCATCTCGGCAAGTCGGCACCTAAACTGGTGGAAGATCTGGTACCCAAGACCTTGTCGCTGGGTACGGTGCAGAAGGTGCTGCAGAATCTGCTGGATGAAGGGATGCATATCCGCGATATGCGTACCATCGTTGAAACACTGGCCGACAATGCGTCACGCAGTCAGGATGCGCATCAGCTGACCGTCCTGGTGCGTGTCGCACTGGGACCTGCCATCGTGCAGCAGTTTTATCCCGCTGAACAGGAATTACAGGTGATAGCTATGGATAAGGAGCTGGAACATATTCTGATGCAGGCTATGCAGGCGAGTCAGAATGGTATCGGCATTGAGCCTGGGCTGGCGGATGCCGTGCTGCGTGAATCGCGTGTAGCGGTTGAGAAACAGGAACAGCTGGGCTTGCCAACGGTGATGCTGGTCCCGGCGCAATTACGCGATTTACTGGCGCGTTTTTTGAAGCGTTCAGTCCCCAATTTAAGAGTTATTTCGCATGATGAAGTACCGGACTTTAAGACAATTCGAGTGACGGCATTGGTAGGAGGAGCAGCATGAAAATCAGAAAATTCATCGCCACGACAGCGCGTGAGGCATTAAGAGAAATTCGCAGTGAGCTGGGTGAGGATGCCGTTATTTTGTCGAATCGAAAAACGGAACAGGGAGTGGAAATCGTTGCAATGGCTAACGATGAGATGGTGCGATTGTCCGGTGACGAGATGGTGCGACTGTCCGGTACGATCAAACATGGGCAAAAATTGAAGGCCAAAGAACAGCAAGCCGCCAACGTTGAAAAAGCAGCTGCGGTAGTGGTGGTTGCCCCAGTGGCTGCACCGGTGGCTGGCGCAATAACTGCGGAAGCCTCGATACTCGGCGAGATTAAATCCATGCACAGCATGTTGCAGAAACAGATCGAGACATTGTCATGGAACAATGTGCAGCAGCGCGATCCGCAGCGTGCCGGTTTGTTGCGTCGTATGCTGAATTCCGGCTTCAGCACCTTGCTGGCGCGCCAATTGTTGAACAAGATGCCCGACGGGAATGAGAAGGGTGAGGCCTGGATCAAGCAAGTGCTCAAACGCAATTTGCGTGTCGCGGGTGAGGACGATGATATCGTTGTCAAAGGGGGGGTGTATGCGCTGATCGGCCCGACCGGCGTGGGTAAAACCACCACCACCGCCAAGCTGGCGGCGCGTGCCGTAGTGCGTTACGGTGCGGACAAGGTGGCGTTGCTGACCACGGATAGCTACCGGATAGGCGCTTATGAACAGCTCAAGATTTACGGCAAAATACTCGGTGTGGCGGTGCATGCCGTCAAGGGCGCGGATGATTTGCGACTGACACTTTCCGCACTGCGCCACAAACATCTGGTGTTGATTGATACGGTGGGGATGGGGCAGCGCGATGAGCGTGTATCCGAGCAGAGCGATATGTTTGATGCGACGGCCGTGCAGCGTTTGCTGGTGTTAAATTCCACCAGCAGCGGCGATACGCTGGAAGACGTGGTGCGTATGTACTACAGCAACAAGGTGATCGGTTGCATTGCCACCAAGCTGGATGAGGCGGTTAATCTGGGGGCGTTGCTGGACGTGGTGATGCGCCACCGCATGGTGATGTATTTCATGGCAAACGGGCAGCGCGTGCCTGAAGACTTGCATCCTGTTAATATCGACGTGTTGTTGCATCGTGCCTTTAGAGCCGTGGAAGAAAAAACGCCGTTTACTTTGGAGGAGCTTGAATTTCCAATGATGATGGCCGGTGCAGCGGAGTCATCGGCGAGTGAGGTGTCGTATGCGCTCTGATGATGTAGTGGTACAGACTTCTGTCGAAGCGACGGTTGAGCAGGCAGATTCGCTGGAACCGTCCATGCCGCAGCGTCTGGGGGTAGACGATCAGGCCGAAGGACTGCGGCGTTTGCTGGTGCGTAATCAAACACAGGTGATTACCCTGGTGGCGGGAAAACAGGGTGTGGGACGTACCAGTGCGACGCTTAATCTGGCCGCAGCACTGTCCAGTGCCGGTAAGGATGTGTTAGTGTTGGACGAGAATTCGGCACCGAATAATTTAGCTGAGAGTCTGGGCTTGTTTGCGCGCTATGATTTGCTGGATGTCGCGCAAGGAAAATGCCAGCTCAAAGACGCAGTCTTGCGTGGAAAAGGATATGCCGTACTGCCTACCGCCCGTGCGATGCGTGCGCTGGCACAACTGAATGCGGCAGAGCAGCAGTGCCTGGAAAATGCGCTTTCCGAAGCGAGTGGCGGCGTGGATGTGATGTTGGTGGATGCAGCGATGCTGGCCGGGCAAGCTGCCGTATCGTCGAGTCTGGCCTCGGGGGTCAGGTTGCTGGTGGTGATGGAGGCGACAAGCAGCGGAATTACCGAAAGTTATTCGCTGATTAAGCGCCTGGCACTGGAGAATGCACGCCTGCGGTTTGAAATTGTGGTGAACAAAGTGGCCAATGAGCAAATAGCCAGATTGGTGTTCGGCAATATGGAAAAAGTTGCCAGAAGTAACCTGGCCGCACGCCTTGACTATCTGGGTTGTATCACGCTGGATGACAAGCTTAAACGTGCGACGCAGTTGGGACGGTCGGTAGTGGAGGCATTCCCGGCAGCAAATTCTGCCAAGTCCTATGCGGCCTTATCACAAAAGGTGTTGCAAACGACGATGCAGCAGGATGAAATGGCAGGCGGAATTTCGCAAATGATGAAAAATTTGATCAAGCAGTTGGCGCGCCAACACGCAGTCGCCAGCCATTAAACGTACAGTGACTCACGACATAAATTATGTATAACGCTTCCGGATTGCAGGATAAAAATCAGTGCCTGCGAGATTATGCGCCGCTGGTAAAACGGATCGCGCATCAAATGATGAGCAAGTTGCCGTATAGCGTGCAGATAGATGACATCATTCAGGCCGGTATGATAGGTTTGCTGGATGCGGCAAGCCGATATGACGAGATTCATGGTGCTCAATTCGAGACTTACGCCACGCAGCGTATCCGTGGTTCCATGCTCGACGAGTTGCGCAGTGCAGACTGGTTGCCTCGCAGCTTACGCCGCGAGATGCGGCGGATTGAACTGGCAGTCAGTCGTTTGCAACAAAAAGTGGGCAGAGCGCCGAACGAAACCGAGATAGCTAATGAG
Source organism: Gallionella sp. (assembly GCA_030652475.1). Lineage (GTDB taxonomy): Bacteria > Pseudomonadota > Gammaproteobacteria > Burkholderiales > Gallionellaceae > Gallionella. The sequence goes on along the minus strand of JAUSAO010000013.1, from coordinate 21,317 downwards.
TTGGACGTCACGCTGGTCGAATACCAGCAGATGTTGCAGGAAGCGCGCGGCGCACAGCTGGTGTATTACGAGGATTTTCACGATGAGGATCATGACGATTTCTTCGAGCGCTTTGAATTCAGCGATGATAGTGACCCGATGGCCTTGTTGCAGGACGAGCGTTTTAAAGCTGAATTGGTACGGGCCATCGAAAATTTGCCGGAACGCGAACGTATGTTGATGGGGATGATTTACGAGCAGGAAATGAATTTGCGCGAGGTCGGTGAGGTGTTCGGCGTCAGCGAATCGCGTATTTCACAACTGCATAGCCAGGCCGTGGCACGCTTGCGCAGTTCGCTGAAAGGCTGCTGATGGACAAGCTGACGCTACTCGGTTTTCTGGTCGGATTGGTCGGTATATTGACCGGGCAGATTCTGGAAGGCAGCGATCTCGGTATCTTGTTTCAGGGCGCCGCATTCCTGATTGTGTTTGGCGGCACACTGGGCGCGGTGATGGTGCAAAGTTCAGGAAAGGTGTTCTTTACCGCCGTCAAGATGGGGCGTTGGGCGTTTGTTCCCCCGAAACTGGCGGGGCGCGAGACGGTCAAGCAGCTAACTGAATGGAGCAATTTAACCCGCAAGGAAGGCATGCTAGCTCTGGAGGCGCGTATTCCCGGCATAACCGATCCCTTTTTAAAAAAAGGGGTGCAGTTACTGGTGGATGGTCATAGTGCAGAAGAGATTCGTGCCGTGCTTGAAATTGACATTCATACCTGGGAACAACTGCGTTGGCAATCAGCACGAGTATGGGAGGCGGCGGCGGGTTATTCGCCCACCATAGGTATTATCGGTGCGGTGTTGGGTTTGATGCACGTCATGCAAAACCTTGCCGAGCCCAGTAAATTGGGCAGCGGAATTGCAGTTGCCTTTGTCGCAACCATTTATGGTGTGGCTTTTGCGAATTTATTGTTTTTGCCAGTTGCCAACAAATTGAAAGCACTCATCATGCAGCATACGCACATGCGTGACATGGTGGTTGATGGTTTGTGTGCGATTGCAAACGGGAATAATCCGCGTTTGGTCGAACTTAAGCTGGAAAGTTATCTGGTCTAGTTATGGCACGCCGACGGAAACGCGCTGAGCACGATAATCATGAACGCTGGCTGATATCCTATGCTGACTTTGTCACGCTGTTGTTTGCTTTTTTTGTGGTGATGTATGCGATTTCTTCGGTCAATGAAGGTAAGTACAAAACTTTTAGTGACTCACTGAATGTCGCCTTTTCTCAGCAACCCGATGCGGTTTCAATCGCAATCGTGCCTAATCAGGAGGAGCAGAGACTCAAGGTGCTGGTGGACAAGCGCACCGCACGCCTGGTGGAGCAACAGCGTAAGGTGCAGGAGCAAATGAAGGAAGTTCACGACAGTTTGCGTCAGATGATGGCGCCACAAATTGCGCAGGGGCAGATTGGTATCTACCAGACTAAACGCGGTGTGGTCGTTGATATCAGCGCCAGTACACTGTTCAAGGAAGGTGAGGCGGCCGTGCAGCCCGGCGCGCAGGGTGTTTTGCAACAACTGGCGCGGGTCTTGAGCCAAAAGGATCAGTCCGTCGAGGTGGAAGGTCATACTGACGATGTGCCTATCAAGAATGCACAGTTTCCTTCCAATTGGGAGCTGTCTTCAGGGCGTGCCAGCAGCATGGTTAAGACGCTCATTTCCTATGGCGTGCCGGAGTCTCGTCTGGTGGCGGTCGGTATGGCCGCAAACCAGCCCGTCGTGCCCAATGATACGCCTGAGCATCGCGCTCAAAATCGTCGTGTTTCGATCACGCTGGTGTCACCTGAATTTGATCGTTTGAATCCGCCTGCGCCACCGCCACCACCGTAGGGTGGGCACGTCTTTGTGCCCACGTGGGGGCAATAAATCCCTGCCCGACCCGCAATCAGACGTTGCCGAGTGATCTTCCGCTGCCAGGCGCAAAGTTGGTTTGCCCGTCCGGACCGTATAGATTGGCTTTGTTTACGGCATTGCTGAGCACGGTGAGTGTTTGTTGATTGTGGCGCAGTTTCATCTGTATCAATTCGCCATTGATGTGATTGAGTTGCTGAGCCTGTTCTGCCATGACACGTATTTCCTGCCACAGGGCTAAACCTTGCGCGCAGTTTTGTGTCAGCCATGCCTGAATGGCGGCGCTTTCGAGTACAGGAAGGGATTTTTGCAACAGGCGACGACGGCCTTCGGTAACTTCATTGAGCTGCAGGGCGTATATTGATTTTTGTTCGGCGAGTGCCAGTAGCTGATCGATACCATTTTCCGTTAATAACCTCTGCTCTTGCCTTAAAAGTTCGGCAAAACTGCGTACTACCCGCAGTTCTTCTGTCAGGGCGGTTAATAATTCCGGGCAGGAAGGATGATCCAACTCTACGCCCTGCTGCCGATCAGATCCTGCACGCTTTGAATCAGCTGATCGGCCACCAGCCCTGAATTAACCTGAAAACGTCCATCGCTGATAGCCTGTTTGATTTCGGCTACTTTGTTTGCATCCACAACCGGCGAGCTCGCCATGCTGGCTTCCATTTTGTTCAGTTGTGCCGCAGTTGAACCTAGCGATACGCTGGTGCTGGATTGTTGCGGCGCTGGGCTGGTTTTGGCATTGTTGGTACGCGGGCCTTCACTCATCAGGCCGGCGGGTAGCGGGGTAGTTGTTTTTTCGATTTTCATGATGATCCTCTCAGTCCGGCTGTACAAAAATTCGGGTAGTTGCCTTCTATATCGGAAGGAATCTGGAAAACTTTAGGGTAATTTAACATTATTTTTAAAGTTGTCGCCAGATTAACAAATTTTTTCTGCGGAGTTGACGAATAAGCGGTGGTTTTGTGCATTGTTTCGCAAAACGAATGGATGATAAAAATGGTATCTTCGCCTCTCACGCCAACGGGTGCAGACTCCGGTATTCTGGGGAGACAAGTATGTTAAAAACATTTGAAGAAACACTTGATCCTGTAGATTGGCAGGATTTTCGCCTGCAAAGTCATCGCATGCTGGACGATATGCTTGATTATATTGAATCTTTGCGTGAGCGCCCGGTCTGGCAGCCGATTCCGATGGCGGTGCGCGAAGTTTTTCAGCAACCGTTACCTAGACAACCGGGCGATCTCGGTGCCGCACATGAAATATTTATGCAGGATGTGCTGCCGTACGCAATAGGTAATGCGCATCCCGGTTTCATGGGTTGGGTTCATGGCGGGGGTACACCGGTGGGGATGCTGGCGGAAATGCTGGCTGCCGGCTTGAATGCCAATCTGGGCGGACGCGAACAGATGCCGGTTGAAGTTGAGCGCCAGTTGTTGCGCTGGGTACGTGAGTTGTTCGGCTTTCCGGAAACAGCTAGCGGTCTGTTTGTCACCGGCACATCCATGGCCAATCTGATCAGCGTGCTGGTTGCCCGTACCGCCGTTCTGGGTTGCGAGGTGCGCGCAAAAGGCTTGTCAGACGGACATGGCCTGACCGCCTATACTTCGGCTAGCGCCCATGTCAGTGTGGCGCAGGCCATGGATATGGCGGGCATTGGTACGGCGGCACTGCGCAAGATTCCGGTGAATGCGCAGTATCAAATGGATGTGGCCGCTCTCGAACAGGCGATAGTGGCGGACAAGGCAGCGGGCATGACGCCGTTCTTTATTGCCGCGACGGCGGGGACGGTAGATGTAGGCGCGATTGATGCTCTGGCCGAAATAGCCGATGTCGCACAGCGTGAGGGTATCTGGTTTCATGTAGATGGCGCATACGGTGCGCTCGGTCGGCTGGCCGCAGATATTGCGCCACTGTTGCAGGGCATCGAGCGCGCCGATTCCATCGCCTTTGATTTTCACAAATGGGGGCAAGTGCCCTACGATGCGGGATTTGTCCTGGTGCGCGACGGGGCGTTGCATCACAGCACTTTTGCGTCTCCCGCAGTCTATTTGCAACGTGAAACGCGGGGTATGGCAGCGGGTTCGCCCTGGCCGTGCGATTTTGGCCCGGATTTGTCGCGGGGATTTCGGGCGCTTAAAACCTGGTTTACTTTACAGGTGTATGGTTCGGAAAAACTGGGACAGGTCATTTCGAATACCTGCGCGCTGGCCCGGTATTTGCGGCGACGTGTTGAAGCGGAGCCCAGACTGGAGCTTATGGCACCTGTTGCGCTGAACATAGTGTGTTTCCGTTATCGTAGTGCCGAGGCAGACCGGGTCAACGCGGACATTGTGGTGGCACTCCAGGAATCGGGGATTGCCGCACCCTCAACCACGATGATCAACGGGCAGTTCGCGATACGCGCGGCCATTGTCAATCATCGTACTCGGGCTTGCGATATTGACGCATTGATAGAGGCGACGCTAACATTGGGTGCTGATATTGAGCGCCAGGCTGAAAAATTTTAAGGAAAACACTGCCCATACATGGGTGGCTATTAATATAAACCCGGATAGTTCATTAGAACAAAACCCGTCATTGCAAAGTCACTACTTATTCGCGGGAATGACGAAGCTAATGGATTATTTGGGATAAAGCCGGGAATGCAAGATGAAGACTGACGTTGTTGAACAGCGGGGTTCGAACCCGCCACTGATCGGTTTGGCCAGACTGATGCGCATGGCTGTTTCAGGGGCGGATCTTGCGCCATTGGGCGCTGAACTGATTGCGCGTGCCGGTGCTGATCCGCGCACGGCAGATGCCAATGCGCTGATGGACTTGTCCACGGTTTTGCAACTCAGGGGCGAGCGCGAATTGGCGCTGGAAATCCAGTCGCAGGCACTGGCGATACAGCAAATTTATTCGGCACCCCGTGGTCTGACGAGTCGGGCCGCCATCCGGCTGCTCGCCATCATGGGGCCGGGCGATTTAATGGCAAACTCGCCTATCGAATTGCTGCTGGAAGAGGTCGATGTTGCGCTCGATATGGTGTATGTGACCACCGAGCTGGAGTTGCCGGAGTACTTGCCTGAGCATGATGTGTTGTTTGTCGCGATAGCCGAGTCCGAACAAAATATACCGCTGCTCAAGAAAATTCAGGCCGCCATTGCCTCATGGCCTCGTCCGCTACTCAATGATCCCGCGCGGATTGCCTTGCTGTCGCGCGACAACAACTGCGCATTGCTGAAGTCAGTCGCAGGGCTGGATATGCCGGTTACCGTGAGAATCAGCCGGCAGGCTCTGGAACAGATCGCCGGCGGTGAACGCTCAATGGCCGACGTGCTGGATGACGGTGATTTTCCGCTCATCGTGCGCCCGGTTGATTCCCATGCCGGAAAGGGGTTGGAGAAACTGGCGGATGCCGCAGCGATGACGAGTTATTTATCCGGGATGACTAAGCAGGAGTTTTATATTTCACGTTTCGTCGATTATCGCGGGACGGACGGCTCGTTCCGCAAATACCGTATCGTGCTGATTGAAGGGCGGCCGTTTGTTTGCCATATGGGCATCTCGGCGCACTGGATGATTCATTATCTGAACGCGGGTATGGCCGAAAGCGCAGAAAAACGGGCTGAAGAAGCAAGGTTCATGGCCGATTTCGACACCGGTTTTGCTGTTCGGCACGCCGCAGCTTTCAAGGAAATCAATGAGCGTATCGGACTGGATTACCTGGGTATAGACTGCGCTGAAAGCCGCGACGGCAAGCTGCTTATTTTTGAAGTAGATAGCTGCATGATTGTGCATGCGATTGACTCCGTTGATATTTTTCCCTATAAACAGCCGCAGATGCGCAAGGTGTTCAATGCCTTTTACCGGATGCTGGCCCATGCGGCGCGTGTCGAATCATCGTGAAATTTTCAGAGCACTCACTTACCGTCAGCGCGCATCAATTTCCCACGACGCAACAGTTGCTGGTTTCCGGCGGCGATGCGCGTATCGCACTCGATCCGCATAGCGGCCTGAACAAGTATGGTTGCCGACCTTACCCTGATCCGCAGATGCTGGCATTGGGTTCTTCCACCGCATCGGTTATTTCTGCGGCGAGTTTTGCTGCGGTCGGGCAATTGCGTGATCAGCTGCTGCATGAGCTGGGCGATGAGCCTTTTGAAGCGCTTTATGCGCGCGAGATGCAGCGTATCAGGATGGCATTGCTGTGCGACCTGACGGATCTGGATATCGAGCTGGTGTTTGCCACCTCGGGCACGGATGCGCATTTTGTTGCCGCCCGGCATATTGCCTATGCAAGCGGTACGCCGCTCAGAGTGGTGATGGTCGAAGAGGCTGAAACGGGTAGTGGTGTGGCGGAGGCCTTGGGAGGGCAGGATTTCAGGGTAAATACACTCGCTGGATCAAGCCGGAATGGGGGCCGTTTTGACGCGATTGAAGTGCTGTCCGTGCCGCTGCGGGCGGCTGACGGCACGACGCGCGCGGCGGAACATATCGATGCTGACGTGGCTGCGTTGGTAAACGAGGCTGTTGCACACGGTGGGCGAGTGTTGCTGGTGATGGTGGATCAATCCAAAACGGGATTGATCGCACCCAGTCCGGCTTGTGTTGCCGAGTTGCATCATCGGCATCCGGAATGCCTGGATATTCTGGTGGATGCCTGCCAATTTCGTATTGCGCCACCGACCCTGCGTGCCTATTTGCAACAGGGTTTTATGGTCGCGCTGACCGGATCAAAATTTTTCACCGGTCCGTCGTTTTCGGGTGCCTTGCTTTTCCCGGCAAGTATTGGGCAAAGATTGAAAATACGGACGGGTGATGATATTGGCGCGGCAAATTTTGGTTTATTGCTGCGCTGGGAAGCCGCGCTGGTCGAATTGCGCCGGTTTCGCGCGGTGCCCGAATCTGAGGTTGTCCGCTTCATGGAGGCCTTTGAGCAGGCTGTGCAGCAGCGTCTGATCCATGATCCGCGCTTCGAACCGCTGGAAGTTCCATCGCTGAAGCGCCAGCCATTCATCACGCAGCAGAGCTGGGATCATATCCAGAGCATCTTTCCTTTTTTGCTGTATCGCTCTGAAACGGCTGCCGGGCGTATCCCGCTCAATCGTGACGAAACGCTGCAAATTTATCGTCAGTTACCCATGGCGGTGGAAGGTGCCGCCGGACTGCGTTGCCAGTTCGGGCAGCCGGTTGCATGCGGCACGCGCGAGGGCATACCGGTGAGTGCCTTGCGTTTGTGTATCAGCGCGCGGCTGATCGCTGATGCCAACGGGGAAAAAGGCATAGACGGGGTCATTGAGGAGGCTTGGGCTGCGCTGGACAAAACCGCATGGCTGATTGATAGGCTCAACGATTAACTGATCAGGGGTTGATTTGGGCTACGCCGTCCGCCACGGCAATGCCGCTGACCACGCGGCCTGTGGAGGTGCGTATCTGCACGGTTTCACCTTCGCTGGCATTATTCAGCGCTACGCCCGCGCCGCTGATGCTGAAACCACTCCCTTGCACAGAGAGTCGCACGGACTGGCCCTGCTTGATGCTGTACGGCGCGCGCAGCATATTTTCACGCAGTACGGAACCTGAGGCGATGCTGTAGCGCAACACTTTGCCTATCACCAGGCCGCTATCGGCTATCCCGCCTGATTGTGTGGTTTCTGTGGTGAGTCGTGCTATGTCCTGTTCACGCACGATTTGCCCTGCCGTCAGCGGGTGTGCGCTGATCAGTAGCTCGCGGGTGATTTTGATTTGGACCGGGATGAACAGGCTCCAGCCATTCGCTTCCATACAACGCACGCCGATGGAAACGCGCCCTATCAACTTGCTGCCCGTCGGCAGGAAGGCTTCAACCCGGCTGCATGCGCGTAAGGCAATGCGGCTATCGATTTCATCCACATGATAGGCAACCTTGCCGGGAAGATCGGCGGTTTGTTGTTTCACGAAGCTGTCTACCGTCTTTTTCAGCAAGGCGTGATCCTGCAGCGCAACGGCGCTGGCACAGTACAGAAACAGGCAGGCTATCAACAAGAAGTTTTTCATGGGCATCATTGTGCGTGTCGCAGGCCATTTAGGGAAGGGTTGAATAGCCCGGAATTGAGGGGGAAAGTCGTCGTTAATCGGCAGATAAGAATTTTCAACACGACGTAGTATTGCTATCAGGTACGTTACAGTCAGTGAACAGGAGGGCGTTATGATCAACAAATTGGATGAGTCGTTGCGTTTTCAACAAACCGCATTGAGCCTGCGTGGCGCACGTCAGGAGTTGCTGGCTTCCAATATCGCCAATGCCGATACGCCTAACTACAAGGCGCGTGATATTGATTTTGCCAGTGCCTTGCAAAACGCCGTCGCCGGGTCTGCTGCCAAACTGCCGGTTGCGCAGAGCTCGCATAAGCACCTGGAGGGGAATTCCGGCGGTTCTGTGATGGGTGCGCCCGTACTTTACCGCAGGCCGGTACAGCCGAGTGCGGACGGAAATACGGTTGATATGGATGTGGAGCGTGCGCAGTTTGCCGACAATGCATTGCGCTACGAGGCTAACGTGCAATTCGTCAGCGCCAAGCTGAAGGGTATGCTGACGGCGATACAAGGCTAAATGTAAAGGGGGGTGAGCAATGTCTCTATTTAATATTTTTAATGTGTCTGGTTCGGGCATGGCGGCACAGTCGCAGCGGCTGAATGCGGTGGCCAGCAATCTGGCGAACGCGGACAGCACCACCAGTGCGGACGGACAGCCCTATCGCGCCAAGCAGGTTGTCTTTTCTGCCACCCCCATGGGAGGAGCGCAAGGCGTGAAGGTCGTGGCTGTGGCCGAAGATAATTCGCCAGGAAAAATGATTTACGACCCCAAGCATCCGATGGCCAACGAGAAAGGCTATGTGGAGATGCCCAATGTAAACGTGGTGGACGAAATGGTGAACATGATCTCCGCTTCGCGCGCCTACCAGAATAACGTGGATGTGTTGAACACATCGAAAACCTTGTTGTTAAAGACACTGGCTATTGGGCAATAAGTAAAGTGCTGAATGGTAAGTAGGCAGCGGAAGGTGGTGAAAACTGTTTTTCGACTAACGACTCATGACTAACGACTAACGACTGACAGGGAAAGCAATCATGATTAATGCCACAACAGACACCAGTGCCTCGTTTGCGCCTGCAACGGCGAGCACGACTGCAGCAAAGCCCGTCAATGAACAGGACCGCTTCATGACCTTGCTGGTTGCGCAGATGAAAAATCAGGATCCGCTCAATCCGATGGATAACGCGCAGATGACATCGCAACTGGCACAAATCAGTACCGTGAGCGGTATTGATAAATTAAACACCACCTTGCAGGCATTGAGCGACAGTATGGCGCCGAACCAGACGCTGCAGGCCGCCAGCATGATAGGACATGGGGTGATGGCGCCGGGCAATGGCGCTGATCTGGCCAATGGTCTGGCTTTCGGTGGTTTTGAATTGACACAGCCCGTGGATAGTGCAGCCGTATCGATATACAACAAAGCGGGTGAGTTGGTACGCAGTATCGATATCGGTGCGCAGCCGGCGGGTCTGGGCAAGTGGCAATGGGATGGCAAGGATGGCGCGGGAACAGCCATGCCGGATGGGCGCTATAGCTTTGAGGTCAATGCGGCTCAGGGGAGTGCGAGTGTGGCTGCAGCCGGTTTGCAGTTTGGCGTGGTGCATAGCGTCACTCAAAGCGCGCAGGGTGTAACTTTGGATGTCGGGCGGTCGGCAGGTGTGGCGCTTTCGCAAGTTAAACGAATTCTTTAAGGAGAAAATCATGGGTTTTCAAGTAGGTTTGAGCGGTTTGAATGCGTCATCCAAACATCTGGATACCATAGGCAATAACGTAGCGAATTCCAGCACCGTGGGCTTCAAACAATCACAGGCGCAATTCGCCGATTTATTTTCAGCTTCCCTGAATGGTTCAGCGGCTGCACAAGTTGGCGCCGGGACTAAAATTGCCGGCATCACGCAGCAGTTTACCCAGGGGAATATTACCAATACCAACAATCCTCTGGATACGGCGATCAGCGGCCAGGGTTTTTTTCGCATGATTGACGGGGACGGTGCCATTTTATATAGCCGCAACGGCCAGTTCCAGATGGATAAGAATGGCTTTATGGTCAATAATCAGGGGCACAAGGTGTCCGGTTATCTGCCGGATGTCAATGGCGTGATTATCGCGGCACAGCCTTTGCCGCTGCAAGTCAGTTCGGCAGATTTGAAGCCGAATGCGACGACCACTGCGGTGATGGGTGCGAACCTGGATTCGCGCGCTACCGTGCCCTTTACCGCTGTTTTTGATGCCGCCGATCCGACTTCGTACAATAGCTCTACTTCACTCTCGGTTTACGACAGTCTGGGCGCCAGCCATGTGGGGACGGTGTATTTTCAGCGGCAGCCGATTGCGCCCACTACGGCACCAGGCATTATTCCTGCTGCAGCGACTACGGCGACCGTTGCCTCCAGCGCAGGCATGGCGGTTGGCACGACCATCACCATTCCGGGTGCCGGCCCTGCGGGTGCCGCATTGCCGGTCGTTCTCAGCGGTATCGCCGGCAATGTGCTGACTTTTACGCCGGCCACGACTACGGCTACAGTGGCGGGTGCGGTGATTACTTCTAACGCGCCGTCGGTAAACTGGAAAACTTTCCTGACCCTGGACGGGGTGAATGTGGCGGGCGTGGCTACGCCTGAGCTGGCAACACTGACATTTGACGCCTTGGGTAAACTGGTTGCGACGACGCCCGCTTCTGTGCCGCTCGGAACGGTGTCTTCTGCGGCATTGTTTCCGCTGTCCACCACGGTGTCGCCGACTCAGACACTCACCTTCAATTTTGGTTCGCCAACGGCCGGGACAACGCAATACGGCGGCAATTTCGGGGTTAATACCCTGACGCAGAATGGCTACACATCGGGGCGTCTTAACTCAACCAATACCAGCCCGGATGGCACAATTTTAGGGCTTTATTCCAACGGCCAATCGCGTCCGCTGGGGCAGATACTGCTGGCTAATTTTACCAGTCCACAAGGTTTGCAACCGGTAGGTAATAACGAATGGGTGGAAACTTCCGTTTCGGGCGGGCCGCTGGCGGGTGTGCCAGGCTCAAGCAGTCTGGGATTGTTGCAGTCCTCTGCGACCGAAGACTCCAACGTGGATTTGACTGCTGAACTGGTGAATATGATTACCGCGCAGCGTGTCTATCAGGCCAATTCACAGACCATCAAGACGCAGGATCAGTTGCTGCAAACCATCGTAAGTCTGAGATAAAACCAATTGCTAGTAGCTAGTAGCTAGTAGCTAGTAGTCAGGAGTATGCCATGGACAAGTTGATTTATACCGCGATGACCGGTGCTTCTCATGTGCTGCAGCAACAGGCTGCGGTGTCGGAGAATCTGGCCAATACCAATACGCCGGGATTTCGTGCGACGCTGAATACCTTTCGTGCCGTGCCGCTGGTTGGCGAGGGCTTGCCTACCCGTACTTTCGTGGTGGATTCAACTTCAGGCTCGGATTTTACACCGGCTGCTTTTCAGCCTACCGGGCGTGAACTGGATGTGGCGGTAAATGGGGCCGGCTGGATCGTGGTGCAGGATGCGGACGGCAAGGAGGCATACACCCGTAATGGCAGCCTGCAGATCAGTTCGAATGGCGTGTTGCAGACACGCACCGGGCTGAACGTGCTGGGTGATTCGGGTCCGATTACCATCCCGCAGGGTGTACAGGTCACGTTTGCCAAGGACGGTACGATTTCAGCGGTGCCTGAAGGGTCACAGGCAGTTTCCGTGTCAGCTGTGGGGCGTCTGAAACTGGTTAACCCGCCCGCAGAGCAGCTGGACAGGGGAGGGGATGGTCTGTTTCGTTTAAAGGATGGCTCTGTGGCGGCAGCGGACGCGAAAACAGAAGTTGTCCCGGGCAATCTGGAAGGCAGTAACGTGAGTACGGTGGAGATGCTGGTGAACATGATTTCGCTGGCACGCAAATTCGATATGCAGATGAAAATGCTGCAAAGTGCAGATAACAATGCAAAACAGGCCAGCTCGATAATGAGCATCGCTGGATAGTCGTTAGTCGCTAGTCGCTGGTTTTTAGTTAAGGCAAAACCAGCGTAGCTGACAATTCGACTAACAACTAACGACTAACGACTGAGGTTAATAATGATACGTTCTCTATGGATTTCCAAAACCGGTCTGGATGCGCAGCAAACCCAGATGGATGTGGTGACCAACAATCTGGCCAACGTCAGTACCAATGGTTTCAAGCGCTCACGTGCGGTATTCGAGGATTTGCTGTATCAGACCATACGCCAGCCCGGTGCGCAGTCTTCTCAGCAGACCCAGATTCCGTCAGGCTTGCAGATTGGTACCGGAGTGCGCCCGGTAGCCGCTGAAAGGATACATACCCAGGGTAATTTGCAACAAACCGGCAACCAGCTGGATGTGGCGATACAGGGGAGCGGATTCTTTCAGGTGTTGATGCCGGATGGCTCGACCGGATACACGCGCGATGGTTCGTTTCAGCGCGATAGCCAGGGACAGATGGTGACGGCGAGCGGTTTTCCTGTTCAGCCTGCCATTACGCTGCCTGCCAATGCCATTTCAGTCACTATTGCCCGTGACGGGGTGGTTTCGGTGACTCAGCCGGGTGTGGTCGCTCCCGTTCAGGTTGGCAGCATGCAGGTGGCGAGTTTCATCAACCCGTCCGGCTTGCAAAGCATGGGCGAGAACCTTTATCAGGAAACCGCTTCATCGGGTACGCCCAGTACCAGCGTGCCGGGAACCAACGGCAGTGGTTTGTTGAGTCAGAATTATGTGGAAACATCCAATGTCAACGTGGTCGAGGAGATGGTAAACATGATACAGACGCAGCGCGCCTATGAGATCAATTCCAAGGCGATTACGACATCGGATCAGATGTTGCAGAAATTGTCGCAGATGTAATGTTCAGTTTAAGGGGTGAAAAGTGAAGCGTGCGGGAAAATCGGGAATAAGCCGACATTATTTGTCTGCGTTCTTTTTTCTTTGGCTGGCAGGTTGCGCGAGTGTGCCGTCGACCAGCATACATCAGCCGATGACGGCGAAACCCGTGCAACGCGCAGTGGTTGTGCCGGCGGATGGGGCTATTTACCATGCGGGGATCAACGAGCGTCCATTGTTTGAAGACAGGCGTGCGCGCAACGTGGGTGATATTCTGACCATCAATATCGTGGAGAAAACCACCGGCAATCGCAAGAGCAGCAGCGGTTCCGCCAGCGCAAATAGCATCGCCGCCACTACGCCCAACATAACCCGTGGGCCGCTGTCCAAGTTGCTGCTGAAAGCATTTTCCATGGATAGCAGCAGCAGCAACAAGGCATCGAACACCGGAGCGGGAGCGGCGAGTGAGGATATGACCGGCACGATAGCGGTGACCGTGATCGAAGTGCTGGATAACGGCAATCTGCTGGTGAGCGGTGAAAAACAGGTGGCTTTGAATCAGAGCGATGAATTCATACGCTTTTCCGGTGTGGTCAATCCCATCAATATATCGAATCTGAATACCGTGCAGTCCCCTCAGGTCGCTGATGCACATATCGAATACAAGAATGCCGGGGCGATGAATGAGATCATCAACGATACGCAGTCGCTGGGATTCCTGGGGCGGTTTTTCCTGTCGGTGTTGCCGTTCTAAACAAGACTGAGACCGCAAGACCGCAGGGGTCTGATATAACAACTCAATTCTGACTATGACGATCAATCCGTCATGTCATCATTGATTCCCTCGCAACCACGGCACTAAAAGTGCCTGCTGCTGAATGAAGGGTTTTCGCCTAAAAACATAGTCGCGCTTTGCGCTCGTTGTTTTGAGCGAAGGATTGAGGACTGAGAAAAACCTCAGTTCCGTACTTGGTTGAACACTCAATCCTGATATAAGGGGTTTAAAGAGATGAAATTAATTATTGTAGTGCTGGCCTTGCTGTTGCCATTATCGGCCTCCGCTGGTCGCATCAAGGACATGGCGAGCATACAGGGCGTGCGCGATAACCAGTTGCTCGGTTACGGACTGGTAGTCGGACTGGACGGCAGCGGTGATCAGACTACGCAGACCCCGTTTACCGTGCAGAGCATCATTAGCATGCTGTCGCAAATGGGTGTCAATCTGCCGCAGGGCACCAGTCTGCAACTCAAGAATGTTGCGGCAGTGATGGTGACGGCCACGTTGCCGCCCTTTTCAAAACCCGGTCAAACGATAGATGTCACGGCCTCATCGATAGGCAATGCCAAGAGTTTGCGCGGTGGAACCTTGCTGATGACGCCGTTGAAGGGCGCGGATGGCAAGGTGTACGCGATGGCACAGGGTAATGTGCTGGTCGGTGGTGTAGGTGCGGCTTCCGGTGGCGCTTCGGTGCAGATCAATCATTTGAGCGTCGGGCGTGTGCCTGCAGGAGCCACCGTGGAGCGTGCCGTGCCAACGGTGCTGGGGCAGGGAGAATTCATTCATCTTGAACTGAATAGCAATGATTTCACCACGGCTTCACGCGTGGTCGATGCGATCAACGGGCAAATTCTTCCTGATATTGCCGTGGCACTGGATGGACGTGCAATACAAGTTCGCGTGCCGCAGGGGAGCGGGCTGGTTGCCTTCATTTCCAGGGTCGAGAATCTGGAAATCAATCCGGCGCAAGGGATAGCTAAAGTAATTATCAATGCGCGTACCGGCTCGATCGTGATGAATCAGGCGGTTACGCTGGATGCGTGCGCGGTGGCGCACGGCAATCTGACGGTGATTATCAACACCGATAGTGCAGTGAGTCAGCCCAATGCACGCTCCGAAGGGCAGACGGTGGTAACCGACAAGACCACGATAGACGTACAAAGCGACAAGGGTGGTCTGGTGCAATTGCCAAAAGGTGTGTCATTGAGCGATGTGGTCAAGGCATTGAATGCGATAGGTGCCACGCCGCAGGATTTGCTGGCGATCCTGCAGGCGATGAAGTCATCCGGTGCGCTGCATGCGGAATTGGAGATCATCTAAATGATAGACTCGCTGCAAATGACAGCCAATCTGGCCATCGATACCCAGTCGCTCGGGCAGTTGCGTGCGCAAGCCAAACAATCGCCCGATCAGGCGCTCAAGGCCGCAGCGCAGCAATTCGAGGCCGTGTTCATGAACATGATGCTGAAAAGCATGCGTGAAGCCACGCCGCAGGACAGCATGATGGACAGCGACCAGACACGGATGTTTACCGGAATGCTGGATCAGCAATTGGCGCAGAGTATGTCCACTCGCGGCATCGGTCTGGCCGACATGATGGTCAGACAATTGAGCAGCAGCGGTCAGGCCGGAATGCCCGCCGCAGCCCTTCACTCAGAAACAGGAGCTTTAGCTCCGTTGTTTCGTGGGAATGCCCCTGCGGCATCAGCCCTCAGTCCTCAATCCTCAGTCGTGCCTTCCGCCTTTAATGCAACGACGCAGCAAGACTTTGTGAACAAGATGTTGCCGCACGCCATGCAGGCGAGTCAGGCGAGCGGTGTCCCGCCACAGTTGATGCTGGGGCAGGCTGCGCTGGAAAGTGGTTGGGGAAAACGCGAAATTCACATGGCGGATGGCAGTAACAGCTTCAATCTGTTCGGCATCAAGGCCAATGCCGGCTGGCAGGGTAAAGTGGCCGAGGTGATGACCACCGAATATAGCAATGGCGTGGCACACAAACAGGTCGAAAAATTTCGTGCCTATTCCTCCTATGCGGAGGCGTTCAAGGATTATGCGGGTATGATGAGCAGCAATCCGCGCTACGCGAATGTGTTGCAGCAGGCGGGTAGCCCATCCGGAATGGCAAACGCACTACAAAAATCCGGCTATGCGACAGATCCGAAATACGCCGAAAAATTGGTGAGCGTGATGAGACAGATGAATATTGTCGGTTAATCCCGGCTAATCCATTAGCCGTTGGGATATCAGAAATTCAATGGGTTGTAGGTCGGGTTTTAACCCGACATGTCGGGCTGAAGCCCGACCGTCTCAATGGATTATTTGGGTTAATATCTCTAAAGAATTTCAGAGGTGTGCCGATAAGCTAAACAAGCGTGTCGGTAGGCTGACAAAGGAAAGATCATGGGAAGCAATATATATAGTGCCTCGTTGAGTGGCATGAATGCAGCGCAGTACGGGTTGGCCACGACTCAGCATAATATTGCCAACGCAAGCACGCCTGGCTATACCCGTCAGCAAATGGTGGTAACCGCACGGGGTTCTCTGGCGACAGGTGCCGGTTTTGTCGGGCAGGGTGTTGATGTCGGTAGTGTGATACGAACCTACGATGAGTTTCTGACGACTCAGGTTCGTCAGGAGCAGAGTCAGGCCAGTTATTTGAGCACCTATCTTGGCTCCATGAAGCAAATGGATAATCTGGTGGCTGACCCGGCTACCGGCGTTTCCCCCGCCATGCAGGATTTTTTCAATGCGATGAACGGGGTGGCCAATAACCCCGAATCCGTTCCTGCGCGTCAGACGGTATTAAGTGCGGCGCAGGCTGCCGTGAACCGTTTTCAGGCGATGGATCAACGTCTGAGCGACATTTCAAATGGTTTGACCGGGCAGATTGCCGGCAGCGTGCAAATGGTGAATACCTATGCGACGCAGATTGCCGCCCTGAACGGTAATATAAAAAGCGCACTTTCCATGTCTCAGGGGCAGCCGCCCAATGATTTGCTGGATCAGCGCGACTTTCTGGTCAATCAGCTGAACAAGGAAATAAAAGTTTCGGTTCAACAGCAGAGTGACGGCTCAATGAGTGTGTTCGTGGGCAACGGCCAGGCTTTGGTGATAGATGAAAAGGCCATGGCCTTACAGGTGGTGCAATCACCCGTCGATCCCAGTAAGGTCAATATTGCCTATATGAACAATGGCAAAATTACTTCCCTGCAACAGAGCAGTCTGCAAGGCGGTAGTCTGGGTGCCTATCTGACTTTTCGTGATCAGAGCCTGGAGCCGGCGCGTAACGCGTTGGGACGTGTGGCATTGGGTTTCGCAGCCAGCATTAATCAACAGAATCAATCAGGGCAGGATCTGAATGGTGTGCTGGGCGGCAGCCTGTTGAATTCTGCCGCACCACGCGTGGATAATGGCGTGAATAATACCGGTACGGCTTCTGTAACGGCTACGATAGCCAACGTATCGGCACTGACGACCAGTGACTATCAGCTCAGGTTTGATGGCGCAAATTACACCATGACACGTTTGTCGGATAATGTTGTGACCAATCTGGGGGCGACGCTGGTGCCCGCGCCAACGGTGGATGGTTTTACCGTTAACCTGGATTTTGGCGTGATGGCCGCAGGAGATGGTTTTCTGATACGTCCCACGGCCAATGCGGCAAGAGATATTGCGCTGATGACAACGGACCCGACCAAGCTGGCTGCGGCTGCGCCGATGCGCACCAGTGCGGCCCTGGCCAACATAGGTTCGGCGAAAATCAGTGCGGGTTCGGTGAATGCGCCGCCGCTTGATGCGGCTTTGCAGTCGCCGCTGAGCATTACTTTTACCAGCCCAACGACCTATGCCGTGACCGGCGCAGTGCCGGCCGTTGTGGGGAATCAGGCCTATACGTCGGGGCAGAATATTAGCTATAACGGCTGGACGACACAAATTACCGGAACGCCGGTGGCAGGCGACACATTTAGCGTCGCGTCCAACACGGGTGCGTCGGGTGATAATCGCAATGCCCTGCTGATGGCTGGATTGCAAAACCGGAATTTGATGATCAATGGCACGACCAGTCTGCAGAGCGCCTACAGTCAGTTGGTCGGTTTGATAGGCTCCAAGAGTAGCGAATTGTCGGTGACCAGCATGGCTCAAGACACCATGCTGAACCAGACCATCAGCGCGCAGCAGTCGGTCTCAGGGGTGAATCTGGACGAAGAAGCGGCGAATTTGATGCGTTATCAGAAGGCCTATCAGGCGGCGGCCAAGGCGATGGAAATTGCCAATTCCATGTTTGATTCGCTGTTGTCATTAGGAAGGTAGGTGTGAGATGCGTATCAGTTCCAATACTATTTTCGACAGCAATGTGGCCGCATTAAACCAGCAGCAGGCTCGCCTGTTGCAGACCCAGCAGCAAATTGCCAGTGGCAAACGGCTGTTGAGCGCCTCCACCGATCCGATCGCGGCTACCCGTGCACTGGATATTGCCCAGTCGGATGCCAGCAATACGCAGCAAACTTCCAACCGCGACGCCGCGCGCCATACCTTGTCGCTGTCAGAGAGCACCCTGCAAAGCGTGACTTCGTTGATTCAGGATGTCAGAACGGCCACCGTGTATGCCGGAAACGGTTCGCTCAACAACCGTGACCGCAGTACGCTGGCAACAAATCTGAGCGGGCGCTTGCAGGAATTGATCGGGCTGGCGAATAGTACCGATGGAGTGGGCAATTATTTGTTTTCCGGATTCCAGTCCAAGACACAGCCTTTTGTGGATACGCCAGCCGGCATGGGCTATTTTGGTGATGACGGGCAACGTATGGCGCAAGTCAGCTCGGGGCGGCAAATGGCGGCGAATGACAGCGGAGCCGATGTGTTTATGCGCGTCAAGAATGGCAATGGCACGTTTGTCACACAATCGACAGCCGGGAATGCGGGTAGCGGGGTCATCAGTGCGGGTGCGCTGGCTGATCCGGCGCTATTGACAGGAAATAATTACAGTGTCAGCTTCAGCGTGCTTGCCGGTACCACGAGTTACAGCGTGACCAATACCACGACCGGATTGCCGGTTGCGGGCATGACCGCGCAGCCCTTTGTCAGCGGGCAATCCATCGCCTTCGACGGCATGCGCTTCGATATTCAGGGCGCGCCTGCGGCTGGAGACAGTTACACGATCGCGCCCAGCACCAATGAGAGTGTTTTCAAAACCATAGCGGATTTAATCACCACGCTGAACACGCCGGTGGTAGGGGCTAATCTGACCAATGGTCTGAGGCAGGGGCTGAATAATCTGGACAATGCGCTGGACAATGTGTTGAATGTTCGCGCTACCCTGGGCCTGCGACTCGGTGAAATCGATGCCTTGCAGGTGGCAGGCGAGAACCTGGGGCTGCAGTTCAAGCAGACGCTGTCCCAGTTGCAGGATACCGACTACAACAAGGCCATCAGCGATCTGACCCAGCAACAGGCCACCTTGCAGGCGGCACAACAATCCTTTACCAAGGTCTCGGGTTTGTCGCTGTTCAACTATATGTGATGCCCGGCATTGATCATTTCCATCACAAGGTTGAAACCACCGGCTTTAGCCGGTCAGCTTTAGCTGAAAAATTGGCTATGGCTCTTGCTATTGAGCAAGGACAGGTACTACTCCCTCCCCTTGAAGGACAGGTACTACTCCCTCCCCTTCAAGGGGAGGGCTGGGGTGGGGATGGGTTGAATCGGTTGCTGTGTTTGTAACCCATCCCCCTCCCAACCTCCCCCTTCAAGGGTGAGGAGTAAGCCGACTGTCGCTTGCGCACGCATTGGATAAGACGCGTCGTTCAGCCGACGCGTATCCGGACTTTCAGTCCGTAATTCAAACCCACCGGCTTTAGCCGGTGGTTGTTTAGTTTCCCGGGTTGCAGGAGTAAAAACAGCAGCAATTTCGCCCGCGCCGTTTGGCCGCATACATGGCATTGTCGGCCTTGGTGATTAATTCACTGGCATCGCTGGCATCGTTCGGATACAAGGCGATGCCGATGCTGCCGGAAATTTGCATGCTGACTTCGTTGATGTGAAAGGGTTGCTCCAGAATATCGAGGATGTTGTCGGCGACCATCTCGACTTTGTCTGTTTCGGTGAGTTCGGCAAGGATGACGGTGAATTCGTCTCCGCCGAGACGCGCCACGGTGTCGCTGCTGCGTACGCAGGCATTGAGTCGCCGTGCAGCTTCGATCAGTAACTGGTCGCCGACGTCATGACCGTAAGTGTCGTTGATTTCCTTGAAGTGATCCAGATCGATGAATAGCAGTGCCAGAAACAGCGTGGCGCGCCGACATTTCCTGATCTCCTGATCCAGACGGTCGAGGAACAGACGACGGTTCGGCAAATTGGTGACCGTATCGTAATTGGCCTGGCGCCACATCAGGTCTTCTGCGTGCTTCTTTTCGGTGATGTCGGAGAAGATCGCCACATGGCGATGCACGCTGCCATCCTTGTTGGCGATCACATTGACCGTCAGTTGTTCGGCATACAGCTGGCCGTCCTTGCGCCGGTTCCACAATTCACCGTGCCAGTGTTGATCGCGTTTCAGGCTTTGCCACATATCGTGGTAGAACGCCTTGGACTGTTTTCCGGAACTCAGTATGTTGGGCATGCGGCCTATCACTTCATGCGCTTCATAGCCCGTGGTTGTGGTGAAGGCGGGGTTGACGCTGACGATACGGTTATCTGCGTCGGTGATAAGGATGGAAGCACTGCTGGCGTTGAATACCGAAGCGGCCAGCGCTAATTCATCTTCATTATGTTTGCGAGCCGAAATATCCCGCACAAATACGAAGAACACGCCGCCGCGTACCTCAGAATAACTGACGCTGGCTTCGATCGGTATCAGAGAGCCATTCTTGTGGCGATGTTGAGTCTCGAAGAGGGCGTGCTTTGATTCCATGACCATCCTGATATGCGCAGCCGTCTCTTCGAGTGACTCGATGGCTTCGACATCAAAAATGTGCATGGACAGCAGTTCGTCGCGCGAGTAGCCTACCATGCGACAATAAGCCTCATTGGCATCCAGGAAGCGCGCATCCCGTGCGCTGGCGATCCAGAATCCGTCCGTGGTGGTCTGCACGATGGTCTGATACTCGATTTCTTTCAGCTTGCGTTCAGAGATGTCGCGGCAAATGTTCAGGGCGTAGCTTTTACCCTCGTGTTCGATCAGACGGATGTGCATCTCGACCGGAATGTGGCGGCCGCTGCGGTGAATATGCACAGCCTCGAAGGTGGCCTGGCGCTCTTTTTTAATTTGTGCAAAACGCTCTGGAATCAGGGCGCGGGATTCAGGATCATCGATATCACCGGGGTGCATCTGCAATAATTCTTCCCGGCTATATCCGGTGTGATCGCAGGCGGCCTGATTGACCACGATGAAATTTCCTGCGATATCCAGGACGAAAATAGGATCGGCTGCGAAGTCGAAGGCCAGTTTGCAGATTTCGGTCGGGACTTCTATGGGGGGATTAGGGATCATTTTTTATCTATTTCGTCGTCTTGCACTGAATATTGAGGCTGGATGCCTGAATTGTTCTCATTTTACTGCCAATACCCGATGAATGCACTCGACATTGCTGCCCTATACCGTAATTAAATCAGGTAAACCCCCGGCCATGCCGGGGGACTCAGCAAGGTTTGACCGTGTGATACGGTCGCACAGTATTATTCCCTCCCCCTTGTACCCGCAAGGGGCATCCCCGCCGAGTGCGGCAGCAAGCTGCTCGCACT
>JAUSAO010000008.1 GCA_030652475.1 Gallionella sp. | reverse complement strand
GGTTTTGAATTTTACGATACGCCAATATAGCCATACGTAAGACACCACATACAAAAGTGTTGCAGCCATCAAAGCGATGGAATTATCCCAAAAAATAACCGCCAGCAAAGCGGTTGCCAATTTAGGCAACCAGAAATACGGCGCGGTCATCGAATTGCAATGCACCTTGTGACGCGCAGATTTTGAGGACCACTGTATATGATTCAGTCGTCTGAAAATCAAGGTATGAAGATGCAGTCCATCGGGATGCCAGGGCGATTTTCCGTTCAAAAACTTTCTGCGGTAAACAGAAAACAGCGTCTCGCAAACGGGGTGCACCAATAACAATGCTGCAAACCAGGGGGACACCTCCGGGTGGCGCGCCACGATCAGCACGGCCAGCTCTGCCAACCAAAAACCAATCAAATAAGAGCCGCCATCGCCCAGAAAAATCTTCCCGTGAGGATAGTTCCAGAAAAGAAAACCCAACAGCGCACCCAGCATGGCCAGCGAAGCATTCAACAGAAATAAATCGTCCAACTGAAACGACACAAATGCGATGGCCAACAGCATAAAACCGGCGAATCCACTGACAATTCCATTAAACCCGTCAATGATGTTAACCGCATTAACAACCCCGCCAACGGCAAAAAGCGTAAGCAGGATGGCGATAAACGGCCATTGCAACAGCCAGTCCAGCGGAGCAATACCCAAATGATTAACTACCGCGCCGAGCAACCAGACGCCAATTCCAGCTGAAACCATGGATAGAATCAAACGCTTGGAAACACTGACACGCTTAGTCAAATCTTCAATCAAACCACCGGCGAAGGCAGGTATGGCTGCAAGCAGCAGATAGCCAAATTGAGTAATTACGTTCACATCATGACTACTAATCAAGCTATACAGATATGCGGCAACCAAACCCAGCGCGATGGCCAACCCTCCAATACGTGGCGTGGGTTGCGCATGAAATTTTTGCGGTCCTGCATCAGTGAGGTCATTGCTCAGGTGTGCATGCAGACTATTGAAGCGAACCAATAGATAGCACGCAACGAAAGACGAAAACACACCAAACAAAATAATTAATATCAAAAAACATTACCCGAATTAGTTAGAGAAACACTGAACAATTCAAACTAAAACCACATTAGCTACAACTGAACCATCAAATAATTTGTCAATTATACAAAGAAAATATACCCGCCAAGTGTGATCATGGTTCAGTTATGGCATGACAACTTAACGACAACCCATATGAAAGTATATAGACCAAAAGGTATAGTTTCTGCTGCCAATTTCAGAAGGATGGGTACGAGGGTTGAATTACCTCGTGCACCATCTCATAATGGGCGCGATATAACCTATTGATTACATTTATTAAGTCACCTTGACTCAATAATTTTCTTAATAACGCGTAGATAAAAATTGATAACAATCTGCTCATCAAACTCCAACTCTACTTTTTTGCGACCTGCCAATCCCATCGCGCCACGCATTTCAAAAGGCATTTCGACCATTATCAATAATTTTTC
Source organism: Gallionella sp. (assembly GCA_030652475.1). Lineage (GTDB taxonomy): Bacteria > Pseudomonadota > Gammaproteobacteria > Burkholderiales > Gallionellaceae > Gallionella. The sequence goes on along the minus strand of JAUSAO010000008.1, from coordinate 54,935 downwards.
AACAAGATCAGAAACATCAGCCACACAACAAAGCAAACCATTTACGCCATCATCAACCACATCACGGCATCCGACCGCATCAGTTGCTATTATTGGCCGCCCAATAGCTGCAGCTTCAAGCAAGGAACGCGGAACACCTTCTCTGTAAGAAGGCAGTACGACACAATCAGCAGCTGCCAAATATGGCCTCACATCATCTGCCGCGCCAAGATACTCAACGACCCCCTCCTTTTCCCATGCAATAATTTCGCCATTAGAAATTGCAGTTGGATTTTCTACATCTACAAAACCAAGCAGTTGAAATATTACATTGGGATACTTCTTTCGAACAATACGTGCCCCGTCAACATACTCGCCAATCCCTTTATCCCTCAACATTCGGGCTACTAATAAAAACCGAAACTGATTATTTCCCTGCTCTAAAACTGGTTGATAGTAAAATTTATTAAGATCGACACCTGATCCTGGCAACCGACTCACCTTATCTGCCGCAACCAAACCCCGCTCCACAAACATCAGCGAATCTTCGTCATTCTGAAAAAACACATGGTGCGAGCGCGACAAAGCAGTCTTGTAAAGCAGCTGCACCAAACGGGTAAGCCAGTTATCGCGGATGAATACCGCCCCCAACCCGGCAATGTTATTCACCACCGGAATACCCAACACATGGGCGGCGAGCGACCCATAGACATTAGGCTTGACGGTGTAGCCCAAGAACACATCGGGCCGCTCCCTACGCAGTAACTTCAAGAACCGAAAGAACAACAACAAATCGCGCCCCGGATGTGTGCCCTTGTTATCCATCGGCAATGCAACAAACCGGCAACCCAACTCAGCCAAGCGCGCGGCATACTCATCAGACGGCGCAACTGCCACCACCTCATAACCCTTGGCAACCAAAGCGCGAATCAACCCAGCACGGAAATTGACCAAATTCCATGCAGTATTCAGGGCAATCAGGACTTTCCGTGGCATCTATCTGACCCGGACCGACCGGCGTGAATGCCACACCATAAACCATGCCGTCACCTGCCCAGCCATAACCCAACCCTCTCCTTGATCGCGTTGCCGCTGCCGTCCAACGCCCCGGCATCGGGCAGCAGCTTTCGAATCTCCCACGCGGTATCCACCGCCTCATGATCTGTTGCCGCCGGGATCACCGCCAACCCTTGTGCCTCGAACAACCGTCTTGCCCTGGGCATATGCAACGCTGAAGTCACCAACACCATGCGATCTACCCCCCATTTCCTGAGCAGGTGCGCCACCTGAATGGCATTCTGGCGAGAATTGACACTGTCCTTTTCGAGGAAAATCGCAGCATCGGGCACACCCAGATCACGGATGAACACGCGCATCGCCTCTGCCTCCGAAAAACCCCCAAGGCGGGAATCGATCCCGCCACTGAGCACAATGCGTTTAACCTTCCCGGCATGATAAAGCTGGGCCGCATACCAGACCCTGTCCGCCGCGTTACCCAGGTCGGGCATCAGCCGCAACGGCGGCACAGGCGATTCGACACCGCCGCCCAACACTACCGCCACTGCGGCGAATTCCACATCGGCGGCCAATCGAGCGGGGTGAGCCGACTCGATGGCAGCGCGCGCCTGCGTGCTTACCCAGGGTGTGGACCAGGCGTAAACCCACGCCACGGCCACGCTCCCAAGCACGAACCCCACCTTACGCCAGCGCAACGAAGTGGCAGCCAGCGCCAACACGCCCAGCAACAAGCCCATGCCCAGCGGCGCGAGCAGAAGTGCTACGGCTTTTTCAATCAGGAACATAGAAAACCAAAGTAAATTCCATTTCTATTTCAAACTTGCGTTAAGAACGCACATCCTGCGCCTATAAGGGAGCCTATCCATAGGAGTGAAATGGCTTTTATGGCTTGTTTTTTACTCATCAGCAAGAATCCATAAGGTGTTTCATTTGAAAAGCCACACCCAAGGGTAAAACTGATAAGGTAGCCAATATTCGGCATGGGTGGCAAAAAATAGCCAGACGAACAGCACCACCGCACTATAGGCCACCACCCCGTTCACCAACATGCTATTCAAACCATTTGGCTTGCCTATCGCATTGGGCAGGCGTGACAGCACAAACAATTGCAATGGGATCCAGTACAAAGCCAAGCGGTCCACCGCCGTGGAAGAAGGCGACACCACCAGCAGTACCACAAAGCCCAGCGCCCCCAGTGACATCCATGTCCAGAACGTGCGCTCAGTCTGTGGCATCACAAACTTTCGGCGGAACAACAAAAACAGTATCGCCGGTACAGCATTCATGGCCAAGCGCAATCCCGCCCCCTGCGATTGGTATTCAGCCTCGATATAACCAGATTTAAGCGCATCCACCGAGTCCTGCAGCAGCAACACAAAAAACAGCACACTAGACAAGCCCACCCAGAAAGCCGTCCAAATTTTACGTTTGGTACCGGCCAAAATAGCCAGCGGCATCAAGATCACGGCGGACTTATGAAACGTCGCCGCCAGCGCCACAAACATCACAAAGCGTAGCGTCTTACGATCAGCCAACGCCACCAACCCCAGCATAGCCAAGCCAATGGCGATACCTTGTCGAGTGTAACCCATGGCCACTACCGTCACCATATAAGGCACAGCCACCACCAGTGCCAGCCAGGGGCGCGGCTGTGCGCGACAAAATACGAGCAACCCCCAGGCGAATAACGCCGCACATACGGTATTAGTAAAGTAAATCCCCAGCCCGGTCTCGACGGCGAGCCAGTTCAGCAGACTGTAGGCCGGATCTCCCTGGCTGAGCGCTTGTTGCAAAGGCACATTTGCAACCATCTTGATGGCATCGAGATAATTAACCCAATCACCCCCCACCTCGTAGCGCAAACCTATCGCCAAAACCAACAGCCAAAAAACCGCATGCCATGAACCTGACCAGCGGGCAGCCTGGCTTTGCACCGGCCGTAACCGGGTGACAGCCAGCCAGGCTGGGAATAAAAATATCAACCAATAAACAAACATCAGGCCACCCTCTTTTGCTCTTCCAGCCACTCTTGAAACATCAATAGATTCCAGAGCAAAGCTTGGTTATTCCGCTTTCCTGCAAGATGCGCCTGCCATATTGCACGAACAAACTGAACATTAAAATAGCCTTCTTGCTGCAAGCGACGCTCATCCAGCAAACCTTCTACCCATTCTCTAAGCGGGCCGCGCAGCCAATCGCCCAACGGAATGCCAAAGCCTGCCTTTGGTCGTTCAATCAATTGTTTTGGTACATATTGATATAACACCTGGCGTAATATCCACTTGCTTTTTCCATCGCGAATTTTCATCGACATGGGTAGCGACCAAGCCAACTCAACCACACGATGATCCAGTAAAGGTACGCGCGTCTCCAGGCTGTTCGCCATCGCAGCCCGATCAACCTTGACCAAAATATCATCCGGCAAATAGGTCATCGCATCCATAAACATCATGTGCAACTTTGCATCATCAAAAGACGACTTAATTCCCACTTCCGTCAACCAGGCCGCTGGCTCCTGACCACCAATCACCACTTGTTCCGAATGATCAATTTCAGAAACCAGGCTATAGTAAAGCTCGTCAACACCATCCACACTTATCAGGCGGGCAGCCAGCTTGCCCAGCTTCTCGCCCATATTAACGGGCAAGGTTACGAAATTAGCTGCTTGTTTAAAAAACGCGTCCAGAGTGCTTGGCGCAACTGATTTGATCAACCGACCGGCCACTCTTCTAAACCCAAATGGTACCTTCTCGATCCGAGCCCAAGTATCTGCCAGCGCATAGCGGTTATAACCGCAGAACAATTCATCCCCGGCATCACCCGACAACGATACCGCCACATGCTGCCGGGCCATCTGCGCCACTAAAAAAGTCGGAATCTGCGACGAATCGGCGAATGGCTCGTCATACATCCGGCCTAGCATTGGAATCACCTGCATGGCCTCTGCGGACGATACATAAAGCTCCGTGTGCTCCGTCCCCAGATGCTGTGCGACTGCCTTGGCATAGCCGGCTTCATTGTAACCTTGCTCATCAAACCCGATCGAAAACGTCTTGACCGGACGAGCAGATTGCGCCTGCATCAAGGCAACCACAGTAGAAGAATCCACTCCGCCCGATAAAAACGCCCCCAGCGGCACATCCGCCATCATCTGCAAACCGATGGATTGTTTTAATTGACTATCCAGCGCCGCAATCGCATCCGCATCACTGCCAGCGAAGGGGTCTGCCACTCCTTGCGTAGCAACCTCCGCCAAGCTCCAATAAACTTTAGGGCTGGCAGCACGCAATGCGTCAACATCACGGCCAAACGGCAACTGAAGATAAGTGCCGGGCAAAAGTTTCTTAATGCCTTTGTAAATTGAATACGGCGCGGGAATAGTGCAATGACGCAGATATAAACAGATCACATCCCGGTCGATTTCACCCACGAAATCCGGATGTGCTTTAAGTGCTTTCAGTTCAGAACCAAACACAAACGTATCATTCTGAAAGCCATAGTAAAGCGGCTTTTCACCGATACGGTCGCGCGCCAGTGTCAGCACGCGTTCGCTGCGATCCCACAGCGCGATGGCGAACATGCCGACGGTCTTTTTAAGGGTCGCTTCAATACCCCAGACTTCGAAGCCTGCCAGCAGCGTCTCGGTATCGGAATGGCCGCGCCATAACGGAATAACTTCTCCCCACTTTGTCAAAGGGGGGCTGGGGGGGATTTGCTCCAGCTCCTTTCGCATCTCGATATGGTTGTATATCTCCCCATTGAACGCAATCACATATCGCCCGCTGGCTGACACCATAGGCTGATGTCCCGCCGGCGACAGGTCAAGTATAGACAAGCGTCGATGTGCCAGCGCAATACCGGCAGCTTCATCCACCCACACACCCATGTCATCTGGGCCACGATGCGCAATGCGTTCCGCCATTTTTTCTGCAACCACTTCCGCAGCATCTGCAGAGAAATCTCTGGGTTGCCAAAATCCAGTTAGTCCGCACATGCACCACCTCCATCCAATTTTTCTCGCACAACCCGCAACCACGTCAATCAAACTGTGGGACGCATTACAGCACTGCCCTATACAAATTTTCCACCTGTGCAGCCAAACTCTGATAACTGAATGATTGGATTCGGTTGTTGCCATATTCGACCAAGCGCGCGCGTTCACTGCTCGATGTAAGTATCTTTTCGATCGCAAGCGCCATCAACTCAACATCGTGGTGCGGAAAATAAACCCCACTGTTCTGTGTGATCTCACGAAAGACAGGTATATCGCTGAGGACAATCGGGCGTCCCGCTGCCATGGCCTCAAGAATCGGTATGCCAAATCCCTCGTAGCTGGAAGGGAATACAAACAGGCTGCACAGCTTATACGCACAGCGAACCTCTAAATCACTGATACCACTCAAAATCTTAACACTGCCAGCTAAATTCACAGACGCAACCCTTTCTTCGACCGCCTTACGTTCACCGCTATCATTGCCAACAATCAGTAGAGAGCAAGAACGTCCACGGTCTCGAAGCAGAGCGATCGCATCGATTAGGCGAAGGTAGTTCTTTCTACTTTCAAAGTGTCCAACCGCCAGCACAAACTCCTCAGGAAGCGCGAACTTGCGTCTAAACTCTTGCAGATCGGCGGCCGAAACACGATCAAATTCGTTAGCATCCAATCCATTGTAGATCACAGAAATTGGCACATCCGGATAAAAGCTGAGAATTTCCTTTCTCATGGACTCTGAAACCGTGATCACATGATCGGCTGCCTTCAGCGACCTTGAAAGCACCGACTTGAACACCGCACGCTCCCATGCTCTAGATTCTGGGCGCAATCCTCGAATGTCGTGAATCGTCAATAGAGTTTGACCAGTCGTAGCCTTAACAAGTGGTAAATTAAAACCCTCGAAAATGTCAAAACCCTCCCGTGACAGAGCCGAGCGCCAATATTGCAAACCGCCGATGAACCTCCGTGCGCGACCCTCACTGGGAAGTGGTGTGTGCCTAGCGGACACATTAGATGCCCCGTTGAACCATGAAGCAACACGACAATCGTCAGGTTCATAAATAACAAACTCAGCATCAGGAAGGCGCTTGACTAACTCGCGGTTTATGCCAATAAACCTTTGCTTGGCACCGGACGGCCTATCATTAATGCATGTCGCATTTAGTCCAATTTTCAAAGTATTATCCCTATGCGATCTACACTATTTGGCCAGACCCAAAACTTCGAAATGCTTTTCGAGAATCGCCGCCTCTTCAAAGGGCCGAACCGCGTCAGCGAGACGCTCTTTTGGAATCGGTCCATCCAGCGCCTTTTCAATGCCGGCAGCCATAGCGACAGGATCCCGCATGGGAACCAGATAGCCGTATTTCCCTTCCTGAAGCACTTCACGCGGCCCCGTTGGGCAATCCGTAGAGACGGGAGTGCATCCACACATCATCGCCTCGACCAGGACATTCGGCAGCCCCTCCACATGGGAGGAAAGCACAAAAACATCGGCATGTACGAAATACTTCAGTGGATTCTCGACATAGCCAAGCAAACTAACCACATCCGACAAGTTGAGTTCGACGATCAGGGCCTCAAGTTCAGGCCGCAAGGGGCCGTCCCCCAGAATCAGCAACCGGACTCGCCTTCGTCGGGAAAGCACTGCCATCGCACGAATCAAATCAGCGAAGCCCTTCCAAGACGCCAACCTGCCAGCCGCGACCAGCACCGGGGAGTCCTTGCACAGCAACCACTCGTGATCTACCGCCTCCTTCATCCTCAAGCGTGAACGATTGTCGTCCACGATGTTGTAGACGCAAACATGAGGCGGCAATACGAACACGCTCCGGTATTGCTCCACCATATCCTTCGACACGCAAGTCAAAACATCCGCTCGCCACATAACTGCACGCGTGATGTGCTTTAAAAACCACCGTTTAGTGAACGGTACGTTCGAGTAGGTATCAAAGGGCGTCACCCGGGATGAGCCGCTGATTTTAGCCTTCGATCGTGAAATAATCGCCGCGAGTTGCACGACCGTGTTCAGATGATCTTCGGCAGAAAAGATCACATCGGGCTTAACGGAAAAAAAATATCGCACCAATGGAAACAACATGCCTCGGACGTTCCGGCGATTCAGATTCAGCACCGTGATGCCAGTCATGTCCGGGAACTGATATTCAGGATCAATATGCCCAATCATCAGATCCACGTCATGCCCTTTACCAGCCAGTGCTCGGGCGAACCTAAGCTGCGCCAATGGCACACCTGCAATCGCGTAAAGCGGCGTAACAACACAGATTTTCATTTCAACAATGGGCCTTTCAATAGACCGCTATACTCTTCATCAGCAAGCCTGTCTCGATGGAGAAATAGGAAGTTGTTAATATACTCAACCTTCGAGCCACCAAAATTTTCCATAGACTGATGGCGAGCAACCTCGAAGTTTTCCAGCGCCGTTAGCTTACCCCTCGTCATGAAAAATCCCTGATAACCCAGTCCTAAAATTTTCTCGAACACCTCATTGATAGGGCAGACGATGTGCCGTTGTTCAATTTCGACAAGCAGCACAGGTCTTGATGAAGCAATGGTTTGCTCTGCCCCCTTAATCACACTAAACTCATGACCCTCAACATCAATCTTGATTAAGCTAACGTTTTCAAACTGAAAACTGTCAAGAGTCTGCAATACAACCAACTCGTCGCGAGCGAGTGCAAATCCAGTGTTCTCGATCGATGCTGAGGCATCGTGCTCAATCCCAGACGCATCAATCGGTATGTGCAAGTTTGCGTGACCGGAACAGTACGAAAGCGCTACCGAATGAACACGCACAGCAGACTTGCCGACTGCCCATGCCTTCAGGATACTTGAACAAATCGGATTGGGCTCAAACACCTCGACCAAGGCTCCCAACTTCCAGAATTGGTACGCATAAATTCCACGATTTCCCCCTACGTCAATCACACGATCATTGGTTCGCACCAGCAAACCCAGGATTTTCATTTCCTCTTCGAGTGTCCCTCTCTGCCAGTCATTCCAATATTTGATCGGCACCTGATATTTCTTCGGCAACAAGTTTCTTAAAAAAATCTTTAATCCATCAGACATATAAAAGTCCCTTTATCAACAAACTCGTTTAACAGTACTCAAAATTCCCGCCATGCGTGACCGCGCTGCCGAAAATGAGTAAATATTCTCATAAATGAACCGCAAATCTTCGTCATACGGCGCCAAAACCATGCAATCCGCAGCCTCAATAGCGGCCACAAAATCATCTGCAGTGACGCAGACCCGCCCAGCCTTATCAGCAATCGCCTCGTAGCCCGAAAAAGCCTCAGGCGTCCCGATAACTTTTTTGCCAAACATCAATGCCTCCGCAACCTTGGTTTTCATCCCCGATCCATCGAAGATGGGCGCAATGACAAAGTGAGACTTCAAATACCATTCAGACAAGCTATCAACTGCACCGACGACCTCGACCTTACCTTCCAGTTCCAGTTCATTCCTGAGCTTTTCAAAGCCTTTGCCTACAATACAAACCTTGATACCAATTCTCGGGGCAACCTGTTTGACAAACCAGGTGATACCGACTTGATTAGCATAAAATACTCCTCCGACAAACAATGCAAACTTGTCTGAAGCAACTTCTGTAGTCGAATTTATCACAACGGGCAACTTATCTTGCAGTGCCATCGGTGACACATGAGTTGCAGCACGCCCGTAAAGCTTCTGGAGCAATTGACTGTCCCGCTCGCTCAGGCAGATAATTTCGTCACTGTATCTTACTGACTTTCTCTCAGCCAGATAGTTAGCTATAGTCACTGCCAGCGCATGAATAGTCTTGTTTTGTCTAAGTGAACCCAGGAAAAATCTGACTTCTACATTGTGAAAAAAAGTATAAACCTGCACCTTCGGAAACCGCATCTTGATAACATTGGCCATTCCACCAAAGTTCGAGCCATCAACAAATATCTTCTCAACATTCTTCGAAAGAATATCCCGAAATACAGCATCAATGGACTCGGCATTTATTCCGTCAATGTGGCCTTTAAATGCACTTATCACCGACTTCAATCCGCGAATCGGACTCTTGGTCAATTCTAATACCGTTAATCGATCGCCGTAAATATCCATGAGCACGTCATGATTAAGCTTGCACAACATTTCGCGCCCGCCAGAAGGTGACGCATGCAATTGGTTCGTCAGCAGCATCACAGTCACTGCTCGACATGAAGTCATTTTTTTATCTGTTCGAATTTAGAAATATTAACAAGTACACAATCAACTTCATTCAAAGATAAATCTTTGTTTCGAGTTATCGGATAAAGTCCGCTTACCGAGAAACCAGCCGCTTCGTAGGTGGAGAGCGATTGCATATAATTAGGCATACCATCATAAACCGCAATAAGTGATAACTCAGATAGTAGGGCACTTACTTGAGGTAAAGTTGATTTCGCGCCCTTAAATACCTCCAAGTCAAAACCTTGTGTATCCATCTTCAAAAACACAGAATCAGATTTTGAAATATTACCCTCTGCACACCATTCATCTAATGTCCTAATTATAATTTTCTCCTGATGATCGACTTGACTTTCCGACCAGCGCCCCAAAGCGTAATCACTAGGAGATAAAAGAGAAGAAAATACCGTGTGCTTTGAAACATTAATTAAAGCATCGCCAGATGATGAACCAAGTGCGATATTATAAACATGCCATTTATTATCAGAAGATGAGACTAAAGAAAGCTTTTTAAAAGCATCAGAAACTGGCTCAAATGAATATATATCACCTTTGTATCCAATGCTTCTTAGAAATTGACCAAATTGCCCATCATTCGCACCCACATCAATAATATGATTGATCTTATACACATCAAAAACTTTACTTAAATGCGCACGTAAATTATGCTGACCGGAGAAATGAACGACATCGTACCCAATTGAATCATTAACAAAATATCTTACATATTCAACAATTTTACTCATTACAAACCCTTCAATAATAAAAAAATTTTGTCTAGGCAATATCCATGGTGGTCTTCAATCACCAAGTAAAAAAGTGCCGCATGATGTAACTTAAACTGAAAAACTTGATGAATTGAACCTTATTAACCTTATTTCCTGTTGAAGCAAAAATATCCAAGCGGAGCGGGATGTCTTGTCCTAAATCCTTGTGGAATCAGAGAATCAAGAAGTAAACTTAGAACGAAAACAGGAAAACGTACGACATTGAACTTAAAAAACGGATGCAGAAGCAAAGCCGCAGCAGTAAATCTCTCTCCGTATCGGATTATATTAATCGACAAGAATCCGGCCTCTTTTAATTCTTTTTCTAACCCTTGGTAAGTAAGCCGACAATAGTCCACTGGCTCAGGAATCTCCCCATACAGTAGTGGCATTGACAAATAGAGGGAACCACCTGACTTTAGAACACGGTGAACCTCACGCAACGTGGCGACTCTATCCTCTGCAATATAGAGTGCGTTAAAAAACAATACAGCATCGAATTCATTGTCCGAAAATGGGAATCTCTCATTGAAATCCACTCTCGCCGCAACACCATCAATCATGAATGAATCGGTCTTTATCAGTTCGATATCATCCGGTAAATATTGTTTATAATCTGAATGTCCGCCACTCGCAAGATCGAGCACCCTTCCTGTTAATTTTAAGCAGTGGGAAGCAACCAGTTCATTGAAAATGATACGTGCAATCGTCTTTCCGCTGAAAACCTGACTGATGAAATTTCGCGGGTAATACTGTTCAAATCCGGTGCGCCGCAAATGACGTTTTATTTTTTTCATGAATTCTCTTTTTAATGGATTCCAAACAAAATTCGAAATCTGCATCTAGCTTAGATTTAACCAAATACTTTGAAAAATGCCAGTAACAACGTATTTAGATACTTATCTCTGCGCATGCCATCCACAGCTACAAAATGCTCATTCATGAAATATGCAGTACTGATATGGTGATATCCCTCTTCCATCCATTTAGGCTTTATTTGATATAAGTCAGAGATTGTTGTGTGCTCGCTATATTTTTCAAATGATAATTGATCAATTTGTAACAAGCTAATATTTTTCCCATAAGACTGCTGACAGTTTTGAGCTACTCGATAAAGCACATTCTTGATGCAAAGCGGCCTACCTCCATTTCTGGATATTGCTTTATCCTTCGATATTACAAACCCTGTTGACAAGAATTCTTTGCTTATGTCAGGAGAGAAAAAAAGTTTTAATTCATCAGACCTCGTCGTGCCGAATAAATATATACCTTCCGGTTTTATGAGAATTGAAGAATCAACCAATGGTTCATTTATCAGCACCCTAGACCTTCGCCATTTATTGGGAAACGACTCTGCTGCATACAGCCATACATTTCCTGAACGCGCAGCCTCCGGTATCATCCAGATTTGACCATTGTAAGAAAATACCTGAGGATAGGACAGGTGAAAATCTTCTTTTAGTACTTGCCCATGATTTGTCCATATGCCCGTTGCATCCATCGATTGCGCCCATATTTCACCTATGCCAAAGTCCGTTTGTATTTCGTAAAATAGGTAAAGACGATCGTTATGCACGAACAGAAACGGATCTGCTGCGAAAGCTTGGTATTTTTTATTTCTCCGCACCCCCCCTTCCCCGAAAAAATGAAATGGCTTGTGCTCATCAAGCTTAAAAATATCATCTTCAGATTTCAGTCTATATAGGGCAATTGTCCAAACAATCCTTTTTCTAAAAATTCTATTTAATTTCATTAAATTAAAGTACAGCATAAAGTAGGTTCAATGAAGAGAGAGCAGTCTATTAAGCCGTTAAACGCGAGGATATTTTTTTTGCAGGAATGCCGACATAAACACCAAAGGGTTCAGTTGACTTAGTTACAACAGCGCTCGCCCCAACCACTGTCCCTTTTTTAATATTAACTCCATCAAGTACGCGCACGCCGGCACCCAACCACACGTCATCCTCGATGGTGATGCCTAATCGAGATTCACCTTGCTCAAAAATAAATTTATCAGGATCGGAGAAAATATGGTCGGCTGGAACTATTACCGTGTGTGCGGCAATTCTAACGCCATTGCCAATGACCAGTCCGCCATCGCCGTATATCACTGCATATGGATTAATGCTACAGTCAGATCCAATCCGAATTACACCACCATAAGCTCTCAAAATAACCCCTCGATCCAGCGATGTTCTTTTACCTATCGAAATATCACCTCCTCCACGTTCGACAACAACCGACCAGTGAATAGATGAAGTCCAATCTGCGTTGACCCCAACCATCCGAAGGCTGAATACTTTTAGGTAAGCAAGCAATCGTCTGGCAATAAAAAAAATAGAACGAAAGATAGGTTTTACCATAACAGTTTATTGTAACGTAAGTGCATCAGCTTGCTTATTTGCAGATATTTCATATTTCAATGAAGAAATTGAATATTACAATGCTTATTTTTTATAAACTGTTGAACCTTCCTAATCAAATATTTAGACATCACAAAAAACCTATATCCAAGCAATCGTTGCAGTGTCCAATTAAAATAATACTTATTCCGACAGGTGAACAAAAATACAAGCCTTTCTCTAAATGTCGAATGAATCCATTTTGAAGCCATCTCAAATAACTCAATATCTGAATATATTTCAATGTTATTTAATGATCGCATCATTCTGTTTTGCATGGCGCTTTCAAAGTTCAAAATAAATTGAGCTCTGCACATATTTGATAATGCGTAACGAGCGCTTTTTAGAACACCATCCTCTATATTCGCAATTGTAAAATTGGTCTGAACATTTCTTCCATTTGAAATAGCACCCTGATGGCTACGATAAAAAACCAGACTATCATCAACGAATTCAATCTTTTCCTTTAGTAAATTAATTACTAAACTTAAAGCCCCATCCTCTGACAATATGTTATCCACGCAAAAATCCTTCATAACCAAAAATACTCTTTTGTCGTAGGCTGATGTAGCACCATGGACAATATCCACAACACCATCTTGCGAAAAAAAGTATTGCCTTATACGATGATCCGTGCGTAATAGACATTCTGGTCTTTCCGCAACGCCAAGTATCACATTATTTTCATCGATTTGATCATATCTTGAATACAATCCCCACGCCGCTGTTGCTTGCCAAGCTATTGCCAGTTTACGTGTGCGTTCCGGTTTTGAAATATCGTCACCTGCCGCCAAAACAATTAATTCGCCGTTCGCGCAATTCGCTGCGTCTATTACATGAGGTAAAACACCTAGATTTCTATCGGTTTGTCGCAAGATGACACGATGATTACCTTTATAGTTACTAACAATATCCTTCAAAATTTCATAAGTGCCATCAGTCGAGCAATCATCAGAGATAATTATCTCAAGAGATGGGTAATCCTGTGAAAAAGCACTATTAACAGCCTCACATATAAACTTTTTTTGATTATATGAAATGAGTACAAATGACACCTGTTTGCTTAACATATTAGAACCAACCTTTAATCGAAACTCGTTGCACTATGGCTGTAATGCGCCCCACTGGCCCACCCACGTTACTCATGTTCGCCAGTCGTATTATTGTGAAAAATCCGAACGCAATGGAAACCCCAACTGCGACAATCCAGCCCCACCAATAGCGGGCACTCAAAATAGACACCACCACACAAACCACCAAGATAGCCAAAAACAAGCGCGTTACATTTATCTGCCATTGAAATTCTATCCTTCGCATAGCGAGAACATAAACAAGAGGCAGGTAAACTGCATAACACGCCAAAAATGCGATGCCGGTAATTTGCAACCCGATGACAGGCAATAATCCTGCTATCAAGCCGCCCATCAGCAACAGCACTAGCGTTTCTGTCCAAAAAAATGTCTTTCCCGCACCTGCTGCCAAGATAACAAAACCTAGCGGCCAACTCGCCACCTTGAGCACGTCGCCCAATATTTGCCAACGCAGCACATCCACGGCGGGGGCAAAGGCGGATGAATACAGCAAGTGTATGACCCAGGGGGTTAAGCCGATCATTGCAATGAACACCGGCGCGCTAAGCAGCAGCGCGATTTCGGTTTGCTCGTTCACCAGCCGCGTTGCTGCTTTGTGGTCATTGATCACGCCGGTTAAACGCGGGTAATAATCTGCACCCATGGCCGCCAACACAAAGCCGATGTACTGCATCGAGATCGTCCAGGCCGCCTGAAAGTAGCCCAGCGATTCTGCGCCAAGGGTATTACCTACTTCTACCCGTATCCAAAGCTGTACCAACGTGCTAACCAGTGCTGCCCCCATAAAAGGAATGCCTAGGCGCAGCAGGGTTTGCCACTGGTGCGCCATTTCTTGTATGGAAATATCGCCAGATGCCACTTTGGGCAGGCGCGACACATACCAATGCCCCAGCAGCAAGCTCACGAGCGGGCCGATCAGCACATAAGCCACCAATCCCGTTTGCCCCCACTGCCATAACAAGGCCGCACCCAGCACGGTATTTAACACCGAACCATACACACTCAGTCGCGCCATATCACCGATGCGGCGCATACCTTGTATCAAGGCACCTTGTGAAGCACCGGCTACGGATAACGCCACGCCGAGTGCCAACCAGCCAACAATGGCTGCATGCTCTGCACCGCCCAGCACACGGACCGCCAGAACTTCGCGCAACGACCAAACTACCAGCGCACCGGCACTGGCAAGCAGCAAAGCACCCCAGAACATGGCGCGGCGCACCACGGCCACGGCACGCTCATCATCCTGGCTGAGTGCTTCGGCGATTTGGCGTGTGCCTGTGGTGCCAATGCCCATGGTGGCCACGGCTGTGGCCGTGGACATCAGGCTGCTATAGAGGCTGACCAGCCCAATCCCTGCGGGACCAAGCAACACCGCGAGGATTTTGGTACGCACCAGACCGATCACAATATTGATAACTGATGCCCCGCCAATGATGGAGGAAGTTTTTAGAATGCGCCGGTAGGATGCAGCCTGATCACTCACACCTCTATTACCTTAAGAACTTTTGCTGGATTACCCCCAGCAATAACATTGGCCGGTATTTCACCAACAACAATAGACCCATTGGCTATTACTGATCCAACACCAATTACTACGCCCTTCATTATTTTTGAATTTGAACCAATGAAAACATCATCACCGATTACAACAGGTTTGGCCTTTTCAGGATCTGATGTACGCCTATCAGACACTTTGATTCCATGAAAATCAGAATCAACAATTTCAACATTCGTACCAATAAAACATCTTTTGCCAATCGTTATAGATGAGTGTTCAGCAATCCCCACAAAATTATTGTTTACATGCGACCCTTCACCGAATCTTATTGATGAGGAATTTCCTCTAGCTTCAAGATGAATGTAACCACTGAAGAAGAATGGCGATGGAAAATACCCAAGCACCACATTTTTTTCAAATTCAACAATTCCATTACCTAATATAAGAACAGGCTGAATTTTCTGAGCGACCCCTTCGTACTGTCCAGTTGATATGGATGCATAAAATGCAGTGCGTATCCACTGCAATAGCCTAATCACGCGGCTAGTTATTCTGCTCTTCATTACACGAATTGCTGGAGTTTAGAAATTACAACTCGAACAGCCTCTGCTTGCACGTGTGGCCCGATAGGAAGGCTGAGGCATTGATTCGCGATTTGCTCGGCAATAGGGTAGTGCCCTTGGATAAAGCCAGCCGCTGCATAGGCTTGTTGCAAGTGCGGTGGAATGGGGTAGTGGATCAGCGTTCCTACGCCAGCCTCGCCCAATTTTTTTTGCAAAGCATCGCGTTGCGGGTGTTGCACCACATATAGGTGCCATGCCGGTTCAGCCCATTCAGGCACAAAAGGCAGGGTGAGGCCGACATTTGCCAGACCTGTTTGATAGCGGCTGGCAATCTCTGCCCGTCTTGCATTCCATGTATCCAACACTTTGAGTTTGACGCGCAATGCAGCGGCTTGTATCGGGTCAAGTCGACTATTGTAGCCGCGCACGTCATTGACGTACTTCACCCGCGAACCATAGTTGCGCAGTACCCGGATGCGCTCGGCTATTTCTGCATCATCGGTAGTGATCGCGCCACCGTCGCCATACGCACCGAGATTCTTGCCGGGGTAAAAACTCCATGCTACCACATCCCCATGAGCTCCAATTCGCCTGCCTTTATAGCGAGCTCCGTGTGATTGAGCGCCATCCTCCAAAACTTTTAAGCCATATTTGCGCGCAATCAACAAAATTGGATCCATGTCGGCAGGTTGTCCATATAAATGGACAGGCAAAATGACTTTTGTCCGGGAAGTAATAGCCTCTTCAATGCGCGCCGGGTCAATATTGTAGGTTCGAGCATCCGGTTCAACGGGTATCGGTGTTGCCCCGCATTGGCTAACGGCCAACCAGGTAGCAATATAGGTATTGCTTGGCACGATAACTTCATCACCCGCGCCGACGCCAAGGGCTAATAATGCAAGGTGCAAGGCGTCTAGACCGTTAGCCACACCAACGCACTGCTTCGCTTCGCAATAATTAGCGTATTCCTGCTCAAAGGCATCCACCTCTTCGCCCAGGATGTACCAGCCCGAGTCAAGCACGCGCTTGATTGCTGCATCAATTTCTGGCTGAAGTTCAAGATAGCCAGCTTTTAAATCGAGAAAAGAGATTTTCATTTTGTACTGCTCTGTTGTTTTACTGCATCAAGAAATTCCGAATAGTTTCGGATGTAGTCGGATCCATCATAATGATGCGATGCGAAGACAAGCAGGACAGCATCATCTGAATATTTGTATTGCACGCCCCAAACCATCGGCGGTAAGTAAATACCTTTATCGGGAGATTCCAGCAACACTTCGGTGCGATTCATTCCATCATCGGCCAAAACAGAGCAGTTACCTCGAACACAAATCAAAAACTGGTGGCAAACGCGATGTGCATGCTCACCTCGGGTTTCCTTACTAGGCACGTTAAACACCATAAAGTAGCGCTTAGGTAGAAATGGTATGTGCTGCTCAAATTCACCTACCGTAAGGTTGCCACGTATATCGGGAACCAGAGGAAATTTATGTGTTGTCACCCCATGCACAGAGGTTTGATCAAAGAAGGGGGGTTTGCGTTTATCAGCATTACCTCCTTCCTTCGAAAATTCATCAGATTTCGTGTTGGTGTAGCCAATAATCCGCGCCGGGTTGCCCACAACAATCGCGTTCGGTGGCACAGACCTCGTGACAACCGCACCAGCGCCAACCATAGCGCCCTCAGCAATCAAGATTCCCGGCAATATAGTGGCATTAGCGCCGATTGAAGCACCAGCCTTAATGACAGTTTGCAAAAATTGCTCAGGAAAAACCTTTGAGCGAGGAAAAATGTCGTTAGTGAACGTGGCGTTTGGTCCGATGAAAACATTGTCTTCAATGCGAACCCCATCCCAAAGCTGCACTCCGCTCTTGATCGTAACGTTGTCACCGATCACAACATCATTCTCAACCAAAACCTGAGCGCAGATGTTGCAATTGGCACCAATCTTGGCTCCCGCAAACACCACGCAAAATTGCCAGATGCGGGTGCCGGATCCAATTTGTTTGGTCTGTACGTCAGAGAGTGTGTGTATGAAGAAGTCCATATTTACTTTCAATGCTAAGTGACCGATTTTGTAAGGTGTTGCACATACCATTCCATCGCCACTTTCAGTCCTTCGCCGATGCGGTGCGTGGGCTGGTAGCCCAATAATGTGCCAGCCTTGCTGATGTCCGCCAGCGAGTGGCGCACATCACCTGCGCGGAAATCGCGATACACGGGCTTCACGCCTTGCAGGTGAGGGTATCTGGGGAGCAAGTTGAGGTGAAGTTGCGCGTACAGCTCATTGAGGGTAGTGCGATCACCGACGGCGACGTTATAAACCTGATTAGTTGGCGAAACGTCTGACTGGATTCCCGCCTGCCCCCCGCCTTCGCGAGGGTGACAGGGAATGACGACATCAGAAACTGTCGCAGCCAGCAAATTAATCTGGCGGACATTCTCAATAAAGCAAAAGTCGCGACTGGTTTCGCCATCGCCATTGATAAACACCGGCTCTCCTTTGATCATGCTGGAAATCCACTTGGGAATCACAGCTGCATAAGCACCATCAGGATCCTGGCGTGGGCCGAAGATATTGAAGTAGCGCAGGCCGATGGTTTTGAAGCCATAGGTGCGGGCGAAGACGTCGGCATAGAGTTCGTTGACCAGCTTAGTGACGGCGTAAGGGGACAGCGGCTTGCCGATGTTGTCTTCGACCTTGGGCAACGCAGGATGGTCGCCGTAGGTGGAGCTGCTGGCGGCGTAGACGAAGCGCTTTACTTTGGCATCGCGCGCGGCAACGAGCATGTTGAGGAAGCCGCTGATGTTGGTGTCGTTGGTGGTGATGGGATCAGTTAGCGAACGAGGTACACTGCCTAAGGCAGCCTGATGGAGGACATATTCTACTTCAAAAGACGGGGAGTGGTCAGTGGTGAGACCGCAAGGGTCTTCCCCTAAAAACATAGTCGCGCTATGCGCTCCTTGTTTTGAGTGAAGTGGTGAGTGAAAAACCATGGCGCGACGGCAATCTTCCAGGTTGCGGATATCGCCCTGAATGAAGTTGAAGTTAGCCCACTGCTCAGTGCTCACCAAGGACTGAACTTCATCCAGATTGCGCTGGTGACCGGTGGCGAAGTTGTCCAGACCCACAACGCGCTGGTTGAGCTTGAGCAGAGTTTCGAGCAGGTTGCTTCCGATAAAACCAGCCACACCGGTGATGAGCCATGTGTGCGACTCGGTGGCGAGGCGAAATTTTAGTTGTTCGTATGCATTAACCATCATCACAGCCGCCACAACGTGATGCCGGCAGCTTCAATCGCCTCACACGAGTACGTCGATTTGATGTCGATAAACACACCACCCGGCTTCAACTTGGCCAGCAATTGAGCAATCGGCTGGCTGGTGTATTCGGTGTGTGATACTGCTGCGACGATGGCATCTGCTTGGTTGGGCAGTGCGTCCCATTCGGTCAGAGCAATGCCATATTCGTGCTCGGCCTCTCCGGATTCAGCCAGCGGATCGTGCACGCTGACATCGCAGCCGAATTCCTGCAATTCCTTGACCAGGTCGGCGACTTTGCTGTTGCGCAAATCCGGGCAGTTTTCCTTAAAGGTGAGTCCGAGTACGATAACCTTGGAACCTTTAACACAACCACCCGCCTGAATAATCTTTTTAACGGTTTGCTGCGCCACGTAGGCTGCCATGCCGTCATTGATGCGACGACCTGCCAGAATAACTTGCGGGTGATAGCCCAGTTTGTCAGCCTTGTGTGTCAGATAATAAGGATCTACTCCGATACAGTGGCCGCCGACCAGACCCGGACGGAATGGCAAAAAGTTCCACTTAGTGCCTGATGCTTTCAACACCTCCAGTGTATCAATGCCAATTTTATCGAAAATAATTGACAGTTCATTCATCAAGGCAATATTCAAATCACGCTGGGTATTTTCAATAACCTTGGAAGCTTCGGCTACTTTTATGCTGCTGGCTGGATATACACCAGCCGTGATAACTGAAGCATAAACTTCGCTGACCGTTTTCAGCGTTTGCGGCGTATCGCCTGACACGACCTTGATAATCTTGGTAACGGTACGCTCTTTATCTCCTGGATTAATACGTTCAGGACTGTAACCGACAAAAAAATCTTCCTTCCACTTAAGGCCGGAATGCTTTTCGATAAGCGGTATGCAGACTTCTTCAGTCGCGCCTGGATAAACGGTCGATTCATACACGACGATTGCGCCGCGCTTAAGGTATTTTCCGACCGTTTCCGAACTTTTGATCAATGGGGTGAAGTCTGGCTGATGCGCCGCATCGACCGGTGTAGGCACAGCCACAATGATAAAATCTGCATCGCGCAAACATTCAGGATCAGTATGACAAGTCAACTGCGTGGCCGCACGCAAATCCTCAGTATTCACTTCACCAGTTGGATCGATGAAGTTGCGATATGCAGCAACCTTCTCAACGGAGAGATCAAGCCCAACGGTAGGGAATTTTTTACCAAACTCGACCGCCAAAGGCAAACCCACATATCCAAGACCAACAACAGCAATTTTCATAATCTACTCTTCTATTTAAATAGTTCTAAAATTCTAAGCTAAGGTATCGACCAACTATCGCAATATAATAATAAAAAACCATACATAATATAGGCTGAAATATCTGTAATTTAGCACATACTAATCAAACAATTCTGCTTCAACGAGGGTTTTACCCTGCACATCCTTACCTGATAGCACCGGCACACCCGTCAATTGCCAGTCTATCGCCAATGACGGATCATCCCAGCGCAGACAACGCTCATGCTCCGGAAACCAATAATCCGTGGTCTTGTAGAGGAAGTCCGCCGTATCGGACAGCACCACGAAGCCATGCGCAAAACCCCCCCGGCAGCCAGAACATGCGCTTGTTTTCGGCAGATAACTCGACCGCCACATGCTGGCCGAAGTTCGGCGAGCTTTTGCGTATGTCCACCGCCACATCCAGCACCGCCCCCTGCACCACGCGCACCAGCTTGGCTTGAGGATGCTGAATCTGGTAATGAAGCCCGCGCAACACGTTTTTTGCAGAGCGCGAATGATTATCCTGCACGAAGTCCGCATCGCGACCGGTTAGCTCTTTAAATTGACCGCGATTGAAGCTTTCGTAGAAGAAGCCCCGGTCATCACCAAACACCTTGGGTTCCAGAATCAGTAGATCGGGGATGCTAGTTTGAATGGCTTTCATATAGGAATCACAATGCGGTTAATTTTCTGCACTTTAAATCAAAATTCAATAAGGCCATACCTACTGCCCTCCCCCTGAACAACAACCTTCTGGATTGCCGTTATTTACTTACTGGATTGCCAGTCGCCACACTTCCTGGATTGCCACAGCCCTAGGGGCTTCGCAATGACAGCCGGATTGCCGCGTCCCGCCACGACTGTGTCTCGCGGTCGCAATGTTGCCGCGTCGGCGTTGCCTCCTCGCAATGACAAGCTGGATTGCCACACCCCGCCACGTCGATGTCTCGCTGTCGGATGATTTCACAACAACCTTCCCGCCAACTCAGCATAAATCGGAAATTTTCTGTCTGATGACATCAGTTTGGCATCATGTGCCAGTGCCGTTGCCATAATGATTCTATCTTGCGGGTCACTATGGTGTTCTGGTAAATCTACTGCCATTGTGGCAATTTCAGGTGTAATGGGAAGCAAGCTAATACCTGATCCGTCCAAAGCCTTTTCAAACCATTGCGCTTGATCACAGGGCAACACGATCCGCCCATGACGTGCCAACCAGGACACTTCAAAACAACTTATGGCAGATACAGCTACAAAGTTGCACAACTCTATTTGTTTCGACCTTGCAGCAGCAAGCAATTCAGTATCTGCGCTTACCCACCACAGCCAAATATGCGTATCCAGAATAATCATTTAGGAAAATCCCAACTGGACGCCGGGACACTATCAAAAATATCCCCGATAATTTTCGTTTTACCCGCGATATCAGCATGTGGCGTGCGACGAAAATTTTCCAACGGCACATTTTCAGAAATAACGAGAAAGATGGCTTCAAGTCGCTTGCTTGGAGGCAACTTAGGCATTTTCATCAGTTTCCCTGTCACATCTGTTTCAAGCATCAATCGTTCGGCATACATGACTAATTTTCCTCAGTGCGTTCAAATTTCACAAATTATTTCGGTGGCAGTATAAAACTATTTGAACCTGCCTGATGCTTATAGGTGTCGAATTCGACCCCTTTAAACCGGGCATCATCATTAACGCGGGCCAGAGACACGCAGGTGTCCTGAACGATCAGCTTTTTCAAGGCTGAAGCCTTTCCCTGAGCACCTGCATCAGATAAGCGCCATAGCCGCTCTTGATCAGCGGCATCGCCAGCTTTTCCAACTGAGCAGCATCGATAAATCCGCTGCTGTAGGCGATTTCTTCCGGGCAGGCGATTTTCAGCCCCTGGCGATGTTCGATGGTCTGGATGAACTGACTGGCGTCGAGCAGTGATTCATGCGTGCCGGTATCCAGCCAGGCAAAGCCGCGCCCCATGGTTTCCACCGACAGACGATTTTGTTCCAGATAAATGCGGTTAATGTCGGTGATTTCCAGTTCGCCGCGCGGTGACGGTTTAAGGTTGGCCGCGATATCCAGCACGTCGTTATCGTAAAAATACAGCCCGGTGACGGCATAGTTCGATTTGGGATTTTCCGGTTTTTCTTCCAGCGAAACAGCGCGACCCGTCTTGTCGAATTCCACTACGCCGTAACGCTCCGGGTCGCGCACATGGTAGGCAAAGACCGATGCGCCCTGTGTACGTTGTGCGGCCGTCAGCAGTTGATTCTGGAAGTCATGGCCGTAAAAAATATTGTCGCCCAGTACCAGCGCCGACGGATCGTTGCCGATAAAGTCACGGCCAATAATAAAGGCCTGTGCCAGCCCGTCCGGCGATGGCTGAACCGCATACTGCAGATTCAATCCCCACGCACTGCCGTCACCCAGCAGTTGTTCAAAGCGCGGTGTGTCCTGCGGCGTAGAGATAATCAGGATGTCGCGTATCCCCGCCAGCATCAGCGTGGACAGCGGATAGTAAATCATCGGTTTGTCATACACCGGCAATAACTGCTTGGAAACCGCCAGTGTGACCGGATGCAGGCGCGTACCGGAGCCACCAGCGAGAATAATGCCCTTCCTGGTCAGTGGTAAGTGGTCTACCCGCAAGGGGTAGGCCGTGCGGTGCCCGTTGCTTGCGCTACGACCGCTACGCTCAGTGGTTAGTGGGAAGTGGGACATAGTGTGTGGTCAGTGGTTAGTGGTTAGTGGTCAGCCAATTCAAAAGCAACATGATCATGTGAGACGAAATCCAGTATGACCGCTCATTGAGGCTCAAAGTATCACCCCTGTGCGTTTGGCGATGTCGAATATAGGTGCATCGTGGGTGCGCGCATCTTTGAGCAGAATATCCAGCTTGCGATCACCCAGCGCGAAGGTTAACGCACCATGCAATTTACACAAAACTTTCGCCCGGTTTGGCAACAGCGCATCGGTTTCAATCAGTAAATCAATGTCCCCACCCCGGAGTGTGTCATCAGCACGCGAACCGAATAACCATACCCGGCTCACTGTTCCCAGCACGCGCTCTACGGTGCTTTTGGTGATTAGCTGTTGCGTTTGAGTGAGTCGCATGGCTTGATTTATCGCGTTTCTGTTATACATTGATCGTGCAGAAAAATACCACGCTTCATCAGATCAGCGATGACCTGATCAACACAGGTATCAAGTTCTGCCGAACCTGTGTCGACATCCAGTTCAGGATTTTCCGGGACTTCATAAGGAGAGGAAATACCGGTAAATTCACCGATCAATCCGGCGCGGGCTTTCTTGTACATGCCCTTGACATCGCGGCTCTCACATATTTCAAGAGGCGTATCGCAATAGATTTCGATGAAATCGCCTTCCTTGACCATATCGCGCACGCGCTGACGATCATCCCGGTAAGGGGAGATGAACGCCGTCAAGACGATAATTCCGGCTTCCATAAATAGTTTCGCCATTTCGCCCACGCGGCGGATATTCTCAATGCGACCTTCGACAGAAAAACCCAGGTCGCCGCACAAACCGTGGCGCACATTGTCGCCATCCAGCACAAAGGTGCGGCAACCTTTTTGGTGCAGCGATTCTTCAACGGCATGCGCCAGGGTTGATTTGCCGGAACCGGATAACCCGGTAAACCAGACGATCGCACCGCGATGACCGTTCTGCGCTTCGCGGCGCGCACGGGTAACCGTGGCCTGGTGCCAGACGGTGTTGGTTGAGATGGGTGACTGTGTGCTCATGTCGGATTGTCGTTCGCTTCGTTTTTGTTGAGAAAGTAAAAATTTATGGACGCTTCACTTCTTGCAGCTCTGGATTGCTTCTGCGGCTATGCCGCATCGCAATGACACCTACCACCCCGCAAGCGGCTCAGGAACTCGCGAACAGACGGAGCCTGATAACCGTGCGGATTATACAGATTGGTGGGAAAACCCCTATAGACCGAAATATATAGATACTTTGCAGGGGTGAGACAAAAGGTGCAAGTTAAATTATTATTTCAATACCTTGCCAAACCAAAAAATATATGGATTGCCGCATCGGCGTTGCCGATTCGCAATGACAGCGAGGACGCTGGATTGCTTTGCGGCTATGCCGCATCGCAAGGACGAATGGCTGTCATCGCGAAGCCAGAATGGCTGTGGCGATCCAGCATGTAAAAAGAGCCGTTTAATTTCCTGGATTGCCGCATCGGTCATGCGGTTCGCGACGATGACATCGGCTTCTTATTTGAGCTGGGCAAGGTCGTTCACTACGCGTGAGTTGAAGAAGTTGCCGACGATGGGACTGCGGCCAAGGATCAGCGGGGTAGCCCAAGCAATTTCTCCAGCCAGTGGATGGAGATTTGGCTGATCTTTGTCAATTTTCATTTTTCCGTCCATGGATTAATCACGGTGACAGTTAGGTCATCAAAATGCCGATGGTTGCGCGTGGCTAAAGTGGCTCGTTTTGCCAGTGCAATTCCGGCAATGAAGGTGTCGCGCATGTCCACAGGTCGCCCACGTTCTTTGCGCTGTGCGGCGAGTTCGGCTGATTGGTCTGCCGCATTAGCATCAAATAGCAGCACTCGATTTTCTAAGTCTTCTTGCAACAGTTGTTCAAATCGTTCTTGTAAATCTGCTTTGCGTTGGCCGTGGGTTAGCAAGGCAATGCCGTAGCGTGCTTCAAATAATGTGATGCTGGTGATCCAAATAGACTCCGCTGGCAGTTCGTCTAGCCACGCCACAACAACCGGGTCTGGTTGCTGTTGCATGAGCGCAGAGATGACGTTGGTATCTAAAATGATCATGCGCCCAAATCCATGGGGTAGATGTTCTCTCCATGCAGTTCTGGCAAGGGTTCGCTCAAACCCACCCCCTCAAAGCGCGCCGCAATACGTGAGCCAAGTTTTGTCCGAGTCGGCACTTTGCTGCTCACTGCACGGCGGAGTATTTGACGAACTTCTTCTTCCATACTCCATCCGTGTTGGCTGGCCATTCGCTTTAGGTTTTCTTTGATGTCTTCGTCAATATTGCGAACAATTACCTGAGCCATGAGGCACCTCCTGCTTTAATCCTAATAATTGATATCACGATATCATAAAATGCATTAATGCACATCAATGAATCACAATAGCCCATCAATCCTTCCCAAACAGATCACGGTGTATACACCTTGTCTGCCACGTCTTTGATGTCGTCTGTCATACGGTTCGCCACGATCACATCGGCTTCTTTTTTGAATTGCGCTGGGTCATTTACTACGCGTGAGTTGAAGAAGCTGTCAATGTTCGCAGATTTTTTCATTGCTCATCCCATCCTTGTAAGCGTTCTCGAATATCGGCTTCACTGGGTAGCAAATGCTGCAAGGCCGCCGGCAAGTGCGAGGTTAGGCTGTAGGTGGCGATGCCAATGGGTTGGGTGGTGTTCTTTAGTGCATATTCAACTACGGTTTTTTTCTTGCTCTTGCAAATGATGATGCCGATGGCATCGTTTTCTTCTGGCAGTTTGACTTGCTCATTGAGGGCGACAAGATAAAACTCCATTTTGCCTTTGTACTCAGGCTGAAATTCGCCAATTTTCAATTCAACGGCAATCAAGCTTTTTAACGCGCGGTGATAGAGCAGCAAATCAATGTGGTAGTCGTTACCCTCTACGCTTAGGCGGTATTGGCTGCCCACAAAAGTGAAGTGCGGGCCCATTTCGGTGAGGAATCGCTGTACGTTTGCGATGAGTGCGGTTTCAAGTTCGCGCTCTTCATGGGCTTCTGCCAGTTCAAGGAAGTCAAAGGTGTAATGATCTTTGACGGCGAGTTTGGCTTGTGCTGCCACGGCTTGCGGCAAGGCGGTGTCAAAGCTGGTTTGGTTAAGTAGGTATTTTTCGTATGTTTGGTTGTCTATTTGGTGGTCTAGCACACGGCGCGTCCAACCAAAGCGTGCGGTGGCGCGTAGATAAAATTCGCGCTGCAAGGGGTTGGCGCAGCGGTCCAGAATGAGGGTGTTTTTTGTCCAGGCAATTTCTGCAGCCATTGGCTGCAGTTTTGGATGATCTTTGTATTCAAGATAAAAGGTGCGCATGTACCAGAGATTGCGCCCTGAGAAGCCGCTATTTTCGCCAAACTCTGTGCGCAGGTCGGTGGATAGTCTTTCCACAATGGCTTTGCCCCAGCCTTCGGCTGTTTGACGCTCTTCAATCAATTGGCCGATGCCCCAATATAGGGCGATGAGCTCTTTGTTGACGGCACGCAGGGCGGCATATTGTGCGGTGTGTATGCGTGACTTGAGCTCAGTCAGCAGGGTTCCATAGCCGATTGTTTTGTTTATTTCGATCATGCTGAATTAAGTTACCCCCGGCAAAGCCGGGGGTTTATTTTTGTTAGCCCCTCAAAGGGGCCGATAAAACCGTGGGCCGCCCAAGGCGGCTGATTTTCTCCTCCCCTTTCAAGGGGGAGGTTGGGTGGGGGATGGGGTAAACACCAAAATTCGCGTCTACACTCAAACCCGTCCCCACCCTAGCCCTCCCCTTGAAAGGGAGGGAACAAAACAAGTGCAACCAAAGTCGTGACGACCGGGGGGTATCACACGGTCAAACCTTACTTAGTCCCCCGGCAAAGCCGGGGGTTTACCTCACTTAATTAGTCTTTCCCAAATAGATCACGGCTAGATTGCACCAGTCGCAAGAGTTGTTCAGTATCAGCGACATCGGTAAGACGCATTTTTCCGTCCTGTGCTTGCATTCTCAAACCGTGACAATTTGTCACGGTTTCATTTCCTTCAGCCTTGAGTCGCTGTTTGAGCTTACGCCAATATGCTGTGGCATCGGCACTATCTGTCAGCACAGCCACCACGTCCACGATGCTAAAGAACCATGCTTCGCGCTCCGCGTCCCACAGGGAACGGACTTGCCTGGTTTCAAAGAGCTTAAGGGTGGTCATGTTTTATTAATCTTTCCCAAACAAATCACGGCTATCGTTGACAACAAAACGTGGCAAGGCCGCCTCACCATTGATTACCCAATCCACCCAAATATGAGTATCAAGAACAATCATTGCAGGCAATTCCAATATGGTAGCAAGCATGTACAAACCTTTTTCAGTAAAGGCCTTTGGTTTCACTCTCGTCTTAGAAAATTTTGCGGTCGAAAATTTCGACCGCAAATCTGCGAATTCGTCTTCGCTGATTGCAAACATATAGTCTTGAGGAAATTTGTCAGTATTATTCTTTACCGCCTCGTTGATTCGTTTGGTCTCTACGCCATAGATATGAGCGACATCGCTATCAAGAAGAACATTCTGCCCCCTGATATCGAGAATCATTTCTTTCAAATTCTCAATTTTCACAACATCATTCATGCCGATCAACTTTTCAATTAAATTACCTCCGGCAAAGCCGGAGGCTTATTGGGTGAGCGCCTCAAAGGCGCTGATAAATCGTGAGCAGCCCAAGCGGCTGAGTTTTTCTCCTTCCCCTTGCAGAGGGGGAGAGCGAAGCGAGGGGGCAATTGGGATGGGGGCGGGGTTGCGCTTGAGGCATCTACCCACGATGAAAACCCATCCCCACCCTAACCCTCCCCCTTGAAGGGGAGGGAATAATGAAATAAGGCCGCGCTTTCCGACCATATGACCCACCCTAACCCTCCCCTTTCACGCCAGTGCGAGCAGCTTGCTGCCGCACTCGGCGGGGATGCCCCTTGCGGGTACAAGGGGAGGGAATAATACTGTGCGACCGTATCACACAGTCAAACCTTGCTGAGTCCCCCGGCATGGCCGGGGGTTTACCTGATTTAATTACGGCCAATGTAAGGAAGTTGAATTATGGACAGTCTGCAACGCATCTATAAACTGCATCAGGCCATTTCCTCACGCCGCCATCCGGTATCCTGCAAGGTTTTGCAGGAAGAACTTGAATGCTCGCGCGCCACGGTCAGGCGCATCATCACAGAAATGCGCCTGTATTTTGATGCCCCGCTTGAATATAGTCGTGAGCACAACGGCTATCACTATGTGATTGGTGAAGGTCAATCTTTCGAGTTGCCGGGACTGTGGTTCAGTTCATCAGAGCTTTACGCGCTGCTGACTGTGCAGCACCTGCTGGTTCAGGTTCAGCCCGGCCTGCTCGACTCGCAACTCAGTCCGGTGCGGGATCGCATCGAAAAAATCCTGGCGACAAATCACCTGGGCAGCAACGAGGTCGCAAACCGTGTGCACATCCTGCGCATGACAGGACGCAATGTCGAACCCGAATGTTTTCAGGCGGTCGCTGGTGCGCTGCTGCAACGGAACTGCCTTAACATTGATTACCATGCACGCGGCGACGATAAAACCAGTACACGCGAAGTTTCCCCGCAGCGGCTGATCCACTACCGCGACAACTGGTATCTCGATGCCTGGTGTCACACCAGAAATGCCCTGCGCAGCTTTGCCGTCGAACGCATCAGCGCTGCCAAGGTTTTGCCGCAGCGTTGTCGCGACGTACCTGAAAACGAACTCGATGCGCATTACGCGAGTTCCTACGGCATCTTTGCCGGAAAACCGGAATACATCGCCATATTGCGCTTCACCCCCGAGCGCGCCCGCTGGGTGGCCGATGAACACTGGCACCCGCAGCAGCAGGGTGGCTTTCTGGATGACGGCAGCTATGAGCTGCGCATCCCTTATTCCGACCCGCGAGAGCTGGTGATGGACATCCTCAAATACGGGCCTGATGTAGAAGTTATCGCCCCCGAAACACTGCGCCATGCCATCACCGAGCGCCTGCAACAGACGCTGAAAAATTACTAAAAATAACGGTGACAGGCTCAGATTCTGAGACAGTGGGGGTGATAGCATGACAGCCAGCCTGATAACTGCAATATCGTTCAAAAGGAATAAACGGTGAAAAGTCCTTTCTTTGCCCATAGTGCCAATCGTGCGGCCCAGTGGCATTCGCTTGCTGAACACTTGGAGTGCGTAAGCCAGAGGGCTAAGGGGTTTGGCAGCACCCAATCGTGGGCGGATGAAGCTGGCTTGGCCGGACTGTTGCACGACCTTGGAAAATATGGCGACCGCTTTCAGGCACGGCTGCAAGGTAAAGATCAGGGGTTGGACCACTGGTCACAGGGGGCGTGGGTGGCGCTGGACGAACATCGTGCTATTGCCGCTGCGCTGGCGATTCAGGGGCATCATGTTGGACTGCAAAACTGGGATTCTTTACGCCGGATGAATCCCCAGAGTCTCACGCAAAACCATCCATTCGGACTTGCCCTGAGTGATGCCGACCACTTGCGACTCAAACAGCGTGCTGAGGCAGAGGGATTATTCTTCCATGCACCCGAACAAACAGCGTTATCACCCCAAAAAATGGCACAAGCCGTTTCTTCCATGCTTGATGTGCGGATGCTCTTTTCGTGTCTGGTGGATGCCGATTTTCTCGACACCGAGGCGCACTTCGAGGGTGATGCGCAAGGCAAGTGTCCTCGTCCTGATGGGCCGAAGTTAGATACCAGTGCGGCACTCGCTGCGCTCGACACCCACATGGCGACATTACGCGGTGCTACAGGCGCACAGAGGGAGGTACGGCAGGCGCGTGAAGCTCTATGGAATGCGGCGGAGCTTGCAGGACAAATGCAGCCAGGCTTGTTCACGCTGACTGCCCCCACCGGTTCTGGCAAGACGCTGGCTATGCTCAAGTTCGCATTGGAACACGCGGCACGGCATAACCTGAAACGCATTGTTCTGGCTGTGCCGTTCCTGTCTGTCATCGAACAAACAGCGCGCGAATATCGGAAGGTATTCAAATTATTTCCGGACAACTTTGTGCTGGAACATCACAGCTTGGCCGGTCTAGGGGTAGAAGCGGAGCGGTGTGATGCAGAAGGCGCAAGCGAATCTCAGCGTCGTCTGCTATCCGAGAATTGGGATGCACCGATTGTGTTGACCACCAATGTGCAACTGCTCGAATCCTTGTTTTCAAACCGCCCATCTTCCTGCCGAAAACTGCACAACCTGATGGAATCGGTGATCCTGTTTGACGAAGCGCAGAGCCTGCCGTCAGGGCTTGCGGTACCGACGCTGGCGGCACTGTCGCACCTGTCATCGACCTACCATTCGAGCGTGGTTTTTGCCACCGCCACCCAACCCGCCTTTGATACGCTGCACACGGCAGTGACAAAGCACGCCGTGCAGGGCTGGCAACCCGACGAAGCTGTGCCGGAACACGCTGAGATGTTTCGCGCATTAAAACGAGTTGAAGTCTCATGGCCTAAGAATGGAGAAAAACGTGGCTGGGCGGAATTAGCCGCCGACTTGCGTAGCGATAGTGCAAAGCAGGTTTTGTGTGTGGTCAATCTCAAGCGGCACGTCCTCGCCCTGCTTGATGAGCTAACCGGAACAGAGGGATTATTCCACCTCTCCACCAACATGTGCGCCGAACACAGGCGGGATGTATTGGAGAAAGTGCGAGCAAGGCTCAAAGCTGGCGAAACCTGCCGTTTGATTTCCACGCAATGCGTCGAAGCAGGCGTTGATATCGACTTCCCCTTGGTCTATCGCGCACTCGCTCCGCTGGAGGCCATTGCCCAAGCTGCCGGACGTTGCAACCGTGAAGGTAAACTCAATGAACAAGGTCGCTTGGGCAAGGTGGTGGTGTTTGAGCCAAACGATGAAAAAGAACTGCGGTGGTGTTACCCCACGCACGCCTACTATCAAGCCGCTGAAGTCACACGAACGATGTTGACTCTGCACGGCGATCTGAACATCAACGATCCCGCGCTGTACCGCGACTATTACCGGCGGCTTTATGACTTGAACAATCCGGCCAGCCAAAACAAATTACTGAATGAAGCGATCACGGCGCTGGACTTTCCTGAGGTTGCCAAGCACTACCGCCTCATCGACCAGAACACCATTCAAGTTTTGGTTCCGTGGGCGGAACGGCGGGCAGAGTTTGATACATTGCGTAGCGAAGCCGAGCGGGTAGGCATCTCCGCTGGGTGGATGCGCCGCGCTCAGAGTCTTGCCGTGAGTATTTACCTGACAAAGAAGGGTTCACCTGCTTGGGCAATCCCGGCCAAACTCCGTCGTGGCGGCACATCGAATGAATGGTTTTTCCTCGAAGGGGATTACTATGACAACATCCTTGGATTG
Organism: Gallionella sp.; assembly: GCA_030652475.1. Lineage (GTDB taxonomy): Bacteria > Pseudomonadota > Gammaproteobacteria > Burkholderiales > Gallionellaceae > Gallionella. The sequence goes on along the minus strand of JAUSAO010000008.1, from coordinate 23,729 downwards.
AATGCGCCCAAGGGTGAACAGGTTTTTATCGCATAAGGAGGGCACATGGCAAACGGCGTACACACATTGGAAGTTTGGGGCGATCTCGCCTGTTTCACCCGCCCAGAAATGAAGGTCGAGCGGTTTTCCTACCCGGTCATTACACCATCGGCTGCGCGCGGAATTTTTGATGCTATCTACTGGGACGGCATACGGGAAAAACGGGGCAAGGAAAGTGTCATGCGCCCTTATTTTCACTGGCAGGTCAAGCGCATTGAGGTGATGCAACTACCGCGCTACATTGCTTTGCGACGTAACGAGGTGAAAGGTTGTGTCCCCGGCACCGCAACGCTCAATAAGTGGATGTCGGGCAAGGAGCGACCCGAACCGCTTTGGGCTGACAGTAACGATGAAAGCACGGGGCGCACCCAACGCCAAACCATGGCACTAAAAAACGTGCACTACCGGATTACTGCGCAAATCGTTCCCAAGTCCGGTTTTGCACACGACTACGGCAAATTCAACAGTCAGTTTGAGCGTCGTGCCAAGCAGGGCAAATGCTTTCAGCAACCTTATTTCGGCTGCCGTGAGTTTCCCGCATTTTTTGAATACGTTGAATCGCAAAGTGCAAACGTCCAGTCACCTGTCGCCTTGGATCAGCATCTGGGTTTCATGCTTTACGACGTGTTTGATTTGCGTAAAGAAGAGGTGAGCAATGGCGATAAACCTTTCATTACGTTGTTTGATGCGCATGTGCGCAACGGTGTGCTGGATGTGCCGCCGTTTGATAGTACAGAGGTGAAGAAATCATGCTGAACCGGCTCATCGACTATGCACATACTAACGTTCCTTTTTCCGAATTAGGTTTCACCGTTCGTGACATCCGCTGGCGGATTGAACTAACAAAAGATGGGAGGCTGTTAGGCATACTGCCATTAGGTGATGAAAAAAATGGTGCAGAACGTTGGCATTGCCCAGAGATGCACGATATGCAGTCGGGTGGAAAATCTCACTTCCTGATTGATAACTTAAAAACAGCAATACTGCTGAAAGCTGCTGATAGCGACAAGCCGCGCCACGATTACTACGTTCAGCGCATTCGTGAGGCTTCCGTCGTGTCGCCAATGCTTGGAGCGTTGACGATTTTTCTCAGCGATACATCAAGTTTGGACTCGCTACGCCAGAAACTTTTGGCAGCGCCTCATCGCGCGGGACCAACCGAAAATTTGGAATGGCGAATAGACGGTCTTGATCCGCTTGATGATCCAGACATACTTGCGTGGTGGCGGCATTGGCGCTTGAATGACCGTGAAGCTGAACAAGATGAAAACCCAATGATTTGTTTTGCCAGTGGCGAAACAACAATACCAGCCAAAACTCATCCAAAAATAATGGGGTTGCCCGGTGGGCAAGGCGCTGGCGATGCGTTAGTTGGTTTCGATAAGGCCGCATTTACTTCGCTTGGGTTAAAGAAATCTGCCAACGCAGCAGTTTCCGATCAAGCGGCGCGAAGCTATGTGGATGCTTTGAATCACCTGAAACGTCATCATGGCAAGCGACTTGGCGAAAGTCTTGTTCTGCACTGGTTTAAAAGCAAAGTGGCGCATGAAGATGATGTGCTCCCTTGGCTGCAAGACCCGCCGGAAGTTGCTGCTGCCTCTGCTGCCATCGCCGCGCGCAAACTACTTGATGCTATCCGCAGTGGTCAGCGGCCTGATCTGGTCAACAACGAATTCTATGCACTGACAATCTCGGGCATGTCTGGTCGCGTAATGGTGCGTGACTGGATGGAAGGCAGTTTCGAGAAACTTGTTAGCAATGTGGCAGGTTGGTTCGATCACTTGGCTATTGTTGCGCGCGATGGTAACGGCCTAGCTCATGATCCCAAGTTCATGGCGGTGTGCGGGGCGTTGGTGCGAGAACTCAAGGATTTGCCCGCACCCACCGCCGCAACACTTTGGAAAGCCGCTATCCAGCGTCTGCCCATCCCGCAACCCATCATGGCGCAAGCACTGGCGCGCTTCCGCACCGATCTGGTTGATAAAGACCAGCCCCCGTTCAACCATGCCCGCATGGGTCTCATCAAAGCCTATTTCGTTCGACTCAACCAAGGAGGTAACACGACCATGACTGCCTATCTCAACCCCGACCACCCCGCACCCGCTTACCACTGCGGGCGGCTGCTCGCTATACTTGCCAACCTGCAACGCGCAGCACTCGGCGATGTGGGTGCGGGCGTGGTGCAACGCTACTACGCTTCCGCCAGCCAGACACCGGGGCTGATTATCGGGCGCTTGGTCAGCAACGCACGCAACCACTTGGGCAAACTCGAAGGCGGACTGGCCTACTGGTACGAAAACCAGATTGCCGATGTGATGGGGCGCTTGGGTGATGGTGCGCCACGCATACTCGACCTTAACGGCCAAGGGTTGTTTGCCCTCGGCTATTACCAGCAACTTGCCGCACTGCGAGGAGGCAAAAAGTCCAACGCTTATATCATCAATGAACAGGGAGAAACCAAATGACCGCCATTCAAAACCGTTACGAATTCCTCTATCTCTTCGATTGCGAAAATGGCAATCCGAACGGCGACCCGGACGCAGGCAACAGCCCGCGTATTGACCCGGAAGACATGCACGGTTTGGTTTCCGACGTGGCTATCAAACGGCGGGTGCGTAACTACATTCAAATCGCCTTTGGTAATCAGTCACCCAATGCCATTTTTATCGAGCATTCGACCAATCTTAACAAACAGATTACTGCAGCACACGAAGAGACAGGCGGCGCTCCCGCAGGCGGGGGAAACAGGGCGCAAGTTGGAAATGCCCGCGACTGGATGTGCCAACAGTTTTTTGATGTGCGCACCTTTGGCGCAGTCATGTCCACCGGCCCAAACGCCGGGCAGGTGCGCGGCCCAGTACAGGTTGCTTTCTCGCGTTCCATTGACCCAATTCTGCCGATAGATGCCTCGATTACCCGCATGGCTGTGGCTGAAAAAGTGGCTGGCGCCAAAACCAAAGCCGATTACGAAGCATGGGAAGGTAAGCAGGAAGAAGATTCGCTCCGCACGATGGGTCGCAAGTCACTCATTCCCTACGGTCTCTACGTTGCCAAAGGCTTTATTTCCGCCAATCTCGCCCAAGGTACTAAATTTTCCGACGATGACCTCAGCCACCTGTGGGATGCACTGAAAGGCATGTGGGATCACGACCGCTCTGCCTCTAAAGGCGTGATGTCCTGCCGGGGACTGTATGTGTTCAAACACGTTGGCACCGACAGCGATGCTACCCAGCGTGTGCGTCAAGCGATGCTCGGTTGTGCGCCTGCGCAACGACTGCTAGACTTTTCTACGCCTGATCGCAAAATAGAAAATGCCATTATTGAGGTTGCTTATCGAGAAGGCGCATCTGGTTCGCCTCGCGCATTTTCGGATTACACAGTTACTGCCCACGCTTCCCGCTTGCCTAAAGGAGTGGAACTTTGGACCGGCAATGACAATGGCGGCTTAATAAATATCTCGGCGGAAAAATGACCCCAACCCATTCCAGTAACGACGAAGCCCTGCTACACCAAATGGTGGAAACCATCATTCGTGAAGTTTCACCGGAGACGATTATTCTCTTTGGCTCCCGTGCGCGAGGTGATGCGCGTCCCGATTCCGACGTTGATTTGCTCGTGGTTGAAACGGAGCCATTTTCGCCCCAGCGTAGCCGTCGTAAAGAGGCTGCTCGTTTGTATATGGCGTTAAGGAACTTGGGCGTTTCCAAGGATATTCTCTTGTACAGCCGGGAGGAATTTGAACGCTGGAAAGATTCCTTGAGCCATGTCGTAGGCCGTGCGCACCGTGAGGGGAGAGTGCTGCATGGCTGATTTTGAACATGCCAGTTCATTGTTGCATATGGCGCATAGTGATTTACAATCTTGAAATTCCATAGCAGCCTTACTCGCATTACGCGGGAAGATGTTTTGGCGGAAGCGGCTTTCGCTGTCAGACGGTTAACCATGGAGGAAATATGAAAGAAATTTTGTTTCTTGTTGAAGATGATCCTGAGGGAGGCTTTATTGCCCGTGCCTTGGGTGCATCTATTTTTACAGAGGCGGACACGTTGCCGGAGTTGCGCCGGATGGTGCAAGATGCGGTGCATTGCCATTATGACGCAGGCGAAATGCCCAAGATTATTCGTCTGCATATCGTGCAGGAAGAGGTGTTGGCGGCATGAGGATGCCTCGTGATCTGACCGGGGCTGAACTTATCAGGCTTTTGGTCAAGTTGGGCTATCGGCAAACGCGCCAGACAGGTAGTCATGTCCGACTGACGTGCGATGCTCCACAGCAACATCACTTATCAATCCCCTTGCACGATCCATTGCGTATAGGCACGCTCTCTGCGATCCTCGGTGATGTGGCCGCAGCGCAAGGCGTGGAGCGTGACGTGTTAATGGAACGACTGTTTGGCTAAATGGAAGCCGCCGACCCTCTTAACGTTTCTGCTCTCAACCAGTACGCTTACTGTCCACGGCGTTGCGGGCTGATTTACCTGGAAAACGAGTTCTCGGACAACATCCACACCTCGCGCGGCAATGCTGAGCATGAGCGAGTGGATCAGTCGGGGTGGGTCACTACGCGTGAGGGCGCGCGGGCTGAATATACCTTGCCGGTGTGGTCAGATCGGCTCGGGCTGATCGGTAGATGTGACGTGGTGGAGTTCTGGCCGGGTGGTAATATCTATCCAGTGGAATACAAGCACGGAACGCGCAAAAAATGGGGTAACGATGACATTCAGCTTGCCGCACAGGCGATGTGTCTGGAAGAAATGACCGGCAAGGTCATCACGCATGGGGCGATTTACCATCATGGCTCACGGCGCAGGCGGGAGGTGGTTATTACACAGGAGTTGCGCGAGATGGTATTGGTTACGGTGAACGCCATCCACGCAATGCTGGATTCCGGCAAGTTGCCGCCGCCTGCCAATGATGCGCGCTGCCGTGAGTGTTCGCTGAAGGAAATCTGCCAGCCTGAAGCGGTTGCCGAACGTGCAGCGCAGCATACTCTGCTGGAAGCTTTGTTTGATCCTGAGGCCATATAATCATGGCACGCCAGATTCAAAATACGCTTTATGTGATGACGCAAAATTCCTATCTGCATCTGGAGAACGATACGTTGCGGGTTGACGTGGAGCATGTGAAGAAAATGCAGGTGCCTTTGCATCATTTGGGCAGCGTGGTCTGTCTGGGTAATATCATGTTGTCTCCGTCGCTGATGCATCGTTGTGCAGGCGATGGCATTGCATTGGTGCTGCTGGATGGCAATGGGCGTTTCAAGGCGCGTCTCGAAGGCCCGGTTTCCGGCAATATCCTGCTGCGCCAAGCGCAGCACCGTTTGGCGCTGGATAAAAAATTTGCGCTGAGTATTGCGCAGAGTGCGATTGCCGGAAAACTGCGCAATAGTCGTCAAGTCCTGTTGCGCGGTGCGCGCGAGGCGGGTGATGAACAAGATGGCATCGTCCTGACTGCCGCCGCCGAGACGCTTTCCAATTCGCTGCGTAATCTGCCATTTGCCGATAATCTGGATGTGCTGCGCGGCATCGAAGGCGATGCGGCAAAGAATTATTTTGCTGCATTGCCGCTGCTGGTCAAGCGCGACGCGCGCGACAAATTTACGATGGACGGGCGCACCCGGCGACCGCCACGCGACCGCTTCAACGCGCTGTTATCGTTTCTTTATTCCATGCTGATGAATGACTGCCGCTCCGCGCTGGAGGCTGTTGGACTCGATCCACAACTTGGTTTCCTGCATGCTGTGCGTCCCGGTCGTGCCGCGCTCGCGCTGGATTTGATGGAAGAATTTCGCGCCATCTTTGCCGATCGGCTGGCGTTGACATTGATAAACCGGGGGCAGATCGGCGCAAACGACTTTGCGGAACGTGAAGGCGGCGCGGTGCTGCTGGAAGGCGATGCGCGCCGCACCGTAGTGGTGGCCTATCAGGAACGTAAACAGGAAGAAATTATGCACCCGCTGCTTGAAACCAAAGTGCCGATAGGCCTGCTGCCGTTACTGCAAGCGCGCTTCATGGCGCGCACGTTGCGCGGCGACATGGAAGGCTATCTGCCGTTTCTTTACCGCTAACATCATGCTCATCATCATTACCTACGATGTATCCACGATAAGCGCCGCCGGGCGAAAACGGCTGCGCCGCGTCGCAAAAGTATGCGAAAGCATCGGCCAGCGCGTGCAGCATTCCGTCTTCGAATGTAAGGTTGACCAGATGCAACTTGAAATTCTGGAGCGTCGCTTGCTGGATGAGATTGACGAAAAGGAAGACAGTTTGCGTTTATACCGCCTGACTGAGCCAGTGGACCTGCACATCAAGGAATATGGTAAATTCCGTGCCATCGATTTTGAAGGAGTGCTGGTAATATGAAACGCGAACCAGTAGCTAAGATCAAAACACAGCAGGTTCGTGTTGCAGATAATATATTGACGAATAAGGATTTTTTGTATTCGTCGTTTGATTGTGTGGACTTCCGGAGGCAGGAAAACTGGGGGTTCGCGCAAAGTTCGCTTATTAATGTTGTGATTCATGACGTTGTAGGCGGACTGTAGCGCCCGCCCTCCGGGGCGGGCGAGGATTGAAACTTAATTGCACTTGGGATGCCTGTCCCAAACCCAGGGTAGCGCCCGCCCTCCGGGGCGGGCGAGGATTGAAACCTGACTTGGTGGAGAAGATAAACCAGATACTCGCGTAGCGCCCGCCCTCCGGGGCGGGCGAGGATTGAAACAGGAAGAGATATTGGGCAAAGGCCGCGCCGATTTATGTAGCGCCCGCCCTCCGGGGCGGGCGAGGATTGAAACACCGATATAGTTCCGACCTGCTCCGATACTGTCGCGTAGCGCCCGCCCTCCGGGGCGGGCGAGGATTGAAACCCTCGTTTGAGAATCCCAGCATATCCAACGCGAAGTAGCGCCCGCCCTCCGGGGCGGGCGAGGATTGAAACAAATGCAAGTCGAGATTAGCCATGCTTATGGCGTGTAGCGCCCGCCCTCCGGGGCGGGCGAGGATTGAAACGGCACAAAAGTTGTCATCGGAGATACTCAATATGACGGTAGCGCCCGCCCTCCGGGGCGGGCGAGGATTGAAACGAATAAATCACGTTTGCCGTATTTGATGCGCCAGGTAGCGCCCGCCCTCCGGGGCGGGCGAGGATTGAAACAGTATCAACGGCTATGGCGCTCCACACTGCTGGCGGTAGCGCCCGCCCTCCGGGGCGGGCGAGGATTGAAACATCAAGCTGGCGAACGTCCCTTGCCCGGCCTGCGTGTAGCGCCCGCCCTCCGGGGCGGGCGAGGATTGAAACAAACGTCATCAGCAGGCATCCACCACGATCTATTGTAGCGCCCGCCCTCCGGGGCGGGCGAGGATTGAAACACTCATGCCGGATGTTGAGCGGGCGACAGTATCGTAGCGCCCGCCCTCCGGGGCGGGCGAGGATTGAAACATCTTGACCGTATCGAGTCAAGCGGCATGGAAGGTAGCGCCCGCCCTCCGGGGCGGGCGAGGATTGAAACAAACCATTCGGGATAGTCTGGAATGTGTATTTAAGTAGCGCCCGCCCTCCGGGGCGGGCGAGGATTGAAACAGGCAAATATGCGCCTTACGACAACACAGCCGTCGTAGCGCCCGCCCTCCGGGGCGGGCGAGGATTGAAACGATCATCACCAGCCCGTCCGTGCCATCTTCGGGGTAGCGCCCGCCCTCCGGGGCGGGCGAGGATTGAAACACGTTGTCCGCGCAATATGTCGCGGCAACCAGCCGTAGCGCCCGCCCTCCGGGGCGGGCGAGGATTGAAACTTCAGATTAGCATGTGGTAATGGCAATTCAAGGCGTAGCGCCCGCCCTCCGGGGCGGGCGAGGATTGAAACTTTCTGCGATAGCGCGAAGAACTTACGCTTTGGCGTAGCGCCCGCCCTCCGGGGCGGGCGAGGATTGAAACTTGCAGTCAATCGGCCTGATCTCCGAATGATGGGGTAGCGCCCGCCCTCCGGGGCGGGCGAGGATTGAAACACTCATCCTTTTGTCGGGAAAATCAGGACGCCAATGTAGCGCCCGCCCTCCGGGGCGGGCGAGGATTGAAACGTATTGACGATGGTTCTACCGGCGGCGAATCTACGTAGCGCCCGCCCTCCGGGGCGGGCGAGGATTGAAACCGATCTGGGGGCGAAGAACATTCCCGATTTAATGCGGGGTAGCGCCCGCCCTCCGGGGCGGGCGAGGATTGAAACATACGCTGGATGTTACCTACGGGCTGTACGAGTCGTAGCGCCCGCCCTCCGGGGCGGGCGAGGATTGAAACATCTCCTTTTATTGCGGCCAAAACCGGCTGGCTGCTGTAGCGCCCGCCCTCCGGGGCGGGCGAGGATTGAAACTAAGTGGTCGTGGTTGCATGTATTGCAAGCCCACGTTGTAGCGCCCGCCCTCCGGGGCGGGCGAGGATTGAAACATTTATTTAATTCCCAGTATATACACCGATTTCGGGTAGCGCCCGCCCTCCGGGGCGGGCGAGGATTGAAACGCCTTGAGAGTACGAGGTATAACCGCCGCCGCCACCGTAGCGCCCGCCCTCCGGGGCGGGCGAGGATTGAAACAGGTGATTGGTGTTGTCATTCGGGTTGAGTTTATGTAGCGCCCGCCCTCCGGGGCGGGCGAGGATTGAAACAAATGATGATATTCATGCTGTGAGAATAAATCGCAGTAGCGCCCGCCCTCCGGGGCGGGCGAGGATTGAAACCGATATAGTCATTCGCCCAATGTGTCATTGCACCAGGTAGCGCCCGCCCTCCGGGGCGGGCGAGGATTGAAACAGCTACCTGGACGGCAATCAGACCCCGACGCTGGAGGTAGCGCCCGCCCTCCGGGGCGGGCGAGGATTGAAACACGCTCACACCTGCGCTGACCGCCGCAATCAAGGGTAGCGCCCGCCCTCCGGGGCGGGCGAGGATTGAAACACATTCCAGAGGAGAGGATGTCAGGTTATACCGGTAGCGCCCGCCCTCCGGGGCGGGCGAGGATTGAAACAATTAAAACTTTGCCAACGGTTTCTTGGTCTAGTGGTGTAGCGCCCGCCCTCCGGGGCGGGCGAGGATTGAAACATAGAATGCCCCAGTCTCCCCGCCGGAGAACATTGTAGCGCCCGCCCTCCGGGGCGGGCGAGGATTGAAACATACCACCATTAGATATTACTGATGCACGCATGACGTAGCGCCCGCCCTCCGGGGCGGGCGAGGATTGAAACAAAAAGGGCGACATGATCTACATCGAGGGCAAGAGTAGCGCCCGCCCTCCGGGGCGGGCGAGGATTGAAACAGGTCATAACCGAGGTTGTGGCAGGCGATGGCTATGGTAGCGCCCGCCCTCCGGGGCGGGCGAGGATTGAAACAATTATTTCCCGTGATTCTTGTTTCGTCAGCATACGTAGCGCCCGCCCTCCGGGGCGGGCGAGGATTGAAACGATTGTCATATTTCCTCCAGCTCAAGATGGATGATGTAGCGCCCGCCCTCCGGGGCGGGCGAGGATTGAAACAAACGAGGCACCATGCGGGGTATTCAAGGAAAAACTCGTAGCGCCCGCCCTCCGGGGCGGGCGAGGATTGAAACTTCAACGTGCGACCGTGCGCTCGCGAATTGCGCGGTAGCGCCCGCCCTCCGGGGCGGGCGAGGATTGAAACAGTAAGTGCTTGGGCTAAATTACCAGCTATCAAAGTAGCGCCCGCCCTCCGGGGCGGGCGAGGATTGAAACTAGCAGGTGCGCACCTCATACACCATGCACCCGGTGTAGCGCCCGCCCTCCGGGGCGGGCGAGGATTGAAACCTCCCAAGGGCGCTTCGACGCAGAACGGTGGCTGGGTAGCGCCCGCCCTCCGGGGCGGGCGAGGATTGAAACAAATTATTACGAAGCAAGCCGCCGGAAAAGCCAAGTAGCGCCCGCCCTCCGGGGCGGGCGAGGATTGAAACTAACCGCCGTCTGCGACACGGTAAACTCTGCAAGGTAGCGCCCGCCCTCCGGGGCGGGCGAGGATTGAAACTTTTGAAATATATGTTTTTGGAAGCTCTTCGCGCAACGTAGCGCCCGCCCTCCGGGGCGGGCGAGGATTGAAACACTTAACCGCCCGCAACGGAGCAACGCTAGGCGCGTAGCGCCCGCCCTCCGGGGCGGGCGAGGATTGAAACAGCGTCATCGGCGGATTCATCGCGGGCGCAGTCAGGTCGTAGCGCCCGCCCTCCGGGGCGGGCGAGGATTTCCTTCTGGAAGCCGTTCATCACCGACAGAACCACGATCAGCGCCATCACGCCCAGCCCCATGCCCAGCATGGAAATCAGCGAAATGAAGGAAATGAAATGGTTGCGCCGCTTGGCGCGGGTGTAGCGCAGACCGATGAAGAGTTCGTAAGGTTGCAAGTTTAGGCCGTCGTTGTGATGGCGCCAGGCATGGCGGTGACGGTAGAAGTCAAAACCGGGACGCGACGGGTGATTGAGTATTTTCTAAGACCGCTGATACAGTATTCGAGCGAGAGTTTAAGGGGGAGCAGGATGGCACGGCCGATTTGGCGAGTTCCATAAATCAAAGCGCAGCAAATTTCTTGAGTGCGGTTATATCTGTGAGGGTGATCTGTTCACGGCCCAGTTTGACCCAGCCCTGTTCGGAAAATCCCTTGAGTAATCGGCTGACAATCTCGCGTGCTGAGCCTAGTTCATCGGCGAGCGCCTGATGGGTGGCGTGTACCGGGTTGGGCTTGCTGATTAACAGGGCGGCCAGACGTTGGTCCAGCTTCTGAAAGGCCACCGCCGAGATCAATTCCATCAGGTCGGTGAGCCGCTCGGTAAAAAGCTGGAACACATAACTGCGGAATGCGGCGTGTTTGCCAAGCAGGGCATGGAAAACCGTCGCAGGCAGAAATATCATTTCGATGGTTTCTTCGACGATGCCGCGCGCCTGATAGCGGGTGCTGCCCAGCAGGCAACTGCTGGTGAGGATACAGCTCTCCCCCGGCACAACGCGATACAGTTGCAGTTCGCGCCCGTTTGCGGAGGACTTGATGACACGCATACTGCCGGATAGCAGCAGCGGAAACCCCTGGCAAGGCTGATTTTCGTCGAACATGATCGTGCCAGCCGGGATGGGTAGTAGTCTGGCTGTAGAGAGCATGTCTTCCAGTTCCGCTGCAGGCAATTCCTGCAGCATCGGATAGAGCTGCAAGATGCGGGAACGCGTGTCGCTATTCAGCATATTGAGAATCCCAGAAAAATGGTTGTCCGCAGATTAACGCGATTATTTATAAAGTGACAGTAGGTTCATCGGTTGAGTGTGACGTAAAGTCAGATCACTCGCCTAATCTGCGGCAATCTGTGAAATAAACGCTATTTCAAACCTCCGGGCGCATTTGCGGAAACAAAATGACATCGCGAATGCTGGCGCTATCGGTAAGCATCATGATCAATCGATCTATACCTATGCCTTCACCGGCTGTCGGCGGCAGGCCGTATTCCAGGGCGCGTACATAGTCGCTGTCCTTGAACATCGCTTCTTCGTCTCCGGCTTCCTTGGCGAGTACCTGTGCATCGAAGCGCGCTTCCTGGTCTTCCGCATCGTTCAATTCAGAAAAGCCATTGGCCAGTTCGCGTCCCAGCACGAACAGCTCGAAGCGCTCGGTAATTTCGGGATTGGCATCGCTGCTGCGCGCCAGCGGCGAAACTTCCACCGGATAGTCGATGATGAAGGTAGGCTCAAACAGCAGCGTCTCGGCCAGCTCTTCAAATAAAGACAGTTGCAGGCCGCCCAGGCCGTCTTCCGGTCTGTATTTGGCTTTCAGATCCTGGAGTTCGGCAATCACGAAGTCGCGGTCGCCCAGTTGCTCGTTGGTGAACTGCGGATGATATTTCTGAATGGCCTGAACCATGGTCAGGCGGTGGAAGGGTTTGCCCAGATCCAGTTCCTTGCCCTGATAGCTGATCAGTGTGCTGCCCAGCACTTTCTGCGCGACTTCGCGCAACAGCTTTTCCGTGAAATCCATCAGGTATTTGTAATCGCGGTATGCTTCGTAAAATTCCAGCATGGTGAATTCCGGATTGTGGCGTGTGGAAAGCCCCTCATTGCGGAAGTTGCGGTTGATTTCAAACACCTTTTCAAAGCCGCCTACCACCAGGCGCTTGAGGTACAGCTCCGGCGCGATGCGCAGATACATTTTCATATCCAGCGCATTGTGATGCGTCTCGAACGGTTTGGCCGAAGCGCCGCCCGGTATCGAGTGCATCATCGGTGTTTCCACCTCCAGATAGTCGTGGCGGATAAAGAAATCGCGTATCGCCTGGATGATTTTGGTGCGCGTCATAAATACGCGGCGCGCGTCCTCGTTGGTGATTAAATCCAGATAGCGCTGACGGTATTTCTGTTCTTGATCGGACAGGCCGTGGAATTTTTCCGGCAGCGGACGCAGTGACTTGGTCAACAGGCGCACTTGCGCGACTCTGACGGACAGCTCACCCGTCTTGGTCTTGAACAGCACACCTGTCGCGCCCAGAATGTCGCCCAGATCGTAATGCTTGAAAGCGCTGTGCGCTTCTTCGCCCGTGTCGCCGTTGCTGATAAACAGCTGGATGCGTCCGCTCATGTCCTGCACTGTGGCGAAGCTTGCCTTGCCCATCACGCGTTTGAGCATCATGCGCCCGGCGACCGCGACATGAATCTGTTCGGCTTCCAGCTGGTCGTGATTCATCTCGCCGAAACTGGCGAGCAAATCGCCAGCCAGATGCGTACGGTCGAAGTCGTTAGGGAAGGCGATTCCTGCTTTGCGGATGGCAGCCAGCTTGTTGCGGCGCTCGGTGATGATCTGGTTTTCGTCTGGCGGGTGCCCGGCCATAAGTTTTTCGGATTCGGGTGTGATGGATTCGGTTGTCATAATGCTTCGATATATTTGATTTTCCTGAGTGCGCGATTGTGTCACAAAATGCCTCATTGAGGAATCGGCGGCTGCGCGGCAGTGGCGTATCTCGGGCCGGTTCAGGTTCAGGCCGTCAAACGTAACATCGAACGATTTCCCGAAGATTTCATGTTTCAACTGAGTCCGGAAGAGTTCGCCAACTTGAAATCACAATTTGGGATGTCAAGTTGGGGTGGTGTACGGACAGCTTCCCTATGCCTTCACCGAACAAGGCGTATCCATGCTCTCAAGCGTGCTGCGCAGCACCCGCGCCACTCAGGTCAACATCGAAATCATGCGCGCCTTCGTGCAGTTGCGTCAGATACTTGCCTCGAATGCCGAGTTATCCCAAAAATTGGTTACGCTGGAAAAGAAATGCGACATCAAATTCAAAGCTGTATTTGATGCCATCCACGAACTGATGATCACTTTGGCAGCAAAGAAAATACGCCCCATCGGCTTCGCGCCGTGGGATAAAAAGTGATGATTGCGCTGATAAAGTAGCGTTGCGTACGTGTGAATGTAGCGTCTACCCCATACAAATGCGGCTGATATAATGCAGCCCCCAAGGAGAATCCCATGAGCACACAGGAACAAGCGATTCGTTATCTGGAAGAACACATTCCTGAATTAGCGGATGCCGCAATAAAACAGGCTTACTGGCTAGCACTGGCTGCCGGCAGCAGTGTGCTGGAACGCGTCAATGACAGCCTGGTAGAAGTCTTTCCCGATGGCAGCCATAAAATCATTAAGCCTTTACCCGCACAAACGCCAACAAAGCCTGGCCAACGATTGTTAATCGCATGAACGGGCAAGTGCCAAGACTGCGCATGTTAGCGGGACCCAATGGTTCGGGAAAGAGCAGCATCCAAGCCGTCATCAGTCGTAAATTGCCGGGGGTTCATCTTCATAAATAGTTCTTGAAGCTATATTCTCAAACCGATAACATGCAGTGCGTTTTAATAAGGAGTAGCACATGGGACAACTGAATCGGATCACCCAACAGCCAGGCGTGATGGGAGGTAAAGCATGCATCCGTGGGATGCGTGTTACGGTAGGCATGGTCGTCGGCCAGATTGGATCCGGTCACAGCGTGGATGAAGTCCTCACTGACTATCCTTACCTTGAACGCGAAGACATCATGCAGGCACTTTGCTATGCCGCATGGCGATCTGAAGAACGCGAGGTCATGCTGGCCACCGCATGAAGTTGCTTGTTGATATGAATCTGTCTCCGCGCTGGGTCAACATGCTGGCCGATGCAGGAGTGGAGGCTGAGCACTGGTCAACGCTTGGGGCACACAACGCACCAGATTCCGAACTTATGGCCTACGCCAATGAAAACGATTATGTGGTGCTTACCCACGATCTGGATTTTGGCGCAATCCTCGCCGCTACCCACGGCGAAAAGCCCAGCGTTGTGCAAATCCGTGCCGAGAATGTCAGCCCGGACGTAATCGGCAAGCAGGTCATTATCGCCCTGCGGCAGATGACACCAGAACTGGAAGAAGGAGCGTTACTTACTATTGATCCGAGCCGTACTCGTTTACGCCTGTTGCCCCTGCGACCGAAGGAATAACAGTGCATTCATGGAAAAACTGCGGTGTGCCACGTCCAATTTTTCCACTCAGCTAGTGAAAAGAGATACCGAAAAATAAGTCGCAATACCCGTATGGAAGGAGATGTTGCCGCTGGCGATCCGTTACTGGCACAAGGTAGCCGCGCATCCCGATATTTCTGAAGATGTGAAGCATCTGGCACAAAAGCAGGCTGGGATATTGTCTCAAACTGTAACTTAGGGAAGCGCTGATTAAATCGTCTTTGCGAGGAGGCGAAGCCGAAGAAGCAATCCAGTTGTTTGACTAACCCGTAAAAGGCTGGATTGCCACAGCCCTTCGGGCTTCGCAATGACGACCTGAGTGGATTGCCACAGCCCCTCGGGCTTGATGAAACTACTAGCCATTCGACTAAGCCAGCAAGCTGGCAAGTCGCTGGTTATCGCAATGACACTTCTGTATCAATGCCCGGACGGGTTGGAGGCTGCGCTGAGCACTTCGGCGCAGCGCAGGCCGCTTTGTACGGCGCCTTCCAGTGTGGCGGGGTAGTCGCCTGCGGTGTAATCGCCTGCCAGCAGTAATCGGGGCAGGGGTGTTTGCTGGGCGGGGCGTTGTAAATCGGACGTGCAGGCGAAGGTGGCGCGCTTTTCTGCAATCACTTTGACCCATAGTGGGCTATCGCTGATGCCGAATTCTTCATTCAGTTCGGCGATGACCTTCTGCGCCAGTTCTTCCTGAGTTAACTTCTGATGCAGTCCTTGCGCGCTGATCACCGCAGCGATCAGGCCGTGCTGCCCGGCGATCTGCCCCTTATCGAACAGCCACTGGCTAACGCGCTGATACAGGCCCAGCATAGGATGCGGCAGTGTGATATGTGACGGGTATTGCAGATACACGGTGTAGATAGGCTGATGCTGCAAGGCATCGATTTGTTCGATTATTGCGCCCAGTTCCGCAATGGGGCGCAGCAGTCTGGCGGTTGTTACGGGCGGTGTGGCGCAGATGACGTGGCTGAAGAACAGGCTGCCACGCTGGGTGCTGATCTCAATATTGTAGTCATGCAGTTGCAAAGCGTCCGCGCCGCATGAGGTAAGCACATGACCGCCGTGCTTTCTTACATAGTTTGCGGCACGCTCAGGGAACAGCGCAGTGAAATCAATGCGCGGCAGCAGCATGTCGCTGTCGGCACGCGTTTTATTCAGCGCGTCGTGCAGCACATTGAGCATGACTTGTGCGGAAGCAATATGTACCGGCGTGTTCAGCGCCGCGATGCACAGCGGTTCCCAGAGTTTTTGTATCAGCGTGTCGCCTTGTCCGTGCAGTTTGAGCAGTTCTGAAACCGTCATATCGGCGGCGATGCGAAAATGTATTCGGCGTAGCGTGAGCATGAAACGCGCGGCGCTAAGGCGATCCGACCATGACAAGCCCTGTGCGCCCAGCAAGGCGAACAACAGATGTAAAGGCGCGGGCAGTCGGGGTGCTTGCAGTGCAAAATGCCCATGCAGATCCAGTTGCAGCGGCAGGCGCAGGAAATCGGCTTCGAGGTTGCCGCCGACCTGTTCGATCAGATTCAGGGTTTGGTGATAGCAGCCCAGCAGCAGATGCTGGCCGTTGTCCAGTTGCGTGTTTTGGTGCGTCATGCCGCGTGCGCGACCACCCAATTGTCTGGCGCTCTCGAACACCGTGACAGGAATGCCGCGCCCGGCCAGTGCCACCGCAGCAGCCATGCCTGCATAGCCACCGCCAAGGACGGCGATATTCAGTTCTTGAGCCAAGTTGTCCAGGCCAGCCACAGTTTGCGCAGCGGGGTGAGTGAGACGCGCTCTTTCAGTACGTGGCAGCCGCTGGCTACCACTTCATCCAGCGTGGCGCGGTAAATGGCCGCCATGATCAGTCCGGTGCGCTGGGTTTTTCTGTCTGCGACCGGCAGTTGTGCCAGAGCTTGCTGATAAAAACGTTGTGCGCGTTCGACCTGGAACGCCATCAGCTTGTTGAAGTTTTCGGTTTCGTTCGCATTGAGGATGTCTGCGGCTGTTACATCGAACTGTTTCATCTCCTCCATCGGCAGGTAGATACGGTTGCGTCTGGCATCCTCGCCGACATCCCGGATGATATTGGTGAGCTGGAAAGCGATGCCCAGATCATGGGCGTATTTCAGCGTCTGGCGGTCGTTGTAGCCAAAAATTTCCGCTGATAGCAGCCCGACCACCGAGGCGACGCGATAGCAATACAGTTGCAGCGACTTGAAGTCGGCGTAGCGTGGCTGGTCCAGATCCATTTCCATGCCGTCTATAATTTCCAGCAAGTGTTCCTGTGCGAGATTGAATTGGGCGACGACAGGTACCAGCGCAAGTGCGACCGGATGCAGCGGGAGGGTGAGGGCAGAGCCCTCGGGCACACCCCGGCGTACCCCTTGCGAGCACTGCGGTTTCCCGCCGTAGATTTCCGCCACCTGGCCGCGCCACCAGTTAAGCGTCGTGCGGGCAACCTGCTCGTCCGAACATTCGTCCACCACATCATCTACTTCGCGGCAGAAGGCATACAGCGCGGTGATCGCGCGGCGTTTGTCCTTGGGCAGGAACAGAAAGCTGTAATAAAAACTGGAGCCGCTGGCTGAAGTTTTGTCCTGGCAATATTGGTCTGGAGTCATGGGCTTGGTTCTAAAAAAACAGTCGAAGCAGTTTTGGGCTTAGTAAGAGTGGGGTGCGGATTTGGCTAACATGATAACCCAGTCGAGCGGACGCAATACCGGGCGGTGACGGAAAATGTCGTAATCGGCAGATTCGATCTTGTCGAGTATGCGCAGACCCCCGGCGATAATCATGCGCATTTCCAGGCCGATGCGGCCGGTGAGGATGCTGCCCAGCGGCGCGCCCTGCAACATCAGCGCGCGTGCACGAGCTATCTGGAACTGCATCAGTTTTCGCCAGTTCTCATCGCAGATTTGTTGTGCAATCTGCGTCTCTGATACGCCGAATTGTGCCATCTCATCCAGCGGCAGGTAGATGCGATGGATTGCATAATCCTTGCTGACATCCTGCCAGAAATTGATCAGCTGCAAGCTGGTGCAGATTGCATCCGAGTAAGCCAGATTGACGGGCGTGGCTTCCTGGTAGAGATGCAGCAGCAGTTTGCCGACCGGATTGGCGGAACGGCGGCAGTAGTCGAGCAGTTCGGCATAATTGTCGTAGCGCTTTGTCACCACGTCCTGCGAGAAGGCATCGAGCAGGTCATGGAATGGTTGCATCGGGAGTTCATACTGGCGGATTGTTAAAGCCAGATTCTGAAACAGCGGGGTGAGCGGTGTTTCGTCATGCGCGATACGATTCAGCTCGTCCCGGAAAGCATCCAGTTGTTGCAGACGTTCGTTGTCGGACAGATCGCCCTCGTCGGCGATATCGTCCGCCGCGCGGGCGAAATGATAAATCGCCGCGACAGGCCGCCGCAGCCGTTTGGGCATCATGATCGAGGCGACCGGAAAGTTTTCGTAGTGATCTACAGCCATTAAGTAATCAGTCAATTAGTCCGCGAAGGTTTTCCATCCAGCTTTTGAAATGCACACATTTATCTTCCATGACGTTCAGTGTGATTTTCTCTGCAGCGAGGGGCCCATGACGCGTTTTTTTGTATTTCGGAACGAGAATATTTTCAAGACGTTTGGACGGCTTGGTTTCGTAGCTGTCGTTGATATGTTCGGGTGTTTCAAAGCTATCCTGAACGGCTTTAAGTTTTGCCAATGCATTGTTCCACGTTGGCTCGGTGAGAACCAACGCTTCCACATCCGAAAATAATAATCCTTCAAATTCGTAAGGTTGAATGTACGGAATGAAACGTTCGGGACGGCAACCGACATGCTCGACGATTGCTTGATGCAGACCGGTTTCCAAGGCCGTCGTGCGAGCATATACGTCAGCAAGTTTTTTTGACTCAACAAAATTCGGAAAACTGGTATCCAGCCCATACAGATCAAGGAACGTAGTCAGTATCGCTTCCGGTTTCTGGCGTAGCGTGTTCCTGCTATTGAGTTTTAACCGGTCGAAATTGACAGCGCCACCTCTGGCATCCTGCGAGGTATTCAGTGTTAAGGGTTTGATGAAAATCTGATTTGGATAGAAAACTGGCGCGATTACGCGCTTGATGAATTGCTCTTCAGTTTGGCCTTCTGTAAAAACTATGACCTCAATCACTTATGGCCTCCCGCCCAGTACATTGCGTTTCCACAATTCGCCTATGGCGTATTGTTCCAGCCAGCCTGACAACTCTTCATCCGTGAAGCGCTTGAAGGCTGAGGCGTCGTTTTCTTGATCAACGACAATGATGTCTTGTGGGCTAAGTTCGTTGATAAGCTCCACCGATTGCGTAGATACAATCAACTGACGCTGTTCCGAAACTTGTTTGAAAATATCCGCAAGAATGGTGATGGCGTATGGATGCAATCCTAGTTCAGGTTCATCAATGAGAATCGTACTGGGCAGTAAGTGAGTGGGTTGAAGTAACAAGGTGGCTAAACAAATAAAGCGTAACGTGCCATCTGACAACATGTGTGCGGTGAATGGAATGTCGGGTTTTCCTTTTTGTGTCCACTCCAGCTTCACCATATTGGTGTCTTCTTGACGATGCACAAAATCATCAAAAAATGGTGCTACTAGCTGAATGGAATCAACTATTCGTTGATATTCATTAGGATGTTTATCCTTCAACATTCGTAAGTAGGCAGCTAAGTTTGCAGCATCTGGTAACAAGCGAAGATTCAGGTTGGAAGCGTGTGGCTGTTTGACTTTAGCGTTCTCACTGGTGTCATGAAAATGATAGACACGCCAGCTACTGACTGAAGGGCGCACATATTGTGAGTATGTATCTTGCGCATCTTTTAGTTTTGATTCGTTATGTCCAGATCCAAGCGGGACGCTTTTTGAACTTGGGTAATACATACCCTTGAACCAACTAATTTCTCGTTCAAATATCAAACGGTTGTCGTTGGTCGGTATAAGGTCAAATTTGTAACCATTGTGATCGAAATAGAATTCAGCATGCAATCGCTCCGTAGTTCCACGCCCAAAATGTAACAGCGCGTCTGGACCGCCCTGCTTCTGAATGAATAACTGCAATTGTTGTTCGTATATCTCATTAAGTAGCTTGAAAAACCCGATGAAATTACTTTTCCCAGCACCATTCGCACCAATCAAAACATTTAGATTTGTTAATGGGAAATTTTCCAATTTACGAATTGATTTGTAGCCAACGATAGTTAGAGATGAGACGCTAGACATGTTTAAACCTCAGTTTGTGCACAATTTAGCAGGTCGTTGCGATGCAGCATGAACACGAACTGGTCGCCTGCCGCCACGTCCAGCCAGGTGAACGGCAGGTGAGGGTAGGCGGCTTCCAGCACGTCGCGGTTGTGACCGATTTCGACGATCAGGATGCCGTTGTCGGTGAGGTGTTCGGCGGCGTGTTTCAGAATAGTACGGGTAGCATCCAGTCCGTCGTTTCCGCTGCCCAGAGACAGCTTGGGTTCGTGCAGATATTCCTGAGGCAGGGAGGCAACCGATTCCGCGTCAACGTAAGGCGGATTGCTGATGATCAGGTCGTATTGACGGCCGGTCAGTTTGGTAAATAAGTCCGATTCGATCAGGTTGACACGTGCTCCTAATTCGTAATCGCTGACATTGCGCGCCGCCACAGCCAGTGCGTCCGGTGACAGATCGACCGCATCGATCTGCGCGTTGGGGAAGCTGTCTGCGGCGAGTATGGCAAGGCAAGCGCTGCCGGTGCATAAGTCCAGCACGCTGGCTATGGCTTCAGGTTCGGCGATCCAGGGTGACAACTGTGATCGCAGCAATTCGGAGATGAAGGAGCGCGGCACGATGACGCGTTCATCCACATAAAAACGGTATTCGCCCAGAAAGGCTTCATGGGTCAGATAGGCTGCCGGGATGCGCTGTTCTACGCGCCGCTGAATGATGTTCAATACTTCGCCCAGTTCGCTGTCAGTGAGTTGTGCATCCAGGAATGGGGCGAGTGTGTCTATCGGCAGGTGCAGCGTGTGCAGGATCAGATAGACAGCCTCGTCATAGGCATCAGCGCTGCCGTGCCCGAAAAATAATTTGGCCTGATAGAAACGGCTGACTGCAAAGCGCAGACAGTCGCGCACGGTGTGCAGGCTTTGTGTGCCCGCTGAAAAGTAGTTTTTCATTTGCATAATAAGTTTTCCAGCGTGCGCTGATAGGTCAGCTTGAGTGGTTCGATGTCAGCCACGGCCACACACTCGTTTAGTTTGTGTATCGTGGCATTCAAGGGGCCGAATTCGATCACTTGCGGGCAGATGTCGGCGATAAAGCGACCGTCCGAAGTGCCGCCTGAGGTGGATAGTTCCGGAGTGATACCGTAAGACTGTTCAATGGCGTGGCTGATGGCTTCGACCAGACGTCCTTTCGGCGTGATGTAGGGATTGCCGGATAGCTCCCAGTGTAAATCGTATTTGACGTGGTGTTTGTCGAGTATGGCATGCACCCTGTCCTTAAGCTCTTGTTCGGTGCTGGCAGTGGAAAAGCGGAAGTTGAACAGAATTTCCACGGTACCGGGCACCACATTGGTTGCACCCGTGCCGCCATTCATGTTGGAGATTTGCCAGGAAGTGGGCGGGAAGTATTCGTTGCCCTTGTCCCAGGTTGTGCCGGCGAGTTCGGCGATTGCCGGTGCGACCATATGTATCGGGTTTTTCACCAGATGCGGATAAGCGATATGTCCTTGAATGCCTTGCACAATGAGCGTGCCTGACAGCGAGCCGCGCCGTCCGTTCTTGATCATGTCGCCGACCAGTTTGTTGGAGGTAGGTTCGCCGACAATGCAGTAATCCAGCGTTTCGCCGCGCGCGCGCAGGGCTTCAACCACGCGTACCGTGCCGTCTACCGCCACGCCCTCTTCGTCGGAAGTGATCAGTAAGGCGATGGATCCCTTATGGGCGGGATGATCTTCGACAAAGGCTTCAATGGCGGTGATGAAGGCGGCGATGGAGGTTTTCATATCCGCCGCACCCCGACCATACAGCATTTCGTCGCGGATGGTCGGTTCGAACGGCGGGCTGAACCAGGATGCTTCCGGGCCTGAGGGGACGACATCGGTATGGCCGGCAAACACCACGACGGGGCTATCTATGCCGCGTCGCGCCCAGAAATTGTCCACGTTGCCAAAACGCATGCGTTCGATATGGAAGCCGAGCGTGTTCAGGCGTTCGATCAGGATGTCCTGGCAGCCGGCATCATCCGGAGTGAGTGAGCGGCGTGCGATCAGCGCCTGGGCGAGTGCGAGTGTTTCAGTCATGTTTAAACCTTCACGTTAAATATGTTTGCATATGCTGTTGCATCGAAACCGACATGCAGCAGTTGGCCATCTTGTTCCAGTAAGGGGCGTTTAATGACGCTGGTTTTTTCAATCATTAAAGTCAATGCTGAAGTAGCATCATTAACCTCTTGTTTTTGTTCGTCTGTTAAACCGCGCCAGGTCAGACCCTTGCGGTTCAGCAATTCGCTCCAATCGCGCTGTTGCAGCCAGTTTGTGGCGGTTTCGGCATTCAATCCCTGTTTCTTGAAATCATGGAAT
Source organism: Gallionella sp. (assembly GCA_030652475.1). Taxonomy (GTDB): domain Bacteria; phylum Pseudomonadota; class Gammaproteobacteria; order Burkholderiales; family Gallionellaceae; genus Gallionella. The sequence goes on along the minus strand of JAUSAO010000008.1, from coordinate 1,621 downwards.
TCGACCTCAATGTCATGTTGCTTCAGCCAGTCACGCGCCTTTTTAACCGTGCCGCAGTTGGGGATGCCGTACAGGGTGGCAGGTATAGCGCTTTGCAATTTTATTGACATACCTATTTACCCGCATCCAAATCGAGTTTGATACCGCTGAAATCCGATTTGGCTACTTTCTCGGTTTGCGGATTGGGTGAGAAAATCGGTACAGCCATGGTGTTGGTGCGTTCGGAAAAATCGACCAGAGCAGACAAATTGCTTGCCGAATCGGCATTGCGCATGGCCTCTTCCTTGCTGATGGTTCCGGATTTAAATAATCGGTAAAGAGCTTGTTCGAAGGTCTGCGAGCCGGCAGAAACGCTCTTGTCTATCGCTTCGTGGATTTTTTCAATTTCATCATTCTTGATCAGATCGGCAATCAAGGTGGTGTTCAGCAGGATTTCCACCGCGGGAACTTGCTTGCCATTCAACGTGCGAACCAGACGTTGTGAAATGACTGCGCGCAAACACATGGAAAGGTCGGACAACACACTCTGGCGCGAGTCGTAGGGGAAGAAGTTAACGATACGATTCAGGGCGTGATAACTGTTGTTGGCGTGTAGCGTAGTCAGGCACAAGTGCCCGGTCTGGGCAAAAATCAGCGCATGTTTCAGGGTGTCGCGATCACGCACTTCCCCTATCATCAATACGTCAGGCGCTTCACGCATGCCGCAGGACAGCGCATTCTCGTAGTTGAGTGTGTCGGTGCCGATTTCACGTTGATTGACGATGGATTTGTCGTGTTTGAAAATGTACTCGATCGGATCCTCTATCGTCAGGATATGGCCGGTTTGGGTGTGACTGCGATGTTCAATCATGGAAGCCAGCGTGGTGGATTTTCCCGAGCCGGTTGCACCGACTACCAGTACCAGGCCGCGCTTTTCCATGATTAACGACTTGAGTATGCCGGGAAGGCGCAGTTCGTCCACATTGTCGATCCTGCCCTTGATGTAGCGTATCACGATGGCAATGTCACCGCGCTGACGGAAGATATTGACACGGAAGCTGCCCAGTCCATCGACTCGATAGGAAAAATTCATTTCCATATTGGCTTCGAATTCGACTATCTGCCTTGAAGACATGAGTTCATAGGCGATGTGCTTGACGATATCGGCACTCAACACCTGTGAATTGACCGGCATGCTAATGCCATCGATTTTGATGTTGACCGGCGCGCCAACTGAAAAAAACAGATCGGAAGCCTGTTTGTCGGCGGCCAGTTTCAGCAAGGGTGTGACGATCATGTGTATCACCTCAGTTATTAGTCGCTAGTTGCTAGTTGCTAGTAGCTAGTTGGGGTTGTCCGCTGCGCGGCTTTCATTCAAAAATACGAGCCCTTGTGCGACATGTTTTGCGAAATGCTCTTCATTCAGGAATAGGCGATTTATCGCCTTATATTCCGTGGGATAAACAGAATCTTAGCGCATGTTTTATCGCGCTTAGATAATCCTTAAAAACTCAGTTGTCCACGAAAGTCACGAAAAACACGAAAAAATTCAATGTGATATTGGCTGCTTAGGCTTCACCTATTCGGTGAGTGATTAAAACCAAACAAGGTTTTGATTTATTTCGTGTTTTTCGTGTTTTTC
>JAUSAO010000002.1 GCA_030652475.1 Gallionella sp. | reverse complement strand
TGTCTACACCGTGGATATTCAGAAAAGTTTCCTGCTGACCTGCGAACGAAGCATCGGCCAGGTCTTCTGCGGTAGCGGAAGAACGCACCGCGAAACTGCCCTCACCTTCATCAGCCAGCCGTGCATAGTGCTGCCGTATCTCCTGTTCCAGCCTCAAAGGCAGCGATGCAGCGCCTATCCAGCTGCGTATCTTCGCACCCGTGTCGGCCAGCGCATTGACATCCGCCACATCCAGCGTGGACAAGGCTTGCGCGATGCGTCCATCCAGCCCGTTGACCGCCAGGAAATCCCGGTAAGCCTGCGCCGTAGTGGCAAACCCGCCCGGCACACAGACACCCATTTCCCCCAGCTTACTGATCATCTCGCCCAGCGAGGCATTCTTGCCACCTACTTGCGCAATGTCCGCGATGCCTAATGATGCAAACGAAATCACATAAGGATGCATGCCGATTCTCCTTTTGAATTTTATTACTATGAATCCGTATGGGATCGCTTGCGAATGGCCTGCAACAGATGTACCGCCATCTCCTCAATCGAGCGCGCAGTCATATCAAATTGGGCGATACCTGCGCGCCGCATCAGACTTTCAGCCGCCGCCGCTTCGAAGCGGCAATTATCCAGCGAGGCATAATGGCTGCCGGGACGGCGCTCCTCACGAATACGATGCAACTGTTCAGGCGCGATGGTCAGCCCGAACAGTTTATCGCGAAACGGCAACAGGGAAGCAGGCAAACAGTCACGCTCAAAGTCTTCCGGTATCAGCGGATAATTGGCGGCCTTGAGACCGAAATGCAGCGACAGATACAGGCTGGCCGGGGTCTTTCCACTGCGAGACACGCCCACCAGGATCACATCGGCATTCTTCAGATCGGCACTGCTGATGCCGTCATCGTGTGCCATGGCAAAATTCATCGCGGCAATGCGCCGGGCATATTCGTGATTTTCCTGCCCGTGGCTGCGGCCTGCAACACGCGTGGCACGCTGGCCCAACTCCTGTTCCAGATGCCCTATGAACGCTTCGAACACATCCAGCAACAGCGCATCCGCCTGACGCAGCAACGCGCTGACTTGCGGGTCTGTCATGGTCATGATCAGCAAGGGGCGTACCCCCTCCCGCTGATTCAGATCAGCGATATGTCGCAAACAGACAGCCGCCTTCTCCAGACTGTCTGTAAAAGGGTAATGCACATAACGGAATTCGATACCCTCAAATTGCGAGAGCAGGCCCTTGCCCAGGGTTTCCGCTGTAATGCCGGTCCCGTCCGAAATGTAAATTATCGTGCGGCTCGCTGCCTTCATAGCTCAACTTTCACATCGTTTTCACCTTGTTATCAGCTCACGACGGCGCCCCTTATTTCCCGGATGGAACCTGGTCAACGCTGAAGAAATGGTAACGTGATTTTCCATTGTTTTTTGCGGCATACATCGCCTCATCGGCGTGCATCAGCAACTGTTCATCTGTACTCTGATCACGGGGATAAAGCGTGACACCTATGCTGGCGGTTACCTTGACGGGCGTGCCATTGAACGGTATCGGCTGTGCGATATCCTGCAACAGCCTGTTCAGCAACAGACCGGCATCCTCTTCCCCATCCAGATCACCCAACAGCAAAACAAATTCATCGCCACCCAGACGTGCAACGGTATCCTCACCGCGCAACAGCTTATTCAGGCGTACTGAAACAGTGCACAACACCTGGTCGCCCGCATGGTGCCCCAGCGTATCGTTGACCTGTTTGAACCCGTCCAGATCAAGATAACACACCGCCAGGAAGCGCCCGCTGCGATTGCTGTGCACGATGGCCTGACCGAGCCGGTCACGCAACAGCCGGCGGTTGGGCAAACCGGTTAACACATCATGCTGCGCTACATCTTCCAGTCTGTGCTGGCGTTGAATCAACAGCGAAATGGAGGAAGACAGCCCGACATAGTGAGTAATGACACTCTGATCATTTTTAATGGCGGTCAGCGAAAGCCAGACCGCCTCCATGTCTCCCCCCGCATCACGCCCCAGTATTTCACCCGCCCAGTGTCCGCTCTCAGTCGCAGCCTTCCAGACTTCTTCCATTTTTTCCTGGCCGAAGAATTCCGGCCTGATTTGCCTGATGTGCATCCCGATCATCGTTTCCTGCTCGCGTTGCACTTCAAGACAAAACGCAGGATTGGCATCGATAATCAGACCTTTCGCATCGGTGATAAAAATAGCCTCCAGCGTACTGTCGATGACCTTTTTGGATAATTTCAAGCGTGCTTCCACCCGCTGACGCTCGGCAATCTCGCGCATCAATTGCATGGTTCGTGATGCCAGGTTGTCATACATGCTGAGGAAGGTATCCACCAACACCCCCGTCGCACCGCTCATATCTGCGAGAGCGTTTTCCTTTGCTTGCTGCAATGTCATGCCCCGTTGCAGGCCAAGCACGATTTTCGCCATATGTTTATCGGATTCAAGAATATGAAAAGCCAGCCAATGTGTCAGGAATGAAACTATCTTATCGGCAAGCTGCTCAGCGGGTAATATGCCCTGCTGGCCTTTAAGCTCAAGCACCGCATCCAGAAAGTCCTGATGCACCTTCGTGTGCACACTGGTCATTTCATCCGCAGGCAGATATTGCGCCCAGACGCCTTCCTCAGTTTTGAAGTGATAAAGAGTGTAGTTGGTCAACTCATCAAACACTCGATGCAATTCAAGTGCATCGGTTTCACAAGTGAAATGCACGGCCAGCTGATTCAGCAAATCGACCAGCTTCTTATGTTGCTCATCGAGAACGGGCACGCCCGTTTCAAAATTTGCATTCCAGGGAAATATTACGTTATTGGATATCATGAAGCCAATCAAACGAGGTTATTGTGGTCGATTGTACAACCCAATGCTCCTGCGTTGTGACAAAACCCTGCACAAACAGCTTTCCCAGCCCCGGCTGCATTGCCTGAAAGCGCTCGTCGAGTACGGCACGTCATCAAAAATCAGCGTTTCCGGCAGGCCATGCATCACGAACATTCAGATGTAAAAAAGCCTCGCATCGCTGCAAGGCTTATGAATACTGGTGCCGCTTGTCGGATTCGAACTGACGACCTACCGCTTACAAGGCGGTTGCTCTACCAACTGAGCTAAAGCGGCTTGTTGAAGCTTGATACTAAAGATACCTGGTGGGTCGGGCGAGATTCGAACTCGCGACCAACGGATTAAAAGTCCGCTGCTCTACCGGCTGAGCTACCGACCCCTGCAAAGGAGCGCGAATTATACGTATTTCGCACGCCCTGTCAATGCAGAATTACAAACTTGATGAATAAAATATAGCAGCGCGCACTTTTATTAACTTCGACACAGTGTTTTTGAGCGAGCGCAGCCCATGGGTATCCGTCAACTAATTGACGTAGCGTGTTGGATCCACCACACCTGCAGCAGCAAACCCGGCACGGCGCAAACGGCAAGAATCGCATAAGCCGCATGCACGGCCTTGCTCATCTGCCTGGTAACAGGAAACCGTCATCGCATAGTTCACGCCCAGCAGATTCCCACGCTGAATGATCTCCGCCTTAGACAGGTGTAACAACGGCGCATGCAAGGTAAGCGGGTGTCCCTCGACTGCGGCCTGAGTGGCCAGATTGGCCATGCGTTCAAACGCTTCAATGTAGGCCGGGCGACAATCGGGATAGCCTGAATAGTCCACCGCATTCACACCGATGAAAATATCCTGTGCGTGCAGCACCTCGGCCCAGGCCAGCGCCAGCGAAAGCATGATGGTATTACGTGCCGGAACGTAAGTCAGCGGAATGCCTGCCGAGGCATGTTGCGGCACGGCAATATTGTTGTCCGTCAAAGCCGAACCGCCAAAGCCGGTAAGATCAATGCTTACCACCCGGTGTTCACACGCTCCCAGCGCGTCGGAAACGCGCTGCGATGCGGCCAGCTCTGAATGATGGCGCTGCCCGTAATCCACGCTGAGTGCATAGCAGTCATAGCCCTGGGCACGCGCCATCGCCAGCACCGTTGCCGAATCCAGCCCACCCGACAACAGGACGACGGCATTCTTCATCAGTGGCCTGCTGTGTTGTTCCATAGCATTTTGTGCAATTGCAACTGAAAGCGTACTGGCAGATGATCGCGCAATACCCAGTCAGCCAGTTGAGTGGCGTCTAGCGCACCCTGTGCAGGCGAAAACAGCACTTCGCATTTTTCGGCCAGCTGATATTGCGACAGAACTTGTCTGGCCCAGAAATAATCATTTTCATCACACAGGACAAATTTGATTTCGTCGTGCGGCGCCAGCAAGGCCAGATTTTCCCAGCGATTTTTGTCAACTTCTCCTGATGCAGGCGTTTTGATGTCCAGCACCCGCATGACCCGCACATCCACTGCACCTATATCCAACGCGCCGCTTGTTTCCAGCGACACCTGGTATCCGGCATCGCACAAATCACGGAGCAAGGGCAGGCAATTTTTTTGTGCCAGTGGCTCACCGCCCGTGACGGTGACATAACGAGGCGTGTATTGCGCGACTTGTTCCAGAATATCTGAGAGAGTATGGCTTTGTCCGCCGGTAAAGGCGTAAGCGGTGTCGCAATAGCTGCAACGCAAGGGACATCCGGTCAGGCGGATAAACACCGTAGGCAAGCCCGTGCGACTGGTCTCGCCTTGCAGAGAAAAAAATATTTCAGTAATGCGCAGTTGCGCGTCTGGCTCAGACATAGGTGACTACTTGGTCTCAGCGATCAGTTTTTTCGCTTTGGCCGCCGCCGCACTATCGGGATAATCGGCGATCAGTTGTTTGAGCGTGGCCGTGGCTCTGGCAACCGCTTTCAACTCATACTGGCAACCGGCGATGGCAAACAGCACATCCGGCGCTTTGGCCGTATTGGGTTCAGCCTTGAGCAAACTGCGATAAGTCACCAGCGCTTCCTTGTAATCTTTCAGCGCAAACTGAGCACTGCCCAGCCAGTAACGCGCATTTGAGGCATGAACCGAACCCGGATATTTTTCAAGGAACGCTTGCAAGGTTTTAGCGGAATCAGCGTATTGCCCCGCTTTTGACAAGCCATAAGCTGCTTCAATAGCCCGGTTCTCCGCCGCCGGATCATCAGGGTCAACCGCCACTGTTCCATCAACCACCGCTGGCACCACAACATTAACCGGCTTGGCTGCTTCGGCCTCTATGGCTTCGAAATGACGCAGACGCGCATCCAGATCCACATAAAAATCCTTTTCGCGCTTTTCGGCTTCTTGCAAGCCGTGCGCAATTTCTTCATTCTGTCCGCGCAATTTGCGGAGTTCGCCGTTCAATACGTCGATCTGCCCTTGCAGATCGAATATTGATTTAGTCTGTTGCTTGTCCTGCTCTTCCAGTTTAAGCACGCGCGCCTCAACCTGCTGGATTTGCTTGCGCGCATCGTCGTCCGAAAACAACCCCGCCTGCGCGGGAACGACAAAACACAAACCCAAGAGAATAAAGACGCGCAGCTTCAACATAGTCTTACTTTGCGTAGTTCAGATCGGTACGGCGATTTTGTGACCATGAAGATTCTTCATGACCGGTCGCTTTTGGCTTTTCTTCGCCATAACTGACGCTATCCAGCTGACCCGTTTTCGCACCACCCAATTCCAGCATTTTCATCACGCCATCCGCGCGACGCTGACCCAGAGCCAGGTTATATTCGTTGCTGCCGCGTTCGTCGCAATTACCTTCCAGACGCACATTACGCGCCGTATTTTTGCTCAGATACGCAGCATGAGCCTGTACCAACGGCTTGTCGGCATCCTGCACCGCAGCAACATCAAATGGGTAATACACACTACGGCCGGCGAGAATACTGGTCGGATCATTCAGCGGATCAACAGCTGTTTTTGCAGCTACCGCCGAAGCCGTGGCCGGTGCAGTGGCTGCAGCAGAAGCCGCAGGAGCCGCAGGCACGGCGGTTGTTTCGTGCGGTTTCTGGCTGGCACAGGCGGCGAGCAAGTTCACCAACACAATACTGATAACAAGTTTTTTCATGGCCATTCCCCTTGATTAAATTAATTAAATTGATTAAAGATGTGGCCCCCACACAGGCTCGCGCGCATCGCCGCTTTGCGTATACATATGCTGCTTGACGCGGCCGTCGCTGGACACGGTCGCCAATATACCACGACCGCGCGCCTCACTGGCAAACAGGATAAGGCGGCCGTTGGGTGCAAAACTGGGTTTTTTCTCCCATCCACCCTCAGTAAGCGCTTCCATTTGACCCGTCTGAAAATCCTGCAGGGAGATATAAAACCGTCCACCACTTAAATGAGCGAACACAAAAGACTTGCCATCGGGACTGTGGCGCGGTGAGTAGCTGCTGCCTGCAGCGAAGGTCAGGCGCTGCGCCGCTCCTCCGGCAACCGGCATGCGATAAACCTGCGCACTGCCGCCGCGATCCGAAGTGAACAACATGGATTGACCATCGGGCGAAAAATTGGGCTCGGTATCTATCGCTCCGCTAAAGGTAATGCGGCGAATCTCGCCGCCATCGGGGCGCATCAGATAAATCTGCGAACTGCCGTCGCGCGTCAGCACCACAGCCAGTTGTTTACCGTCCGGAGACCAGGCCGGCGCGCTGTTGCTGCCGCGAAAATTAGCCACCGCCTTGCGCTGATGCGTATAGAGCGATTGCACGAACACCGCCGCATGGCCCGTTTCAAAACTTACATAGGCAAGATGGCTGCCATCAGGAGACCATGAAGGCGACATGATGGGCTCGTTCTGCTTCAATACGATTTGCTCATTGTGACCATCGCTATCCGCGACAATCAGACTGAATATTTTCCCCTGCCGATTCACATAGGCGATACGGGTACTGAACACGCCCTGATTGCCGGTCAGTTTTTCATAGATCAGATCGGCGATGCGGTGGCCGACAGCGCGTATCTGTCCGTCACCTGCCGACACAGCCTGCCCGATCAATTCGACCTGTTTAACCACGTCCAGCAGACGGAAACGGGCGACTATGCGCCCGTCAGCCTGCGCGCTGACCGTGCCTATCGCCAGCGCTTCCGTGCCACGCACCTGCCAATCCGGGTAGTGCACTTCGGCAGCCTCATGCGGTGACTTGCCGGCGGGGTCAACCAGACGAAACAAACCGCTACGCAGCAAATCACCCGTCACCACTTCGTTGATCGCCAGCCCCAGCTTCTCATCTCCACCGAATGGCACAATAGACACGGGAATCTGATGCTCCCCCGCGCCGATGATTTCGATGCTCAATGCAGCACGGGCCATCGAGGTATGTACCAACATCAACACACCCAGCACAGCAAACAGTATTTTTTGCATGCAACAATTCCTCTTATTCAACGGGCTGAAAACCCAGTTTTAATTCACGAAAACGCTTAAACAGTCCCGCATCAGCCGGCAACGGCAACGGTTGCGACTTAATGATCGCGCGCTCCACCGCAATATCATAAACCGCATTGCCACTGGATTTGAGCAGACGCGCATTGAGCACGGTACCACCCGGCAATACCGTCACCAGAAACTCGGCACGCGCATCACTGGCGACATCCGGCGGCATCACAATGTTGCGGCGTATCTTGCCTTTAATTTTCCCGGCAAATTCGTCTATCACACGACCGGTCGCCGCTTCTTGCGCCGCCTGTTCGCGTACTGCCTGTTCCCGTAACACAGCCTCGCGCGCCACCTGCAGCTCCGCTGCTGAGGGTTGCGCTGCTTGAACCGGCTCCTTACGCACTTCTTTTTTTACTTCAGGCTTGGCCTTGGGCTTCTCAATTAGTTTTTCAGGCGGTTTTTCAACGGGCCGGGGTTCGATCTTCGGTTTTTTATCCGGTATCACAATATCCGGTTTGATGACCTCCTCCACTTTGGCAGGCGGAGGAAGCACCTCCTCAACCTTGGCTTCGGCAGGCGGCGCCACCGTTACCTCCGGCAGACTTTGCCACAACTCCACGCTCAGCGTCGCAGGCGGTTCAGCCTGCCAGGAAAAACCGAAATACAACAGCGCAAAGAAAGCAGCATGCACCAGCAGGGCCAACAGGCCGGCGGGCAGTTTATAGGGCTCATGGCTGACTACCGTGTTCATTGAGCCCTGGCTTGTGTCAACAGACCAACCTTTTTGATCTGTTGCTGTTGCAGCACGTCCATCACGTTAATGACTTCTTCGTAGCGCACACTCTTGTCGGCAGAAATCACCACTGCCTGTTCCGCCTGCATGGATTGTCTGGATTTCAGAATAGAGATCAATTCCTCGCGAGATACACGGCTTTCCCCGCCGCCCTGCGCATGATCGCGCAAAGCCAGCGTATTATCTTTTTTGATGATCACTTCCAGCGGCGCGGGAGATGGCACCGACGACTGACTGACCTGCGGCAGATCGACCTGCCCCGGATTCATCATCGGTGCCGTCACCATGAAAATCACCAGCAATACCAGCATCACGTCGATATACGGCACAACGTTGATATCGTTCATCAGGCGGTTTCTTGAACGACGGCTTGATCTCATGGCTGGCGCTGAAGAACATTGGAAAATTCTTCACTAAAACTTTCAAAGCGTGAAGCCAGGCGGTCGATGTCGTGCGCGTAGCGGTTATACGCCACTACCGCCGGGATCGCCGCAAACAAGCCCATTGCAGTCGCCACCAGCGCTTCGGCGATGCCGGGCGCGACATGGGCCAGTGTCGCCTGACCGACATTCGCCAGACCGCGAAATGCGTTCATGATGCCCCACACCGTACCGAACAAACCCACATAAGGGCTGACTGAACCAACCGAAGCCAGAAAGGCCAGATGGGATTCCAGCCTGTCCATCTCGCGCTGATAGGTCGCGCGCATCGCGCGGCGTGTGCCCTCCATGACCGCGCTGCTATCCACACCATGCTGTTTCTTCAGCTTCACAAACTCGACAAAACCGGCGGCGAAAATGCGTTCCAGCGCCCCCTGATCGGCCCGCGCCGAATTACCGACCGCCTTGTACACCTCATTCAGATTGGGATTGCGCCAGAATGCTTCTTCAAACTCCTCCGTTAAACGGGTTTCGCGACGTATCGCGAACAGTTTGATAAAAATGTACCACCAGGACATCATCGACACCAGCAACAACAACCCCATCACCAATTGCACCAGCACACTGGCATTGCTGATCAGATGTATAAACGACAAATCCTGCGTAACTTCCATTACCAACCTTTCCTAATAGGCATGGCGTGCTGCCACCCTGATAATATACCCGCGCTTCCCTTCCCTCTCCTCCATCCTCTCCCTGCCGGAGAGGATGCGAACGAATCGCTGCGCGAGCTTCTCGTTAATCCTGCCATTGCGAGCGCAATGCTTCCGGCACCCTGACCGGCTTGAATGTTTCCAGCGAGACACTCACCAGATGCACTTCCGCTTCCGTCAACAGTTCATCCGCGCGCCTCACGGTTTGCAGCAGTGTGATGCGACTGCGTCCGATATCCTTGACCTGCGCGGTGACGTCCAGCATATCATCCAGCAGCGCGGGCCTGAGATAGTCCAGCTTCATCGAGCGTACCACGAACACCACGCCGAATTCTTTCATCAGTCCTGCATTACTGTAGCCGTGCGTACGCAACCACTCAGTCCGCGCGCGCTCCATAAAGTTCACATAACTGGCGTGATAAACCACGCCACCCGCATCGGTGTCCTGAAAATACACCCGCACCGGCCAGGTAAAAAGCAAATGCCTACTCATCCGGAAAATCTCCGCTGCCCAAATGGCTCGCCACCGTCAGACCGAAATGCAAATAAGCGTTCGCCGTCGCCATGCGCCCGCGCGGCGTGCGTTGCAGATAGCCCTGCTGAATCAGATACGGCTCCAGCACATCTTCGATGGTATCGCGCTCTTCGCCGATGGCGGCGGCAAGGTTATCCACGCCGACCGGGCCGCCTGCGAATTTCTCGATGATGGTCTGCAACAGCTTTCTGTCCATCACATCCAGCCCCTGCGTATCCACGTCCAGCATGGTGAGCGCCGCATCCGCCACGGCGCGCGTCGCATCGCCGCCCGCCTTGACATCGGCATAGTCGCGCACCCGGCGCAACAGACGGTTGGCGATACGCGGCGTACCGCGTGAACGCTTTGCGATCTCCATCGCACCGTCGTGCGACAAATTCATCTCCAGCAAACCGGAAGAGCGCATCACGATGCGCTGCAATTCTTCAGGGGTGTAAAACTCCAGACGGGAAACAATACCGAAACGGTCGCGCAGCGGATTGGTCAGCATTCCGGCGCGCGTAGTCGCACCGACCAGCGTGAACGGCGGCAGATCCAGCTTCACCGAACGCGCCGCAGGACCTTCGCCTATCATGATGTCAATCTGGTAGTCCTCCAGCGCAGGGTAGAGTATCTCCTCTACCACCGGCGACAAACGGTGTATCTCGTCGATGAACAGCACATCATTCGGTTCGAGATTGGTCAGCAGCGCCGCCAGATCGCCCGCGCGTTCCAGCACCGGGCCGGAAGTATGACGCAGATTCACCCCCATCTCGCGCGCGATAATCTGCGCCAGTGTGGTCTTGCCCAAGCCCGGCGGGCCGAACAGCAACACATGATCGAGCGGCTCCTGCCGCTGCTTGGCGGCCTGAATGAAGATTTCCAGCTGTGCGCGGATTTTTTCCTGCCCGACATACTCATCGAGCTGCTTGGGACGCAAGGCGCGCTCCAGCGCTTCCTCCTGTCGTGATGCGACGGCAGGGGTGGCCAGACGCGGTTCGGTGGTGAGATTGTCGCTGTGGATCATGCTTTGAATAATAATTTAAGTAGCTTCAAGACTTGGATAATAACTTAAGCGCCTGACGTATTCCGTCCGAGACGCCGACATCTTTGGCTAACTGTTTGGCAGCCCAGTCCGCCTCTTTTTCATTGTAACCCAGTGCCTGCAAAGCGTTGACGATGTCGCTGCTGACGGAGCTGGCCGCCATGCCGCTCGCAGCGCCCGCCCCGCTTGCCGTGAACTTGCCCTGCAACTCCAGCAGCAGCCGTTCGGCGGTCTTCTTGCCTACGCCGGGAATCTTGACCAGCCGCCCAGTTTCCTTGTTGGCCACCGCATCCGCCAGATCGTTCAGGCTCAGGCCGGACAGCACGGACAGCGCCAGCTTCGGCCCGACCCCGCTGATCTTGAGCAGCAGGCGAAAAGCGATGCGCTCATCACTCGATCCAAAGCCGTACAGCAGATGCGCGTCTTCGCGCACGATCAGTTGCGTATGCAGCACGACTTTTTCGTGCAACACAGGCAAATTATAAAAAGTGCTCATCGGCACGTCGATTTCATACGCCACTCCCTGTACATCCAGCAGGATTTGCGGCGGATTCTTTTCCAGCAGTATCCCTGTTAAACGACCGATCATAGATTCCCTTTACTCAAAATTAGTGCCAGCGACAGCAAAGCCCCGTGCGCCAGCATCGCGCCTATGGTCAACTTGATCGCATCACCCAATCGCTGCGGTTGTGCGGCGTGACGCAACAGCAGGCGCGCGGCCTGCACACTCAGCGGAAGCGCCAACAGCACGAGCAATGCCAGCGCCGGCAACCAGTCCATCGCCACATTGAACAACAAACAGCCATACGCCAGCGCTACGATCAGCGCATAACCCCAGCGCGCCTGAACCACCTCCAGCCTGGCCACCCAGTGCAACTTACCCGCCGCGATATCCGCGGTGCGATCTGGAAACTGATTGATATACAACAGATTAGCCGCGAGCAGTGCGTAAGATAAGCCGGCAACAAAGGGGGCTGCGGAAAACGCACTGCGCTGCACGAAATCCGCACCCACTATGATCAGCAGAAATCCCGCCGCAATACACAATTCACCGTAGCCCCGGCTGTTCAATCGCAGCGGCGGCGCGGAATAGGCCCAGCCTATGATCAGTCCGGCCAGCCCGATATAAATCAATTGCAGGTCGGTGCGCAGCATCAGCCACACGCCGGCGATCACCACGCATCCGAACAGCGCCAGACCGAAATTGCGCGTCTGAATCTCGCTCAGCACGCCGTTCTGGATGAAGCGGCTGCCGCCCGTAAACGGAAAAATGCGCTCCACGTTGCAGGCATCCGTACCGTTTTGCGCATCGTAATAATCGTTCAGCACGTTCGCCCCGGCGTGCGCCAGCACGGCGAACAACAAGGCAACAAGCGCGAGCGGAACATCCATTGCCAGACCATCGTGCCACGCTATCGCAAGCCCGATCAGACCAGCCATCAGACTGGCCGTCAGGAATGCCGGGCGCGTCGCGGCGACGTAGCGCGCGACCGGATTCCGAAAGGCAGCGGGTGTCGGCTCCATCGGCATCAGATCAATCTTCCCTTCTTGACGCTAAACCCACGGGTTTCCAGCGCGCCCAGCCCAAGCCCGCCGTGGGCATGGCAGATCGCGCAAGCCAAGGCATCTGCCGCATCCGGACTGGGCGTGCCGGACAGCTTAAGCAAACGCTGCACCATCAGCTGCACCTGTTCCTTCGCGGCATGACCGTTGCCGACCACCGCCTGTTTGACCTGCAACGCGGTATATTCACCCACCGGCAGATTCGCCAGCACCGCCGCGCAGATCGCCGCCCCCCTGGCCTGCCCCAGCAGCAAGGTGGATTGCGGATTGACGTTGACGAACACTTTTTCGACCGCGACCTGATCGGGCTGATGCAGCGCGATCACTTCGCTCAGCGAATTAAGGATGACCTTCAGACGTTCGGGTAATTCGCCATCCGGCGTCTTGATGCAGCCGCTGGCAACATAGTGCAGCTGTTGGCCCTGCTTATCCAGCACACCGAAGCCGGTGACGCGCAGGCCGGGATCTACTCCAAGAATGCGGACTGTAGATTGCGGATTGCCGAGGGGCGGAGCTGAGGGGTCATTGCGCACTCCGCACTCCGCACTTCGCATTCCTCATTCCTCAATCACCGCCGTGGTATACACTTCCTGCACATCGTCCAGGTCTTCCAGCGCGTCGAGCAACTTCTGCATCTTCACCGCGTCATCGCCGGTAAACAGCACTTCGTTGGCCGGTTTCATGATGACCTCACCGAATTCCGGCTTGTAACCGGCTGATTCGAGCGCCTGCTTGACGGCGACGAAATCATTCGGCGCGGTAATAACCTCGATACTGCCGTCATCATTAGTGTTGATATCCTCCGCACCCGCATCCAGCGCGACTTCCATCAGACCGTTTTCATCCGTGCCCGGCGCGAAAATCATCTGTCCGCAATGCGTGAACATGAACGCCACCGAACCATCCGTACCCAGATTTCCGCCAAACTTACTGAAAGCATGGCGCACATCTGCCACAGTGCGCGTCTTGTTGTCGGTCATGCAGTCCACCATCACCGCCGCACCGTTGATACCATAACCTTCGTAACGTATTTCCAGGTACTGCACCCCTTCCAGCTCGCCACTACCGCGCTTGATGGCGCGCTCGACGTTATCCTTGGGCATGTTGTTATCATAGGCCTTGTCCATCGCCAGCCGCAGGCGCGGATTGCCGGTCGGATCGCTGCCACCCATGCGCGCCGCCACGGTAATTTCCTTGATCAGCCGCGTGAAGGTCTTGCCGCGTTTAGCATCCTGCTTACCCTTGCGGTGCTGGATATTTGCCCACTTGCTATGTCCTGCCATAGTGTTCTCCAAATAATTATCGGGCGATGTTATCATTTCCGCCTCCTTAACCCAACACGGGCCACCGAAATCACCATGAGCGTCCCCATTCTCATCGCCAGGAATACCGAACAAGACATTTACCTGCTACCGCAGATGGCAAATCGCCACGGCCTGATCACCGGCGCGACCGGCACTGGCAAGACCGTCACGCTACAAACACTGGCCGAATCGTTCAGCCGCAATGGCGTGCCGGTATTCCTGTCCGATATCAAAGGCGACTTGTCCGGGCTAAGCAAAATCGGCGGCGGCAATGCAAAAGTTACCGCACGCGTCGAACAACTCAAACTGGACGATTTTGCACCGCGTGCATTTCCGGTGACATTCTGGGATGTATTCGGCAAGCTGGGTCACCCGCTGCGCGCCACCATTTCCGACATGGGACCGCTGTTGATCGGGCGCATGCTGAACCTCAACGAGGTGCAACAGGGTGTGCTGGCGCTGGTATTCAAGATCGCCGATGACAACGGTCTGTTGCTGCTCGACCTGAAAGACCTGCGCACCATGGTGCAGAACGTAGGCGACAAAGCCAGTGACTTCACCACCGAATACGGCAACATCTCCACCGCCAGCATAGGCGCGATTCAGCGCGGTCTGCTGCAAATCGAAATGCAGGGCGGCGACAAGCTGTTCGGCGAACCGATGCTCAACATCGAAGACCTGATGCAGACCGACGCAAACGGTTGCGGCATGATCAACATTCTCGCTGCCGAACAGTTAATGACCTCACCCAAGGTGTATTCCACCATGCTGTTGTGGCTGCTGGCCGAATTGTTCGAAAACCTGCCGGAAGCGGGCGATCTGTCCAAGCCCAGGCTGGTATTTTTCTTCGACGAGGCACACCTGCTGTTCAACGATGCGCCCGTCGCGCTGCTCGACAAGATCGAGCAAGTAGTGCGCCTGATCCGTTCCAAAGGCGTAGGCGTCTATTTCGTCACGCAGAATCCCGCCGACGTACCGGATAAGGTACTAGGCCAGCTCGGCAACCGCGTGCAGCATGCGCTGCGCGCCTTCAGTCCTCGTGACCAGAAAGCGGTAAAAGCTGCCGCTGAAACCATGCGCGACAACCCGAATCTCGATGAAATCTCCGCCATTACCGAGCTCGGCGTCGGCGAGGCGCTGGTTTCCTGTCTGAACGAAAAAGGCACGCCCGGCATCGTCGAGCGCGCACTAATCGTGCCGCCCCAGGCGCAGATCGGCCCGATCACCGATGCGGAACGCCGTGCCGTGATACAAGGCTCGTTGCTCGCCGGGCATTACGAGAAGGCGCTGGATCGCGAATCGGCTTATGAAATTCTGAAAGAACGCGCCAAGGCAGCGGAAGGCACGCAAGCCGTGACGCCGCAAACTCCCGGGAGCAGTGGCATCGGCGGGCTAATGGGCGGAATTTTCGGCGATGGCGGCACAAGCAGCCGTCAGGGTATCGGCGAAACACTGGTTAAAAGTGCAGTGCGCTCTATCGGCTCAGCACTCGGGCGCGAAATCATACGCGGCGTATTGGGATCGCTACTAGGCGGCCGCAGGAGGTAATTCACCGGAGTCACGGCACACCATGGAAACCATACTGATTGCAAACCCCAAGGGCGGCAGCGGCAAAACCACGCTGTCGGTCAACATCGCGGGCTATCTGGCCAACCAGGGCAGGCGCGTCGCGATACTTGACCTGGACAGGCAAAAGTCCGCCTCCCTGTGGGTCGCTGCACGCCCGGCCGACTTGCCTGAGATTGTGACACTGGAATCAGCCAAAGGTGAAGGTTGCCTCAACGATACGCTGGTGATTGATAGCCCTGCCGGTTTGCACGGCAAGAACCTGGCGCGTGCCATCAAGCTGGCGCACAAGATCATCGTGCCCGTCTCACCCTCCTTGTTCGATCTGAACGCCAGCCGCGACTTCCTGAAAATACTGGCTGACGAAAAAAACATACGCAAGGGAAAATGCGAGGTAGGCGTGGTCGGTATGCGCATGAACCCGCGCACCCGTGCTGCCAGCATGCTGGAAAACTTCCTCGCCGACTCGGCTCTGCCGATACTGGCTTACCTGCGTGAAACGCAGGTGTACGTCAATGCCGCCTTCGAGGGCAAGTCACTGTTCGACCTGCCACCCTATCTGGCCGAACGCGAGCTGGAACAATGGGGGTTTATGCTGGACTGGATTAAGAAATAACCACCAAGCGGGAGACAAACCATCTGCAACAAAAAGCGTTAACGATTCAGGCAGGGTATAGGCTAAATATCCCACACGCAAACACGATTTCGCCCCTGGCTTTTTGCACACAACAAGGCGTGGTCGGCTCGCTCAACGACATCAGAAACCGATTCACCCGCATTTAACGAGGCTATACCGAAAGAGGCGCTAACCTTAATCACCTTGCTTTCGGTTATCTGTATCGGATAATCGGACAGCTCGACGCGAAGACGATTCAAGAGTTGCTCAGCCTCAGCGAGTTGCGTGTCAGGCAGACAAACCAGGAACTCTTCGCCGCCATATCTGAAGGTAATGTCGTAAATTCTCAGGTTTTCCATCAGGAAACGCGCCACCGTACTTAATGCCTTGTCGCCCGCCGGGTGCCCATACTGATCATTCACCACCTTGAAATGATCAATATCAATCATACAAATTACACAGGGCGGTGAACCACGACTAATGCGTTCGGCCTCCTCGCGGAGTCTGGATTCCATCGTATGTCTGTTCCATGCACCCGTCAGATGATCGACTGTGCAGACTCGCTGCAACAGTTCGCTTTGACAATGATGGATGGCCTGCCTGAAATCCAGTGCATTATCCACAAAAATCAGATAACTGGTTTTGCGCGCTTCATTGCCCAAAGGCAGCGAATCAAGCAATTTTCGTGCTGAATCATGCATCGCCTTGTGCGGTTCGCCCAACAGCCTGACATTCGGCACCTGCAATAACGTTTCCGCATCCAGCGAGTCATACCAGCGCCCGAAATCGCACCGCAAGTGTGCGTCCTGGTTCATGCAACTGGGCGGTACGGGTTCTTCGCAAATAATCAGGCGGTAAAAATCTTTCATCCAGTGCTGATGCATCGCAAGCGCGCGGTCCAGCTCTTTAACAATCGACAACGCTGCATTTGCATCTATCGATTTTGTGTGTTTCCGTTGCATATGTATTTCCACTCAGGTCTGCACCGCTTCCAGCGCGTCCTTGAGCGTTTCTTCACGCAATGCATTAAGCGCCTTTGACAGCTTTTCGGCACATTCCACCACCTCATCCGACAAATCCTGTACCGTGGAATGCGAAATCAATACCGCCGCCGCCCCGACCACTTTCAACAACATGGCGCGTTCCTGCATCAGCATCTCAATTTCGTCGCCCAGTAATTCAGCTTCCTGCTTGTTCATTTCATCTCCTTAAATATTAAACTCGCGCAGCGACTCGATTGCCCCCTCGCCCGTAGCACGGGAGAGGGTTGGGGCGAGGGGAACGGGCATGCCCGTTAATGAGTTTTAACAGCGGCAACCGCCAGCGCACTCATGTTCACGATACGGCGTACTGTCGCGGATGACGTCAAAATGTGCGCCGACTTGTTGGCGCCCAGCAAGATTGATCCGATACTATCACCATCACCTCCCGTCAACTTGAGCAAATTATAGGCAATGTTGGCGGCATCCAGATTCGGCATGATCAGCAGATTCGCCTCGCCTTTCAGGCGCGCGTTCGGGAATATCGTCAGGCGCAGACTCTCCGACAGCGCGGCATCGCCATGTATTTCACCTTCGACTTCCAGTTCAGGTGCCTGCTGCTCCAGCAATTCACGCGCCCGGCTCATTTTATGCGCCGATGCATTGTCATGACTGCCAAAATTGGAGTGCGACAATAACGCAACTTTCGGCGTCAGACCGAAACGACGCACTTCTTCAGCCGCCAGCAGCGTCATCTCTACGATCTGTTCTGCATTCGGATCCAGATTGACATAGGTGTCGCAGATAAACAGGGTGTGATGCTGCAGCATCAAAATGTTCATCGTCGCATATATATTGACGCCCGGGCTATGTCCGATAACCTGATCAATATAGGGCAAATGATGCAGCGGCTGCGAAATCGTGCCGCACAACATCGCGTCCGCCGAATTCATGCGCACCAGCATCGCCGCAATCAGGCTGGTGCGACGACGCATCTCGCGCTTGGCCGCTTCCGGCGTCACGCCACGGCGCTGCATCAGGGAATGATATTCGTTGCAGTACTCGCGAAAACGAGGATCACTTTCGGGATTCACCAGCTCGAAATCCACGCCCGCCCGGATGCGCAAACCCAGCTTGGTGATACGTTGTTCTATGACCGCAGGACGACCAACCAGTATCGGGTAAGCCAGACCTTCGTCCACCACGGTCTGCACTGCGTGCAACACCCGCATATCCTCGCCTTCCGCATACACCAGACGTTTCGGCGCACGTTTAGCCGCGTCGAAGACCGGTTTCATCAGCATGTTGGATTGATACACAAAGCTGGCCAGTTGCTCGCGATAAGCGGACATATCGGCTATCGGCCGCTCGGCCACGCCGCTATCCATCGCGGCTTGCGCCACGGCAGGCGCGATGCGCGTAATCAGGCGTGGATCGAAGGGTTTGGGAATCAGATAATCTGCGCCAAAGGATAAATTGTCATCGCCGTACGCCGCCGCCACCTCTTCGGATTGCTCGGCGCCAGCCAGTTCGGCAATCGCATGAACAGCCGCCTGCTTCATGGCTTCATTGATGGTGGTTGCCCCCACATCCAGCGCGCCCCGGAAAATATACGGGAAACACAGTGCGTTATTCACCTGATTCGGATAGTCCGAGCGCCCGGTCGCCAGTATCGCGTCTGGCCGCACGGCATGGGCCAGCTCAGGTAATATCTCGGGCGTAGGATTGGCCAGCGCAAAAATCAGCGGTTTGTCCGCCATCTGCGTAACCATTTCCGGCTTCAATACGCCACCCGCCGACAAACCCAAAAACACGTCCGCTCCCGCAATCACCTCACCCAGCGTGCGCGCGGCGGTATCTACAGCAAAACGCGCCTTGTTGTCATCCATCTCCTCGACACGGCCTTTATAAACCACGCCCTTGATGTCAGTGACGATGATGTTATCCATGCGCACGCCCAGTCCCACCAGCATATCAAGGCACGCCAACGCCGCAGCGCCCGCACCGGACACCACCAGTTTAATGCTGGCGATATCCTTGTTTACCACCTTCATGCCATTCAGCAAAGCCGCACCGACGATGATGGCGGTGCCGTGCTGGTCGTCATGAAACACCGGGATTTTCATGCGCTCGCGCAACTTGCGCTCGATGTAAAAACATTCCGGCGCCTTGATGTCTTCCAGATTGATGCCGCCAAACGTCGGCTCAAGCGAGGCGATAATATCCACCAGCTTATCCGGATCGAGCTCGGCAATTTCCAGATCGAACACATCAATACCGGCGAACTTTTTGAACAGCACGCCCTTGCCTTCCATCACCGGCTTGGCCGCCAGCGGGCCTATCGCACCCAGTCCCAGCACCGCCGTGCCATTGGTAATTACCGCGACCAGATTGCCGCGTGCCGTCATATTGCGCACCTCAGCCGGATTTTCCACGATCAACTCGCAGGCCGCCGCCACACCGGGCGAATAAGCCAGCGCCAGATCGCGCTGGGTAATCATCGGCTTGGTTGCATTAACAGATATTTTGCCGGCCGGTGCCTGGCGGTGATATTGCAGCGCAGCTTCGCGCAATTGCTTGTCCATAATTTCCTCGTTTATCGAAACTCGCGGCGATTATAACGCAGCGACTTAGCATGATTCTGATGCAATTAAATTCTCAGTGCAGCCAGCATCTTTTCCAGCCGTTTCACCGAGACGATGACCGGCGTCTTCAACTCCTGCGCAAACAACGATACGCGCAATTCCTGCAATAACCAGGCAAACTCATCTACCCGCGGATCGTGTTGCTGCGCCTGACGAATTTTTTGCAGGGCGTGTAATAACGGTTGCAGCTGCGCCATGCATTGCGCATCACGCGCCGGATTGCTGCGCAATTTTTCGATGCGCAGATTGATCGCCTTGAGATAACGCGGCACATGCTGCAGACGCTCATAAGGCGTATCTCGAATAAATCCCCCATGCAGCAGAAATTCCAGTTGTGCGCGTATGTCCTGATGCGCCTGATTGTGCGCTTTCAGTTGCGGCAGACTTTTTTGCAACGCCTGATGCTCGGTGAGCACTCCCAGCACCAGCCGTGCCAGTTCCTGCGCGATCAGCAGCAGGCGGTTCTTGGCTTCTTTGGCACGCGCGTTAAATTCCGTCTCATTAGTCGGCAGCGGATCATTCAGACAGGCGCGTTCAAACGCCATCGCCAGTAACTGCTGATGCAATTCCTGCTGCGTACCGAATGGCATGAACAACATGCCCAGACGTTGCGCATCAGGCAGATTCTTTTCCAGATATTTCACCTGCTCCTTGAACAGCAGCATGAACAGTCGGCGCAACCCGCTACGGTGCGCAGTTTGCGCCGCATCACGCGTATCGAACGCGCGCAGTACCACCGCATCCCTGTCGTCCACCAGCGCGTTGAACAGTGTGATTTCTTGTCCGGCGCGCTTCACCAGACGCGTCTCACTGAATGCGCCGAAACTCCATGAAGTGCAGCGCTGCTCGCTAAGCGCCTCTTGTTTATCCACGGTCACAGCAGCGATTAGCGGTGCGGCACGCGGCGCATGCTCACTGTGCAGTTGCAAAAAATTACGCGAAAGCCCCAACTGGCGGCCATGCTCATCCATTACGCGAAAATTCATCAGCAAATGTGCCGGTAATTGCTCCAGACGGAACGCATCCAGCAGCACATCCAGTTGTTTCTGCTCACGTATATAGCGCGCCAATGCCTGCAACAGCGGTGTATTGGCGGATGGCACGTCTCGACAGAAAGCGGCGGCAAATTCCGGCACAGGAACCAGATTTCGGCGTATCTTTTGCGGCAGTGTCTTGATCAGTTGCACGACCTTTTCGGCCAACAGACCTGGCACTAGCCACTCGCAACGTGTGGCCGACACCTGATTGATCAGTGCCAGCGGCACAGTCAGCGTAATGCCGTCGTCGTTTTTGCCCGGCGAAAAGTTGTAGCTCAGCGCAAAACCGACACTATCGATTTTAAGCTGCGGCGGAAACTGGTCGGTGGTGATGCCCGCCGCCTCGTGGCGCATCAGGTCGTCTTTTCTCAGATACAGCAATTTCGCATCCGTGCGCTCAGCCTCACGACGCCACACCTCGAAGGTAGCACCGTTGTGGATGTGCGCCGCGATACGGCTGTGGTAAAACGCGAAGATCAGCTCATCGTCCACCAGCACATCGGGACGGCGCGCCTTGTGTTCCAGCGCCTCAATTTCCGCGATCAATTTCTGGTTATGTGTAAAAAACGGCGCACGCGTGTCGAATTCACCCCCCACCAGTGCCTGACGAATGAACACCTCGCGCGATTCCGGCACGTTCATCGGCCCGTAATGCACGCGTTTTTTGGCATTGAGCAACAGACCGTGCAAGGTGCTGCGCTCGAACGCCACCACTTGCGCCGACTTCTTCTCCCAGTGCGGATCGTAATAATGACGCTTGATCAGATGGCCGCCGGTCTCCTCCAGCCACTCCGGCTCAATGCGCGCCACGGTGCGTGCGTACAGGCGATGCGTCTCGATCAATTCGCCCGCCATCACCCACTTACCGCCCTTTTTCGCCAGCACCGAATTGGGCGCAATAAAGAATTTGATGCCGCGCGCGCCCAGATATTCATTGCCTTCCATACCCTTCATGCCGATATTGCCGAGCAGCCCACACAGCAAAGCTTTGTGTATCTGCTCATAGGAGGCCGGCAATTCATTCGGGTGCCCGGACAAAAGTTTTACGTCGCTGCGCATACCCATCTCGGCGACCTGCGTGTGCAACTGCTGATGCAACTCGCGCCACTCGCGCAGGCGCAACGGAGACAGGAAATTTTTGCGGCACTCTTCCGCCAGCAGACGATTGGATTGCTTGTGCGCCACCGCCTGTTCGAACCACGCCCATATCTTGATAAACGCCAGAAAATCAGATCGTTCATCAGCAAAACGTTTATGCGCCGTGTCCGCCGCCTCCTGTTTGTCGAGCGGACGTTCGCGCGGGTCTTGCGTTGATAGCGCGCTGGCGATAATCAAAATTTCCGTCAAGCACTGGTATTGCCGCCCCGCCAGCAGCAGACGCGCGATCTTCGGATCCAGCGGCAATTTGGCCAGCTCATTCCCCAGCGGAGTGAGTTTGCGCGCTTCATCAATTGCATTGAGCTCTGCCAGCAGCTGATAGCCGTCCGCGATCATGCGCGGCGTGGGTGGCTCAATGAACGGAAATTCCGCGATATCGCCCAACTCAAGCGCACTCATGCGCAATATCACGGTGGCCAGCGATACACGGAAAATTTCCGGGTCGGTAAATTCATCACGCAGCAAAAAGTCTTCTTCTTCGTACAAACGCAGGCAAACACCGCTCATCACGCGCCCGCAACGCCCCGCCCGCTGATTCGCAGCTGCGCGGGAAATCTTCTCGACGTGCAGTTGTTCAACCTTCTGACGGATACTGTAACGATTCACCCGCGCCAGCCCGCAGTCGATTACATAACCGATGTTAGGCACGGTTAGCGACGTTTCAGCCACGTTTGTCGCAAGAACAACACGGCGCTTCGCGCCCGTCTTGAATACCTTGTCCTGCTCGGCTGCCGACAGACGCGAAAACAGCGGCAATATTTCAATGCCTTTGGGATGATGCTTGCGCAAGACCTCCGCCGTATCGCGTATCTCGCGCTCACCCGGCAGAAAAACCAGCACATCGCCGCGTAGCCCGCCTGCCGCCAGCTCGTCCAGCGCCGCACTCACCGCCTGCGGCACGTTCTGCGCTTCGCCTTCATCACTAACCTGCAAAGGGCGGTAGCGTGTTTCGACCGGATAGCTGCGCCCCGACACCTCGACCACCTTCGCACCGAAATGACGTGCAAAGCGATCCGCATCCAGCGTGGCAGAAGTGATGATGAGCTTGAGGTCAGGGCGGCGCGGCAACAGCTGTTTCAGATAACCCAGCAGAAAATCGATATTAAGCGACCGTTCGTGCGCTTCGTCGATGATAAGGGTGTCGTACCTTTTGAGCAGCGGATCGCTGTGTATCTCCGCCAGCAATATGCCGTCCGTCATCAGTTTGATAACCGTGTCCGTAGCGACCTTATCGTGAAAGCGCACCTTGTAGCCGACCAGACCACCGAGTTCGGTTTTCAGTTCGACGGCGATGCGCGTCGCCACAGAACGTGCCGCAACTCTGCGCGGCTGTGTATGCCCGATACAACCCAGCACACCGCGCCCCAGCGTCAGACAAATTTTGGGCAGCTGCGTGGTCTTTCCCGAGCCTGTCTCACCACAGACGATGACTACCTGATTCCCGGAAATTGCGCGCGCCAGATCCTCACGCCGCGATACCACCGGCAAATCCGCCGGAAATTCAATAGACGTCAGTGAGTCAAGCCGCGCCTTACGGCGCAGGGCGCCGGGAGATAATGTGGCACTCACTATTTAATCTGTGTGCGTCAGCCAGCCGTGATGGATTTGCTTCATGAAAATCTTTGTTGCAGGTATTTAATGACATGACCGGATTCATACATCCACTGAACATTGCCCTGCTCATCAGTAATCTGCAAACAGGGTGCCTGAATTTTCCCGCCGCCATTCAGTAAACCCGCACGATGCTCAGGATCATGTTGCGCATCGCGCAACGCTATCGTCAAAGACAATCTTGCCATTTCATGGCGCACCTTGATGCAAAACGGGCAAGTTTTAAAATAATAAAGTGCCAGTTGCTCGCATTCTTGATCGATCTGTTGTTGCACATCCGTCGGGCGCGTTATTCCCTTGGGAGTAGCCCACTTTGCCCATAACAGCATGACAGGCATCAATACCAGACGCAGCGTTTTAAAAAATATTCTTATTATCGTTTTGATCATTTTAATCCTGTAAGTGTTTTTATTTTACAATCGCGGTGCAGGCTGCGAACATATCGTCGAACTTCCAACTACCAGTACCGTTCAAACAACTTAAAAACAAAGGGCCTACATTTCTGTAAGCCCTTGTTTTATTGGTGGGTCGTCACGGACTTGAACCGTGGACCAAAGGATTATGAGTCCTCTGCTCTAACCAACTGAGCTAACGACCCGTAAACTATTAACCTTCGCTATCCAGAAAGCTCTTGAGCTTCTCGGAACGCGACGGGTGACGCAACTTGCGTAGCGCTTTGGCTTCGATTTGACGGATACGTTCACGCGTCACGTCAAACTGCTTGCCTACTTCTTCCAGCGTGTGATCGGTGTTCATTTCAATACCGAAACGCATGCGCAGCACTTTGGCTTCGCGCTGGGTCAGGCTATCCAGAATATCTGCCGTTGCTCCGCGCAAACTCTCATAAACCGCCGCATCAATCGGCACGGTGGTATTCGAGTCTTCGATAAAGTCACCCAGGTGCGAATCATCATCATCGCCAACCGGCGTTTCCATGGAAATCGGCTCTTTGGCAATTTTCAAAATCTTATGGATTTTATCTTCCGACATTTCCATCTTGGCGGCCAGCGTCGCTGCATCTGCCTCCTGCCCCGTTTCCTGCAAAATCTGGCGCGAGATACGATTCATCTTGTTGATGGTTTCGATCATGTGTACCGGAATACGGATCGTGCGCGCCTGATCAGCGATGGATCGGGTAATCGCCTGACGTATCCACCAGGTCGCATAAGTCGAAAATTTGTAACCGCGGCGATACTCGAATTTATCAACCGCCTTCATCAGACCGATATTACCTTCCTGAATCAAGTCGAGGAATTGCAGTCCGCGATTGGTATATTTTTTGGCAATGGAAATCACCAGACGCAGGTTGGCTTCGATCATGTCACGCTTGGCGCGATGCGAACGAGCTTCGCCATTCGTCATACGACGATTAATTTCCTTCAGATCGGTAATAGGCAGACCCACACGTTTCTGCATATTAATGAGATTCTGTTGCTTCTCGATGATCGCGTGCTGATAGCGAACCAGCGTTTCACTGTACGGTTTGTTCGCCTTTACTTCTTGCCCCAACCAGTCCAGGTCAATTTCATGGCCTATAAAGCTTTTGAGGAAATGCTGACGCGGCATTTTGCTCTTGGTCACACATATATCCAGAATACCGCGCTCATTATTGCGTATTTCTTCAACCAGTCCGCGCATGGTGTTGCACAACGCATCCACTTGCTTGGCGGTAAAACGAAAAGCCATCAACTCTTCAGTGATGCTTTCCTGGTATGAATTATATTGTGCGCTGCGGTAACCGTGCTTTTCAAAAGCCTTGCCCATTTTATTGAACAAGTCAGCAATCACGGCAAATCGTGTCAGTGCATCCGCCTTTAATTGCGCCAGATCGGCTGCGGCAGCCGCCGCTGTAGCGGCAGCAAGTGCCTCTTCATCCTCTTCTTCATCGCCTTCATCATCATCTGAATCGTCTGAGTCATCCGATGAGTCATCTTCCTCATTGTCTTCCTCGTGATTATCCCTGACTTCCAGGCCGTGCTCACTCTCAACATCAACTTCCACAAAGCCATCGATCAGCTCATTGGCGCGAATTTCATCGATTTCAACTTTGGCCGCCAACGACAGTATTTCGGCTATGCTCACAGGGCAGGCAGAAATCGCCTGTATCATGTTCCGCTGACCTTCTTCGATACGCTTGGCGATCTCGATTTCTTTTTCGCGGGTGAGCAAATCAACCGTACCCATTTCACGCATGTACATGCGCACCGGGTCCGTAGTACGACCAAATTCAGAATCCACCGTCGACAAAGCAGCCTCAGCTTCCTCCGCCGCATCTTCATCCGCCGCCGCAGGGGCCGTATCGGTCATGATCATCGTTTCGGCATCCGGCGCGACATCGCACACACGGATACCCATGTCGTTGATCATGCTGGCCACGCTCTCGATCTGCTCAACTTCAAGCATATCGGGCAGATGATCGTTGATCTCGGCGTAGGTCAGATAGCCGCGTTCCTTGCCCAGCACAATCAGGGCTTTCAGGCTGGTGCGGCGCGCATCAATATCCTGCTGCAATTCAGCAAGCGGTTTCGCTATGATATCTTCCGGTTTTTTATCCTGCTTTTTCTTGCTTTTTTTAATCGTTGCCATATTTCATGTTTCCAATTGCGTAAGACCTACGTTAGGGCCGCAGAAAAGCGCTGCATTATACCTGAACATACTTGTGTTTTACTGACCTTTGTAGACGCTTAGCGTTGTATTCATTATCAAACCCGCTTGCGCAAGCCGCTGGAGCACAGCTACTCAGCGTTGCAACAAGCGCAAATATTGTTCGCGCTCCTGACTGCTCAAACCGGACAAGCCGCCTTGCGCCGACTTCCCCTGCAATGTCTGGAATTGCTGGCGGCGCTGGCCGTCGTCAAGCTTAGTGAGCAGCCCGGCAAATTCGGCCGCCACGTCAAATGTTTCACCCCAGGCAAGCATATCAGCCTCAGCCAGCGCGAGCGTTTTTGCATGGGTCGAACCTTCAAACATCTGCATCAATGCAGGACTGCTGACGGTGTAACCGACATCGCGCAACACCAACAACACAGCCACAACCGCTTCGGCATCCGAGCCATCTTCATGCCAGCCAGCGGGCATTTGCGCGCCCAGCCCGGGCTGTGCAATCAGGCATTGCAACAACAAGCGATGTACCGAGAATGAGCTGCGTGCCGCTTTTTTCAAGGCTGGGCGCGGCGTGTGCGCAATTGGCTTGATCTCAAACAGCGCTTCCAACTCTGCCTGACTGACACCGGCAAGTGCCGCCACCTCTTTGCGCAACAGCAACGCGGCTACCGGCGAAGTAATTGCAGACAACAAGGGCTTGGCGCGCTGCAACAGCTGATTGCGCCCTTCCTGGCTGCGCAAATCCAAATCAATACTGACCTCATGCAACAAATAACCGGACAAAGGCATCGCCTCCGCCATACGCTGCTCAAAAACAGCTTTACCGAATTCCCGAATAAAACTGTCAGGGTCATGTTCGACCGGTAAAAACAAGAAACTGATGCGTTTACCATCCTGTAAATGCGGCAATGCGTTTTCCAGTGCACGCCACGCGGCCTTCTGGCCCGCCTTATCACCGTCAAAACAAAACACGATCTGATCCGCCAGGCGCAATAATTTTTGTATGTGATACGGCGTAGTTGCAGTTCCCAGCGTGGCAACGGCATATTCAACACCGTGTTGCGCCAGCGCCACCACATCCATATAACCTTCCACGACCAGCGCGCGCTGGCCAGCGCGTATGGCTTTTTGCGCCTGAAACAGGCCATACAACTCATGACCTTTTTCAAACAGCGGCGTTTCCGGAGAGTTGAGATATTTTGGCTCGCCCTTGTCCAGCACCCGCCCGCCAAAACCGATAACCTGGCTGCGCACATTGATGATAGGGAACATGATACGGTCACGAAAACGGTCGTAACGTTTATCATTATCGTTACTGATTACCAGACCCGTTTCATTCAGCGCGTCAGCCTGATAATCAGGAAAGGCCGCAGCCAGATTTTGCCAGGCATCCGGCGCATAGCCGATTCCGAATTTTGCAGCGATTTCTCCACTCAAACCACGTTGCTTGAGATAATCAATCGCCCGTACAGACTGCTTGAGCTGTTCGCGATAATAGCGCGTGGCGGCTTGCATCACTTCATACAAATCCGGTGCAACTTTCTGATGATGCTCGCCCGATGCCGACTGCTCGTGCGGAACATCCATGCCCACGCTCTGCGCCAAATCCTCGATAGCCTCGACGAACCCCAACCCGAGGTGCTCCATGACAAAGCTTATTGCCGTTCCATGCACACCGCAACCAAAACAATGATAAAACTGCTTGGCTTGGCTGACTGTAAATGAAGGGGATTTTTCGTTATGAAACGGACAGCAGGCGACATAATTCGTACCGGCTTTTTTTAGAGGCACGTAGCGCTCAATAACGTCCACAATATCCAGACGATTGAGCAGATCCTGAATGAAACTTCTTGGAATCATGCCAACAGTTCCTTTGCCATCTAAATCGGTCGATCAGCGCCCTGCGAATACCTATTGCAAACTGTCAACCACCCCCGAGAATTTATCGGAAGGCGACGCAAGCATCAATATCGGATGCGACCAGAAACAAGGTGTGAAGTTTAGTACTATTCAGGAAACTACTTGGACAGCTGTGCTTTTATCAGACCCGAAACCTTACCCATATCAGCCAGCCCGGCCAATTTTTGCTTGAGCAGACCCATCACCTTACCCATATCCTGCGGACCTGCTGCGCCAACTGCTGCAATGGCTTCGGATACGGCAGCAATAACTTCAGCATCGCTGAGTTGTTGCGGCATGTAGTCTGCCAAAACGCTCATTTCGAATTTTTCAACATCCGCCAAATCCTGACGGCCTGCCGCTTCGTATTGACTAATGGAATCACGCCGCTGCTTATTCATCTTTTCGATGATCGTAACCACGTCCGCGTCCGACAGTTCAATACGCTCGTCCACCTCACGCTGCTTGATAGCCGCGAGCAATAGACGTATAGCCGAGAGACGCGCCGTTTCCTTGGCGCGCATCGCAGCTTTCATATCATCGGTGATTTGTTGCCTCAAACTCATAGCGCCTCCAATTACCACGTATCCTGCAGATACGGACAATCAGAAAGTAGCCTAGTAAAGCTTAGGCGGCAGAGTTTGACTACGCAGACGCTTGTAGTGACGCTTGACAGCGGCAGCCAGCTTGCGCTTGCGTTCGGCTGTTGGCTTTTCATAAAATTCGCGTGCGCGCAAATCGGTCAGCAGACCGGTCTTTTCTACAGAACGCTTGAAACGACGCATTGCGACTTCAAACGGCTCATTCTCTTTAACACGTACGGTTGTCATCTACGAACTACCTTCTACCAAAAAATTGAGGGCGCGATTCTAGCAAAAGCATCTCCAACCCACAACTCATATTTCAAAACACATGCAAATAAACCTCACCCGCACTCATTGAACCGTGATTCTGGCGAACTTGCGCTTACCCACTTGCGCCACGACCACCCTGCCTGCCTCAATCACATCAGCCTTATCATTCACGCGCTCACCATCCAGCTTGACCGCTCCCTGCGCAATCATGCGCATAGCCTCCGAAGTGCTGCTCACCAGATCAGCCTGCTTAAGCAGTTGTGGCACAGCAATGTTTCCGCCCGAGGCCACCACATTGATTTCAGGCATATTTTCCGGCAACGCCCCCTGACGGAAGCGCGCCTCAAATTCACTAAGCGCTGTTTCAGCATCTTGCGCGCTATGGAAGCGCGCCACCAATTCCTGCGCCAGCAACACCTTAACGTCACGCGGATTACGCCCGCCTTCCACCTCTGCACGCCAGATTGCAATGTCGCTCATGCTACGGAAAGACAACAATTCCAGATACCGCCACATCAAAACATCAGAAATTGACATCAACTTGCCAAACATTTCTTGTGGCGCATCGGTAATGCCAATGTAATTGTTTAGCGACTTGGACATTTTATTCGCGCCGTCCAGTCCTTCCAGCAGTGGCATGGTCAATATGCATTGTGCCGGTTGCCCATAATGCCGCTGCATCTCGCGCCCCATCAACAGGTTGAATTTCTGATCGGTTCCGCCCAGCTCTAAATCCGCTTTTAATGCCACTGAATCATAGCCCTGCACCAAGGGATAAATAAATTCATGTATCGCTATCGGCTGACTATTCTTGTAGCGCTTGGAAAAATCGTCGCGCTCCAGCATCTGCGCCACGGTATGCGTAGCCGCCAGCCTGATCAAATCCACTGCGCTGAATTCATCCATCCAGCTTGAGTTGAATACAATCTCGGTTTTTTCCGGATCGAGCACCTTAAACACCTGATCGCGATATGACTGTGCATTTTCAAGCACTTGTTCGCGCGTCAAGGGCGGGCGAGTCGCATTTTTTCCGGTCGGATCACCTATCATGCCGGTGAAATCACCGATCAAAAACAGCGCGTGATGACCGAGATCCTGCAACTGCCGCATCTTGTTAAGCAGCACAGTGTGGCCGAGATGCAAATCGGGGGCGGTCGGGTCAAAGCCGGCCTTGATACGCAAGGGGCGGTTGAGCGCCAACTTTTGCTTCAATTCAGCCTCTATCAGCAGCTCATTTGCACCACGCCTGATCAAATCCAGCGCATCTGTTTGTGTCATTTCACTCATAATTAATTCAAATCAAGTTTCAAGGGATCCGTTACCGCTCGTCCGTATTTTATGCCGCCTGTCAGCCAGACGATACCAATTAAAAAAATCCTTACCAATCGTCAGTTTAGCCTTTAAGGAATTACGTGTTTCTGTTAGAGTTCGCCCCTAATTAGAAACATAGCTGCTTAACAATAAAAAAACAGGCAGTTCACGGAGACGCGAATGTTAACGCAAAACATGCTCAACCAAGAACGCAAAAAGAAATTGCGATGGTTTGTTACACTTTCCACCATGCCTTTGCTGGGCGTAGTGACGGCATTCGGACTGGTACCAACCAGCAATCTTGGATTGAACACCGGCAATATCGCCATCGAAGAAATTGCACTGTCTGGCCCGGCGACGAACCAGACAAGCACCGCCGCCAGCTTCTGGCACACCGAGCGTGTACAGCGCGGCGACACTGTAGCCGATCTGATGCAACGTTTGAACATCAAGGATGCTTCCGCCAGCGACTATCTGCGCAACAGCACCGAAGCAAAATCTTTTCGCAAACTATCTTCCGGCAACGAAGTACAAGCCGAAACAGATGCAACGGGAGCGCTGGTTTCCCTGCGTTATCTCGGCGGGCAGAACGCACAAATTATAATCAGGAAGCAGGGCGAAACCTTCAGTTCCGAAACGATTGCCGCGCAATTGGAAAAACGTTTATTTGTACGCACCGGCGAAATCAAAACCAGTTTGTACGCCGCTACTGACGCAGCAGGCATGCCTGAATCAGCAGCCAATCAACTTACCCAGATTTTCAGCGGCGACGTAGATTTTCACCACGACTTGAGACGCGGCGACAAATTTACCGCCGTGTATGAAATGACTTACAGCAATGGCGCCTTGGTAAAGGCAGGCAAGATACAGGCCGCCGAATTTATCAATCAGGGCCAGGTTTATCGCGCCGTACTCTTTCAGAGCGATGAAAAACACAGCGACTATTACACTCCCGAAGGCAAGAGCTTACGCAAAGCCTTCCTGCGTTCACCTATCGCTTTTTCACGCGTCAGCTCCGGTTTCACTACATCGCGCTTCCATCCCGTACTCAATAAATGGCGCGCGCATAAAGGCGTTGATTTTGCTGCGCCGATTGGAACGCCCGTCAAGGCAACTTCTGATGGCGTGGTCTCTTTTTTCGGCAAACAGAATGGCTACGGAAATGTCATCATGCTGAAACATCAGGGACAACTCTCCACTGTTTATGGGCATCTGTCTCGCTACGCCAAAGGACTGCGTAACGGCAAACGCGTGGCACAAGGCGATGTAATCGGCTATGTCGGCATGACCGGCATGACCAGCGGCCCGCATCTGCACTATGAATTCAAGATCAATGGTCAACAACGCGATCCCTTGCGCGTAGCGTTACCCAATGCATTGCCTATTACGGGTGCCAACAAAGTTGCCTTCAAATCCATGGCTGATAAGTTTGTGGCGAGCCTGAACCAGTTGCGCAACACCAACCTTGCCAAACTTGACTAAACCAAGTTGAAAGTAAGTGAAGAACATCAGACTGAGCTGTACGTTGGGCTGATGTCGGGAACCAGTCTGGACGGCATTGATGCCGTCCTCGTTGCATTCGGACCGTCCTATCCTGTACTCATCAACCAATATTACCTGCCATACCACGACACGCTAAAACAAGCCGTGCTGGACCTGCACCAGCCGACTCTCAACGAATTGCATCAGACTCAACTCGTCGGCAATCAACTGGCACAACTCTACGCGCAGGCCGTCAATACCCTGCTGGCTAAAAGCAATGTCACAGCTGAGCAAATAATAGCAATTGGCTGTCACGGCCAGACCATCCGCCACTGCCCGGAACACGGCTACACGCTGCAAATCGGCAATGCCGCACTGCTGGCTGAATTAACCGGCATCACCGTGGTTAGTGACTTTCGCAGCCGCGACATTGCCGCCGGCGGTCAGGGTGCGCCGCTGGTTCCTGCCTTCCATGACAAACTGCTGCGCCATCCCGAGCGGCACCGCGTCATCGTCAATATCGGCGGGATCAGCAACCTGACCAACCTGCCACCTCAAGGCAGCACTTCTGGTTTTGACTGCGGACCGGGAAATATTTTGATGGATGCGTGGTGCATGAAGCACATCGGCAAGCCTTATGATGACAACGGAGCGTGGGCCGCATCGGGGAAAATCGTACCTGCGCTGCTGGAACGAATGTTGTGCGAACCTTTTTTCGCGCTCGCACCTCCCAAAAGCAGCGGGCGCGACCTGTTCAACATAGCGTGGCTGCATAGCCATTTGCGCGATGACGAATCGCCCGAAGACGTGCAAGCCACCCTCACCGAATTGACTTCACTGACTATCGCACACGCCATAGATACACAATGCACCGGCGCTCAGGACATTTATCTTTGCGGAGGGGGGGCGCACAACCTGATTCTGCGCACCCGCCTCGCCGCCCTGCTGCCCGGCTGCAGCGTGCAAACCACCCATATCCTTGGTGTGGACGGAGATTATCTGGAAGCCATTGCTTTCGCCTGGCTGGCGCAACAAGCCCTGCTGGGGCAGGCTGCCAATTTGCCGCTGGTTACTGGCGCTGCACACCCCTGCGTGCTGGGCGCCGTTTATCCGGCATAGCGCCGGAATTAAGAAATGCCGTATTACCCCCGCTTCCGGCAACACTTTGACAGGTGATCAACTGCTTTCCGGCAGACATCTCACAAGCTTTTCTGTCAGCAAACGAAACAATGCAGTTATAGACCAGAAGGACTGTGACCGCCCGCAATGGAATCGGAAGCGGGCGTTGGCTACCTACCAATATTCAGCGCATTCCAACTCAAGGAACGGGAACGCCAATGTTCGCCTATGTTCTGTACAAAGTCGGGATGAACCAACTTGGCTCGGTCAATGAGCCAGTCTTCGTCTTCCAGTCGCAGATAAATTCCCTCGCATCCTCCGTCACGATAAGCGCTTGGTGTGGTAACGATCATCTGCTTGAGGACATTGGGCTGATAGTGTCCAACACCCAGCTGATGTATGCTGCGCAAACCAAGTTCAGATGCCAACGCATTGCGCCGAACCGTACTCCAGAAACGCATCTCCTTGCGATCATACACATCGAACACCAGAAAATAGTCCGGCAGACTTGGGTACTCCAGACTATGCACGGCGGCCACCCATTCACCGAACAACATAAGAGATTCGCCCAGCGCATCGAACAGGGCTTCTTCGTGAATTGCTAGCCATTCATTCAGGCGGGCAAACTGACCGGTGAAGGGGCGCAAAAGATATTGCCCACGGTTTTGCGCTCTGACGACCCCATCGCTTCCGACCGAAAAGCCAAGGTTCGCTCCATCGACTTTTTCTTCGATTACCACGGTGTGCGCCAAAAACGCTTCAGCTTCACTCTTTGCCAGCACCTTATCGTCGCGCGGCACACCTTCGCCCAGCCATGCGATGTGCGGGGTATGCGGGAATCTGAAGAAATCGCTCACTTATTGTTTTTCTCCATAAATTTGGCTTGTAACCATGCTGAATAGCAAATTTACTTGCCCACCAGTTCTTTCACGTTGCGCCGATAATCCAAAAAGTTGACCGTCGGTAACATTAAAGCCCCTCGTGCACTACGCGATGTAAGTGTGAGCACCTGATCTCGAATTGCACCGTATAGAACCGCACACCCATTGACCCGTACAAAGTCCTCACGGTCAGCTGCTGGCATATCTGAAATTATTGAAAAAACACCCGCGACTTCAATATCTACGTCATACGGAGCCGCCTTGCCTATTTCGTTTTCAAGAGCGATACGAAACTTTAGTGCAAATTGCCGGGGATCATCTTTGTTGTCATCAAGAATCGAAAAATCCACCCCCTCCGTTATCTGCACTCCATCAAAATCAAATGGCAAGGCAGTGTTTCCCCCCTCGATTGACTGACGCGTAGTAATTTTGATACTCAGATATACAAGATCTAAAAGTTGAAGTTGGCTAGGCCGCATCTGCGTATGCTCCATCGTTACAACAGGCAACACTGCTCAAGTCAAATTTACCATGCTTTGTGTTCCCATCTTCAGCAAACCAATCAGGCAATTTCATTTTATGCATCGACGATGCCACCGCACGCAAATCCTGAAACGCGAAAAGCGCTTCATGCTCCATATGAACACGGTTTATGCCCTCTCCCGCTCGATCAAGCAACCACTCAGTAGCGGCAGGCACCTCCGATGCAAGGCGCAGAAGCTTATCCATTCCTGCGCTTTGAACAACATCTTCCGCTTCATATTTGGCAAAAGCTGTTGGCCCACCGCCAAATATTTTGGAAGCCTGCTTTTGGGTAATCCCAAGCTGCTCCCTGACCCGACGAATCTGGGTGCCAGTCAATAAATTTTGCTCACACTTAACGCGCGCCCTCTCCGCGATAAATGCCTCACGGATTATTTTTGCATTTTGGTCAAGTTGCACCGGCGAAGTCATTTCGGCTTCGCAATCCAGACAATAATCGTACTGCAAACCCTCTACAGAAATGTTGACCCCTTTATGCTGCATATCGCGACCATAGGTCCGAGCCTGCAGAATCCCTTCATCACAAATTGGGCAAATGTGCATATTTTTCATCCTGGTGATCCATCTGTATGGAAAGAAACAATCAATGTTTTGCTGCGATTGGCAATGGCAAGCTTGATGAATAGCTCCAATCCGTCATGCTTATCTTCAATACGTTCATACTCATCAAATCGCATTTTGTAGCCATCACAATCGATATTACGTTTACCGTATGAGCACTGCGGATACTTCTTCAAAAAATGACTTTCGTCCAAAGCTAAAATAAAATCTTTCAAAAGATCTGTATTCCAACCCAAATCCTCCAGCCGATGGCTCGCACGCAAATTAGCCACCGTTAGGTGGCCTTGCTTCACTAACGCTTGTATAAACGACAGTGAATAAAATGTCTGCGAGTTCGTATCATTTACCATAATGGTAACTTATGTCAAGTTTTGGTTGATCGGTAAAAAAACATTCTCGCGCATTAGAGATCCATTTCATAAATCACACAACCAATTTGCGGCCACGTTTGGGCTTGGCTGTCGCCTGCTCATCACGCTGAGCGCGAATACGTTCCAGCAGCACGCTGGCGGGTTCGTCGTTGGGGTCTTGCGGCACGAGTTCGCCGCGAAAGGCTTTGGCGAGCGTAGCTGGCGTGAGCTTTTCGACCTGAGTGCGAGCAGCGGCATATCGGGCTTCGAGGCGGTCGGCATAGGCAAACAATGATCCGACCCGACGGACGATTTCGGTTTGCTCCTGCTTAGATGGCAAGAGCAAAGGAAAAGCACGCATTTTCTTAATGCCAAATGCGGCTTGAGACGTTGAGTTTGCCTGCCCAGCAATATCAGCTAAAACTTTAGGTGACGAAAACAGCACATGTAAATATTTTGAAATAACTTTTTCTGGATTAGGTTGAATAAGAATTACATTTGCAGAAATAACATACTTTTCGCCAGAGGGAAGAAATGTTGGCCTTCCTAAAGTACCAATTTTCCCAAACATAAAACTACCTTCGCGAATCTGGTATCTCTTGCTATGATCTTCATAAACATCCCAGCTGACTTTTTTAGCCTTGGCAATATTAAGATTTCCATTTTTATCTACCTCTCCAATTCCAATGTAGGGAACACCATTAGCCCGCGTAGGGCGCAATAAGCAAAGCGCATTGCGCCGCATGGGTTCACATCCGGCGGGTTACGCCTGCGTCTAACCCGCCCTACGAAAGACGGGATCACGCCTCCACCTCTTCAACGTCCTCGCCCAACTCCTCCAGTAACCCGCGCAATTCGTCCAAAGCCGCTTCCAGTTCGCTCATGGCTTCCTGCGCTAGTACCGCAGGTTCAGGCAAGTCATCGGCATTGGTATCGTTATCGTCTTTGAGCCAGGCGATGTCCAGGCTGTCGCCACGCTCGGCGATTTGTTCGCGGGTGAAGGCGCGGAAACGGGCTGTTTCTGGATTCCCGCTTTCGCGGGAATGACGGTGCTGTGAGTTATCACTTTGCGGATCGTCACCAAAAAACGCTTCAAAATCAATAAAGTAGTCGCGAGTCAGTTGAGTGCGTTTGCCGAATTGCGGCATATTGGCGCGCAGGTCGTAGATCCAAACCTGTTTGGTGTTGCCTTTATCTGTCTCGCCACGGGTGAAAAATAGCACGTTGGTCTTGACGCCTTGGGCGTAGAAGATACCGGTTGGCAGACGCAAAATGGTATGCAAATTGCATTTATCCATCAGGTCGCGGCGGATCTCAGTGCCGACGTTACTCTCGAACAGCACGTTATCCGGCAGCACCACGGCGGCACGGCCACCCGCCTTCAGCCCGCGATAAATGTGCTGCAAAAAAGCGAACTGCTTGTTGCTGGTCGGAAAAGTGAAATCCGTGCGACTGGGCAGACCGCCGCCTTTCTTGGTGCCGAACGGCGGATTAGTCAGGGTCAGCGTGGCTTTCGGCAGCGCCTGCCCTTCCGGACTCAGCGTGTCGCCGTAGCTAATGCCGCCATCAATGCCATGCAACATCATGTTCATCAGCGCCAGACGGTGCGTGTCCTGCACATGTTCCATGCCGTAGAACGTGCTGTTGCGGTATTTCTTTTGCTGCGCTTCCGTCCAGCCATCCGGATGAGTGTGTTCACGCAGATAGTGATTAGCCGCAATCAGAAAGCCGCCCGTACCGGCAGCCGGATCTTGAATCACGTCACTCAACAGCGGTTTCATCACCGCCACCATGCTGTCGATCAGTACGCGCGGCGTGAAATATTGCCCGGCACCGGATTTTTTCTCGTTGGCGTTCTTTTCCAGCAGACCTTCATAGAGGTCGCCCATCCCTTCCGCGCGGGCGCTATACCAGTCCAGCTTGTCGATTTCACTCACCAGCGTGGAGAGCGTGGCCGGTTTCTTGATGAAGGAACTGGCGTTGGCAAAGATTTCCTTCACCAGCGGCGAGCCGTGTCCACCGAGATAAATCAGTAAAATTTTGTAGAATTCCAGCCGATCCGGTGCGCCTTTAGTTTCCAGATCGGCCCAGCGATAGCCTGCAGGGAGTTGCTCTTCAGTGCCCGTTTCCTCGGACATTTTGAGGAATAACAGATAAGTCAGTTCGGTGACATATTGATGATAGGTAATGCCATCGTCCTTGAGGACGTTACAGAGATTCCAGAGTTTGCCGACGATGTCGTGAGTTGCCATGTAGTTCAGTTACCGCAAAAGTTAGGGAGATGCTGATTTATTCGTCATCTCCGCAACAGCGGAGATCCAGCGCTTTGATTTATCTGGATTCCCGCCTGATGAAACCACTAAGTATTGACTAAGCAATCAAGAAACGATTGCAAAGTCACTACTTATGCGCGGGAATGAC